>NZ_JAINFC010000310.1 GCF_020740835.1 Streptomyces sp. UNOC14_S4
GGGCTGGGGGGCGCCCGCCCGGGCCGGCGCCCCCCAGCCCGCCGCGGCCCGCACCGGCTCCTCCAGCCGCGTCCGGGCCCGCCTCGCCCGCCTGGGCGTCCAGCGCTCCAGCTCGTACAACCCGGTGCTCGAACCGCTGCTGCGCGTCGTCCGCAGCAACGACCCCAAGGCCGACACCGCCACCCTCCGGCAGATCGAGCGCGCCTACCAGGTCGCCGAGCGCTGGCACCGGGGCCAGAAGCGCAAGAGCGGCGACCCGTACATCACCCACCCGCTCGCGGTGACCACGATCCTCGCCGAGCTCGGCATGGACCCGGCCACGCTGATGGCGGGCCTGCTGCACGACACCGTCGAGGACACCGAGTACGGCCTGGACACCCTGCGCCGCGACTTCGGCGACCAGGTCGCCCTGCTCGTGGACGGCGTCACCAAGCTCGACCGGGTCAAGTTCGGCGAGGCCGCGCAGGCGGAGACCGTGCGCAAGATGGTCGTCGCCATGGCCAAGGACCCCCGCGTCCTGGTGATCAAGCTCGCCGACCGCCTGCACAACATGCGCACCATGCGCTACCTCAAGCGGGAGAAGCAGGAGAAGAAGGCCCGCGAGACCCTGGAGATCTACGCCCCGCTGGCCCACCGGCTGGGCATGAACACCATCAAGTGGGAGCTGGAGGACCTCGCCTTCGCGATCCTCTACCCCAAGATGTACGACGAGATCGTCCGCCTCGTCGCCGAGCGCGCCCCCAAGCGTGACGAGTACCTGGCGACCGTCATCGACGAGGTCCAGGCCGACCTGCGCGCCGCGCGCATCAAGGCGACCGTCACCGGCCGCCCCAAGCACTACTACAGCGTCTACCAGAAGATGATCGTGCGGGGCCGTGACTTCGCCGAGATCTACGACCTGGTGGGCATCCGCGTCCTCGTCGACACCGTCCGCGACTGCTACGCGGCGCTCGGCACCGTCCACGCCCGGTGGAACCCGGTCCCGGGGCGGTTCAAGGACTACATCGCGATGCCCAAGTTCAACATGTACCAGTCGCTGCACACGACGGTCATAGGTCCCAGCGGCAAGCCCGTCGAACTCCAGATCAGGACCTTCGACATGCACCGCCGCGCGGAGTACGGCATCGCCGCGCACTGGAAGTACAAGCAGGAAGCCGTCGCGGGCGCCTCCAAGGTGCGCACCGACGTCCCGAAGAACGCGGGCAAGAACCAGGACACCGTCAATGACATGGCCTGGCTGCGGCAGCTCCTGGACTGGCAGAAGGAGACCGAGGACCCGGGCGAGTTCCTGGAGTCCCTGCGCTTCGATCTCTCGCGCAACGAGGTCTTCGTCTTCACGCCCAAGGGCGACGTCATAGCGCTGCCCGCGGGGGCCACGCCCGTCGACTTCGCCTACGCCGTCCACACCGAGGTCGGCCACCGCACGATAGGCGCCCGGGTCAACGGCCGCCTCGTGCCCCTGGAGTCGACCCTCGACAACGGCGACCTGGTCGAGGTCTTCACCTCCAAGGCGGCCGGCGCCGGGCCCTCCCGCGACTGGCTGGGCTTCGTCAAGTCCCCGCGCGCCCGCAACAAGATCCGCGCCTGGTTCTCCAAGGAGCGTCGCGACGAGGCGATCGAGCAGGGCAAGGACGCCATCGCCCGCGCGATGCGCAAGCAGAACCTGCCGATCCAGCGCATCCTCACCGGCGACTCGCTGGTCACCCTCGCGCACGAGATGCGCTACCCCGACATCTCCTCCCTCTACGCCGCCATCGGCGAGGGGCACGTCGCCGCGCAGGGCGTCGTCCAGAAGCTCGTCCAGGCCCTCGGCGGCGAGGACGCGGCCACGGAGGACATCGAGGAGACCGCGCCCATCCGGACCCGCTCCAAGCGGCGCTCCAGCGCGGACCCGGGCGTGGTCGTCAAGGGCGTCGACGACGTATGGGTCAAGCTGGCCCGCTGCTGTACGCCGGTGCCGGGCGACCCGATCATCGGCTTCGTCACCCGCGGCAGCGGCATCTCGGTGCACCGCGCCGACTGCGTCAACGTCGACTCCCTGTCGCAGCAGCCCGAGCGCATCATCGACGTCGAGTGGGCGCCGACCCAGTCCTCGGTCTTCCTCGTGGCCATCCAGGTCGAGGCGCTGGACCGGTCCCGGCTGCTGTCGGACGTCACCCGCGTCCTGTCCGATCAGCACGTCAACATCCTGTCCGCCGCCGTGCAGACCTCGCGCGACCGGGTGGCCACCTCGCGCTTCACCTTCGAGATGGGCGACCCCAAGCACCTCGGGCACGTCCTGAAGGCGGTGCGGGGCGTGGAGGGCGTCTACGACGTCTACCGCGTGACGTCGGCCCGTAGGCCGTAGGCCGTCAGCAGGGCATGAGTAAGGGGCTCCGGCAATAGCCGGAGCCCCTTACTCATGTGCTCGGACGACGACGGCTCAGCCGCCGAACTCCTCCAGGCCCTTCAGCGCCTGGTCGAGCAGCGCCTTGCGGCCCTCGAGCTCCTTGGCGAGCTTGTCGGCCTTGGCGTCGTTGCCCGCGGCGCGTGCCTTGTCGACCTGCTCCTGGAGCTTGTCGACGGCGGCCTGCAACTGCCCGGTCAGGCCGGCCGCACGGGCCCGCGCCTCCGGGTTCGTGCGCCGCCACTCGGTCTCCTCCGCCTCCTGGAGGGCACGCTCGACGGTGTGCATCCGCCCCTCGATCTTCGGCCGGGCGTCCCGCGGCACGTGGCCCACGGCCTCCCAGCGCTCGTTGATCGAGCGGAACGCCGCACGCGCCGCCTTCAGGTCCGTCACCGGCAGAAGCTTCTCCGCCTCGGCGACGAGCTCCTCCTTGAGCGCGAGGTTGCCCTGCTGCTCGGCGTCGCGTTCGGCGAACACCTCGCCGCGCGCCTGGAAGAAGACGTCCTGCGCGCCGCGGAAGCGGGCCCACAGCTCGTCCTCCGCCTCGCGCTGCGCACGGCCCGCGGCCTTCCACTCCGCCATCAGATCGCGGTAGCGCGCGGCCGTCGGCCCCCAGTCCGTGGACCCGGAGAGCGACTCCGCCTCGGCGACCAGCTTCTCCTTGGCCTTGCGGGCGTCCTCGCGCTGGGCGTCCAGCGCGGCGAAGTGCGCCTTGCGCCGCTTGGAGAACGCGGAGCGGGCGTGCGAGAAGCGGTGCCACAGCTCGTCGTCCGTCTTGCGGTCGAGCCGCGGCAGGCCCTTCCAGGTGTCGACCAGGGCGCGCAGCCGCTCACCCGCCGACCGCCACTGCTCGCTCGCGGCCAGCTCCTCGGCCTCGGCGACCAGCGCCTCCTTCGCCGTCCGGGCCTCCTCGGACTGCTTCGCCTTCACGGCCTTGCGCTCCTCGCGGCGCGACTCGACCGAGGCGACGAGCTTGTCGAGCCGGACGCGCAGCGCGTCCAGGTCACCGACCGCGTGGTGTTCGTCGACCTGCGTGCGCAGGTGGTCGATCGCGGTCGCCGCGTCCTTGGCCGACAGGTCGGTGGTCCTGACCCGGCGCTCGAGGAGGCCGATCTCGACGACCAGGCCCTCGTACTTGCGCTCGAAGTAGGCGAGTGCCTCCTCGGGGGAACCCGCCTGCCACGAGCCGACGACCTGCTCGCCGTCGGCGGTACGCACGTACACAGTCCCCGTCTCATCGACGCGGCCCCATGGGTCGCTGCTCACAGCGCCTCCTCCACATGATGCCGGGGCCGGTGCGCGGCCCCTCGGGCATCGTCCACAGTTGTTCCGGCAGGGCCGCGCCCTGACCGGTCCGACGGCTTGATCGTTCGGGTGCGGGCAGCCGTCGGATCAGGCACCCTACACAACGCCAACATAGGCGACCGGCGGCCCGGCTGTCCGTATCCCGCGCGACCGAAATTTCACCGCGCGGGACCCGGGAACGCGCCGGAGGGCGACGGCGACGCGCCGGCGCGCGGCGGAACGCACCGGCGGGCGTCAGGACTTGGCGACGGTCGCCTTGTCGATCGTCACCGTCGCGTTGGGCGCGCCGTCGGGTGCGCCATCCTTCACACCGGCGTCGGCGATCTTCTTGAGGACCTTCATGCCCGCCTCGCCGATCGTGCCGACGGGCGTGTACTTCGGGTCCAGCTTGCTGTCCTGGTAGACGAGGAAGAACTGGCTGCCGCCGGAGTTCGGCTGCCCGGTGTTGGCCATCGCGACCGTGCCCGCCGGGTAGACGCCGTCCTTGACCCGGGAGTCCCCGAGGTTCTCGTCGGGGATCGTGTAGCCCGAGCCGCCCATGCCGGTGCCCTTGGGGTCGCCACACTGCAGGACGTAGATGCCGGAGGTCGTCAGCCGGTGGCAGGAGGAGTGGTCGAAGAAGCCCTCGCCCGCCAGGAAGTTGAAGGAGTTGACCGTGTGCGGGGCCTTCTCGGCGTCCAGCTTGAGGTCGATGGTGCCGCAGGTGGTCTTCAGGGCCATCGCGTAGGACGCGGACTTGTCGATGGTCATCGCGGGCTCCGACTTCCACGTCTTCGTGGTGGGGGAGCCCGGGGCGGCCTTCGCGCAGGGGTCCGGGCCGCGGCTCGGCTTCGTGGAGCTGTCGGGGGCGGCCGCGTCCGTCGTGTCCTTCTTGCCGTCGTCGGAGAGCGCGCCCGTCGCGTAGACGGCCGCGCCGGCGGCGACCACCACGGCGAGGGCCGCGGCGATCACCGCGTTCCGCCGCCGGGCCTTGGCCCGTGCCGCCTCGCGGCGCGCCTGCTGCCGCGCGAATTTCTCCCGGGCGAGCTGCCGCCGCCGCTGCTCGTTACTGACCACCGGGTCGTCTCCTCATAGCGTCTTCGTCCATGGTCCGGTCCGGGTGTTGCGGGTGTGCCCGTACCGTATACGGGTTCGCTGTGACCGGAGTGCCGCCGGTAGGCTCTGTACCGGACCGGGTCTCTCCGCCGGGGAGGCTCCGCCGGTCCACCGCTGGATTTCTGCTGGCCGACTGTTAAGGACGAATGTGCTTATCGCCGGGTTCCCCGCCGGGGCCTGGGGCACCAATTGCTATCTGGTCGCCCCGGCCGCAGGCGAGGAGTGCGTGATCATCGACCCGGGCCACCAGGCCGCCCAGGGTGTCGAGGAAACGCTCAGGAAGCATCGGCTCAAGCCCGTCGCCGTCGTCCTCACCCACGGGCACATCGACCATGTCGCCTCGGTCGTCCCGGTGTGCGGCGCCCATGACGTCCCCGCCTGGATCCACCCCGCGGACCGCTACATGATGAGCGACCCGGAGAAGGCCCTCGGCCGCTCCATCGGGCAGCCCCTCATGGGCGAGCTCACCGTGGGCGAGCCCGACGACGTCAAGGAGCTCAGCGACGGCGCCCGGCTGGACCTCGCCGGGCTGGAGTTCTCCGTCGCGCACGCGCCCGGCCATACCAAGGGGTCGGTGACCTTCAGGATGCCCGAGAGCGACGACATCCCGTCGGTGTTCTTCTCGGGCGACCTGCTGTTCGCCGGCTCCATCGGACGCACCGACCTGCCCGGCGGTGACCACGCCGAGATGCTCCGGTCGCTGGCACGCGTGTGCCTGCCGCTGGACGACTCGACCGTGGTGCTGTCCGGCCACGGCCCCCAGACCAGCATCGGCCGCGAGCGCGCCACCAACCCGTACCTGCGGGACGTGGCCGAGACGCAGCGTGGCCTCGGAGGCGGCGCTACCGCCGCTCCGCGACGAGGAATGTGACGATTTTTCCCGTGAGTACGTTCAAGGCCCCCAAGGGCACCTACGACCTGACCCCGCCCGACTCCGCGACGTTCCTCGCGGTGCGCGAGGCCATCTCCGCGCCGCTCAAGCGCGCCGGGTACGGCTACATCGAGACCCCCGGCTTCGAGCAGGTCGAGCTGTTCTCCCGCGGCGTCGGCGAGTCCACCGACATCGTGACCAAGGAGATGTACACCCTCACCACGCGCGGCGGCGACCAGCTCGCGCTGCGCCCCGAGGGCACCGCCTCCGTGCTGCGCGCGGCCCTGGAGGCCAACCTGCACAAGGCGGGCAACCTGCCCGTCAAGCTCTGGTACTCCGGCTCGTACTACCGCTACGAGCGCCCGCAGGCCGGCCGCTACCGCCACTTCTCGCAGGTCGGCGCCGAGGCGATCGGCGCCGAGGACCCGGCGCTGGACGCCGAGCTGATCATCCTGGCCGTCGACGCCTACAAGTCGCTGGGCCTGAGGAACTTCCGCCTGCTGCTCAACTCGCTCGGCGACAAGGAGTGCCGTCCGGCCTACCGCGACGCGCTCCAGTCCTTCCTGCGCGGCCTCGACCTCGACGAGGACACCCGCCGCCGCATCGAGATCAACCCGCTGCGCGTCCTGGACGACAAGCGCGAGGCCGTGCAGAAGCAGCTCGTGGGCGCGCCGATGCTGCGCGACCACCTGTGCGAGGCGTGCAAGGAGTACCACGAGCAGGTGCGCGCGCTGCTGACCGCCGCGGGCGTCGCCTTCGAGGACGACGAGAAGCTGGTCCGCGGCCTGGACTACTACACCCGCACCACCTTCGAGTTCGTCCACGACGGCCTGGGCTCGCAGTCCGCGGTGGGCGGCGGCGGCCGCTACGACGGCCTGTCCGAGATGATCGGCGGACCGGCGCTGCCGTCGGTCGGCTGGGCGCTCGGCGTCGACCGCACGGTGCTCGCGCTGAAGGCGGAGGGCATCGAGCTCGACCTGCCCGCGGCCACCCAGGTCTTCGCGGTGCCGCTGGGCGACGAGGCCCGCCGGGCGCTCTTCGGCCTGGTGACCGAGTTGCGCCGGGCCGGGGTCGCCACCGACTTCGCCTTCGGCGGCAAGGGCCTGAAGAACGCCATGAAATCGGCCAACCGCTCGGGTGCCCGCTTCGCGCTCGTCGCGGGCGAACGGGACCTGGCCGAGGGCGTGGTGCAGCTCAAGGACCTGGAGTCCGGGGAGCAGACACCTGTCGCATTCGACACAGTGGTGAGCGAACTCCTCGCCCGCCAGGGCTGATTGCCCGGCGGCTCGTGCAGAATGGGCCGCAAGGACCGACTGATGGGATCAAGGGCGCTATGACCACTTCGGCACTCGATCGCTCCGCCACCGACGGCGAGGAGCGGGACGGCCCCGTGACGGGTGCCGTGGGCGCCAGCCGTGCCTTCGCGCTGATGCTGGTGATCACCGGCGCGGCGGGCCTGCTGGCGTCCTGGGTCATCACGCTCGACAAGTTCGAGCTGCTCAAGGACCCCAACTACGTCCCCGGGTGCAGCCTCAACCCGATCGTCTCCTGCGGCAACATCATGAAGAGCGCGCAGGCGGAGGTCTTCGGGTTCCCCAACCCGATGCTGGGCCTCGCCTGCTACGGCGCGATCATCGCGATCGGCCTCGCGCTGCTCTCCGGCGCCCGCTTCCCCCGCTGGTACTGGCTCGGCATGGAGGCGGGCTGCCTCTTCGGCGTCGGCTTCGTCAGCTGGCTCCAGTACCAGTCGCTGTACGTCATCGGCTCGCTGTGCCTGTGGTGCTGCCTCGCCTGGGTCGCCACGATCGTCATGTTCTGGTACGTGACGGTGCAGAACCTCCGGAGCGGCTTCATCCCCGCGCCGCGGGCCGTGCGGAACGCCTTCCTGGAGTTCCACTGGGTGGTGCCGGTGCTGCACATCGGCATCATCGGGATGCTGATCCTCACCAAGTGGTGGGACTTCTGGACGGGCGGCACCGCCTGACAGGCCCCGCATCGCAGGTGTACGCCGCCGGACCCGCCATGGGTCCGGCGGCGTTGTCATACCGGTGGCATAGGGTCTGGAGACGTGGAACCCGACCTGTTCACCGCCGCCGCAGAGGACCGCCAGGAGAAAGACCCGGCGAGCAGTCCGCTGGCCGTCCGCATGCGCCCCCGCACCCTCGACGAAGTGGTCGGCCAGGGCCACCTCCTCAAGCCCGGCTCGCCGCTGCGCAGGCTCGTCGGCGAGGGCGGCGGCGGTCCGGCCGGGCCGTCCTCGGTGATCCTCTGGGGCCCGCCGGGCATCGGCAAGACGACGCTGGCGTACGTCGTCAGCCAGGCCACCAACAAGCGCTTCGTGGAGCTGTCCGCGATCACCGCGGGGGTGAAGGAGGTACGGGCCGTCATCGACGGCGCCCGCCGCGCCTCCGGCGGCTACGGCAAGGAGACCGTCCTCTTCCTGGACGAGATCCACCGCTTCAGCAAGGCCCAGCAGGACTCCCTGCTGCCCGCCGTGGAGAACCGCTGGGTCACCCTCATCGCGGCCACGACCGAGAACCCGTACTTCTCGGTCATCTCGCCGCTGCTCTCACGCTCCCTGCTGCTGACGCTCCAGGCCCTCACCGACGAGGACCTGCGCGGCCTGCTGCACCGCGCCCTCACCGACGAGCGCGGCCTCGGCGGCGCGGTCACCCTGCCCGAGGACGCCGAGGCGCACCTGCTGCGGATCGCCGGGGGCGACGCCCGCCGCGCGCTCACCGCCCTGGAGGCGGGCGCGGGCTCGGCCATCGCCAAGGGCGAGACCGAGATCACCCTGGAGACGCTGGAGGACACCGTCGACCGCGCCGCCGTGCGCTACGACCGCGACGGCGACCAGCACTACGACGTGGCCAGCGCCCTCATCAAGTCGATCCGGGGCTCCGACGTGGACGCCGCGCTGCACTACCTCGCCCGGATGATCGAAGCGGGGGAGGACCCGCGCTTCATCGCCCGGCGGCTGATGATCTCCGCGAGCGAGGACGTCGGCATGGCCGACCCCACCGCCCTGCAGACCGCGGTGGCCGGCGCCCAGGCCGTGGCCCTGATCGGATTCCCCGAGGCGCGCATCGTGCTCGGCCAGGTGACCGTGGCACTCGCTCTCGCCCCGAAGTCCAACGCGGCGTACCTCGCGATCGACGCGGCCCTGGCCGACGTCCGCGCGGGCCTCGCCGGCCCCGTCCCGCCCCACCTGCGCGACGGCCACTACAAGGGCGCCGAGAAGCTCGGTCACGCGCAGGGGTATGTCTACCCGCACGATGTGCCGGGCGGGATCGCCGCGCAGCAGTACGCGCCGGACGCGGTGCATGGCAGGCGGTACTACGAGCCGACGCGGTACGGGGCGGAGGCGCGCTATGCGGACGTGGCGGAACGGGTCCGTGGCCGCCTGCGCGGCGAAGCGGAGCACTGACCGGGGGCTTCGCCCCCGGACCCCCGGTGGTGGTCGGTTGCTGTCCGTGGGCCCGTTTGTGCCCACCCGTTCCGCCGTGCGGAACGCCTGCCCACAAACGGGGGT
>NZ_JAINFC010000311.1 GCF_020740835.1 Streptomyces sp. UNOC14_S4
GTCCCTGCAAGGACCTGCACAAGGCCCTGCCGGACAGCGTGGACGGGCTGAAGCGGCGTACCGCCGACCCCGAGTCCGACTTCACCGCGGTCTGGGGCGACCCGGCGGTCTCGCTGCGCTGCGGAGTGAAGCGCCCCGAGATCATCCGGGCCGGTTCCACGACGTACGCGCCGACCACGGGCTCCGTGGAGGCGGACGGCGTCGAGTGGCTGCCGGAGCGGCAGCCGGACGGCAGCGTCCGCTGCACCACGGTGCACCGTGAGGTGTGGGTGGAGGTGACGCTGCCGAAGAAGGTCGCCGGTGACGCGGGCGACATCGGCGCGCTGACCGATCTCGCCGACGCCGTCAAGAAGACGATCCCCTTCGGCTACGTCGACTAGCGGCTAGCGCAGCCCGGTGGGGCGGCGCAGCGCCGCCTGGACGAGCGCGTCCACCAGCTCGGGGTAGCTCAGGCCGGTCTCCTGCCACATGCGCGGGTACATGGAGATGGGCGTGAAGCCGGGCATGGTGTTGATCTCGTTGATGACGAACTCGCCGTCCTCGGTGAGGAAGAAGTCCGCCCGGACGAGACCTTCGCAGGACACCGCGTCGAAGGCCTGGACGGCCAGTTCCTGGACGCGGGCGGTCTGCTCCGGGGTGAGCGGCGCGGGCACGATCCCGGCGGCGGAGTCGATGTACTTCGCCTCGAAGTCGTAGAAGTCGTGCGCGGTGACCGGGGGGATCTCGGCGGGGAGGCTGGCGCGCGGCCCGTCCTCGAACTCGAGCACACCGCACTCGATCTCCCGGCCGCGGAGCAGCGACTCGACGAGGATCTTGGGGTCGTGGCGGCGGGCCTCGGCGATGGCGTCGTCCAGGCCGGAGATGTCGTCGACCTTGGTGATGCCCATGGAGGAGCCGGCGCGGGCGGGCTTCACGAAGAGCGGCCAGCCGTGCTCGCCCGCGAAGTCCACGATCTTCTCGCGGGCGGCGGCCGGGTCGGCCCACTCGCGGGGGCGGATCACCTCGTACGGGCCGACGGGCAGGCCGTAGGAGATGAAGACGCGCTTCATGTACTCCTTGTCCTGGCCGACGGCGGAGGCGAGGACGCCCGCGCCCACGTAGGGGATGCCGGAGAGCTCCAGCAGGCCCTGGAGGGTGCCGTCCTCCCCGTACGGGCCGTGCAGCACGGGGAAGACGACGTCGACCTCGCCCAGGGCCTTGGGCACGGCGCCCGGCTCGCTGTAGACGACCTCGCGGGAAGTCGGGTCGACCGGCAGCACCACGGTGCCGTCGGGCGACTGCGCGACGTCCTCGACGCTGGGCAGCGTCCGGCCGGTGATGGCCATCCGCTCGGGGTCGTCGGCGGTGAGCGCCCAACGGCCGTCCGTGGTAATGCCGATCGGCAGCACGTCGTATTTCGACCGGTCGATGGCGCCGAGCACGGCGCCCGCGGTGACGACCGAGATGGCGTGCTCGGAACTGCGACCGCCGAACACCACCGCGACGCGCGGCTTCCGGCTCCGGTCAGGGCTCTGGGAGGTGGTCTCGCTGCTCATATCGCGACGAGACTACCTGGTGGGCCGGGGTGCGTCAGTGCCGCTCGGCCTTGGCGCTGCGCGACATCAGCTCCTTGAGCGCCACCAGTGGGGGCTTCCCGCCGTGCACGATCTCCACGACGGTCTCCGTGATCGGCATGTCGACGTCGTGGCGGCGGGCCAGATCCAGCACGGACTCGCAGGACTTGACGCCCTCGGCGGTCTGCTTGGTGACGGCGACGGTCTCGGCGAGGGTCATGCCGCGGCCGAGGCAGGCGCCGAAGGTGCGGTTGCGGGAGAGCGGCGAGGCGCAGGTGGCGACGAGGTCGCCCATGCCCGCGAGACCGGCGAAGGTGTGCGCGTCGGCGCCCATGGCGAGGCCGAGGCGGGTGGTCTCGGCGAGGCCGCGGGTGATGAGCGAGGCCTTGGCGTTGTCGCCGAGGCCCATGCCGTCGGCGATGCCCACGGCGAGCGCGATGACGTTCTTGACGGCGCCGCCGAGCTCGCAGCCGACGACGTCGGTGTTGGTGTAGGGGCGGAAGTAGGCGGTGTGGCAGGCGGTCTGGAGGCGCCGGGCGACGGCCTCGTCCGGGCAGGCGACGACGGCCGCGGCGGGCTGCCGGGCGGCGATCTCCTTGGCGAGGTTGGGTCCGGTGAGGACGGCCACGCGCTCCGCGGGGACCTTGGCGACCTCCTCGATCACCTCGCTCATCCGCTTGGCGGTGCCGAGTTCGACGCCCTTCATCAGGGAGACGAGGACGGTGCCGTCGGCCAGCAGGGGCGCCCACTCGGTGAGGTTGCCGCGCAGGGTCTGGGAGGGGACGGCGAGGACGGTGAAGGCCGCGCCCCCGGCCGCCTCGGCGGGGTCGGTGGTGGCCCGTACGGAGGCGGGGAGCTCGACGCCCGGGAGGTAGTCGGGGTTGGTGCGGGTGGTGTTGATGGCGTCGACGAGGGCCTCGCGGCGGCCCCACATGGTCACCTCGCACCCGGCGTCGGCGAGGATCATCGCGAAGGCGGTGCCCCAGGAACCGGTGCCGAAGACGGCGCAGCGCGTCACTTGCTCTCCTCCTGGGCCTTCCTGCGGACCTCGGCGCGGGCCTTGCGGTGGTTGTAGGGCTCGGCGGGGGCGGGCTCGCCGCGCAGTTCGGAGAGCAGGGCCGTGATGGCGGCCATGATGTCCTCCGTGGCGGCGCGCAGCACCTCGGCGGTGGGCTCCTTGCCGTAGTACTTCGAGAGGTCCACGGGCGGGCCCGCGAGCACCCGCAGCGTCTTGCGGGGGAAGAGCCGGAGCTTCTTCTCCTTGGCGTAGGGCGGCATGGCCTCGTGGGCGCCCCACTGGGCGACGGGGACGACGGGCGCGCGGGTGAGCAGCGCCACACGGGCGGCGCCGGTCTTGCCCTCCATCGGCCACAGCTCGGGGTCGCGGGTGAGGGTGCCCTCCGGGTAGAAGGCCACGCACTCGCCCTTCTCGATGGCCTCGACGGCGGCGCGGAAGGCGGTGGCGGCGTCGGTGGTCTCGCGGTAGACGGGGATCTGCCCGGTGCCGCGCAGGACCGCGCCGACGAAGCTGCCCTTGAACAGGGCGGCCTTGGCCAGGAAGCGGGGGACGCGCCCGGTGTTGTACTGGAAGTGCGCGTAGGAGAGCGGGTCGAGATACGAGTTGTGGTTGACGGCGGTGATAAATCCGCCGTCGGCCGGAATGTGCTCCATTCCTCGCCAGTCCCGCTTGAACAGAACCACGAGCGGCGGTTTTGCCAACACCGCGGTAAAGCGGTACCAGAAGCCGATTCTGTGGCGGGACACTCGGACACCCTTCTCTTGGGACCTGGGGGATGTGTGAACCTTGGGGCCGCACAAGTGTCGCCCCAGGTACCCGGTCTGTCGAGAACACCGTAACCCCGCGCTCCCCGGGCGTCTGCGGCAGCGGGTGACAATGAGGCTGTTGCTAAGAGAGGGGGCGGATGTGGTCTGGACTCTGGTGGTGCCGGTGAAACCGTTGTCCGAGGCCAAGAGCCGTCTCGCGGGGGGCCCGGGGCGGGGGCCGGACCGGACCGCGCTGGCGCTGGCCTTCGCGCAGGACACGGTCGCGGCGGCGCTGTCCTGCCACGCGGTGGCCGGTGTGGTGGTCGTCACGGACGATCCGGTGGCGGGCGAGCGGCTCGGGGCGCTCGGGGCGCGGGTGCTGCGGGAGCCGGCGGGCGGAAAGGGGCTGAACGGCGCCCTTGCGCACGGCGCGCGAAGTGTGCGTGCGGGGCGGCCGGGGGCGGCGGTGGCGACGCTGAACGCGGATCTGCCCGCTTTGCGGGCGGTGGAACTCGGGCGGGTGCTCGATTCCGCCGAAGAATTCCCGCGCTCTTTTCTCGCCGATGCGGCGGGAATCGGGACGACACTTCTCGCGGCGGCCCCCGGAATGGAATTGGCTCCGGCGTTCGAGGGACAGTCGCGCAACCGGCACCGGGCGTCGGGGGCCCATGAGATCGAGCTGACGGACGTGG
Organism: Streptomyces sp. UNOC14_S4; assembly: GCF_020740835.1. Taxonomy (GTDB): domain Bacteria; phylum Actinomycetota; class Actinomycetes; order Streptomycetales; family Streptomycetaceae; genus Streptomyces. The sequence goes on from NZ_JAINFC010000311.1 coordinate 4,010, forward strand.
AATCCGTACGCCGGGACGTGGACACGGCGGAGGATTTGCGCGCGGCCCTGGCACTGGGCGTGGGCCCGCGGACGGCGGCCGCGGCCGCCGTACTGCCGCAGCGTGTGGCGGACAGGACGTAGGCTCGGGCCCATGCAGGCCACCGCGTACACCTACGACCCCCAGACCCGCTCCGGCAGCGTGCTGCTGGACGACGGCACTCCCGTACCGTTCGGCACCGCCGCCTTCGACGCGGGCGGCCTCCGCCTCCTCCGCCCGGGCCAGCGGGTCCGCATCGAGTACCGCGAGAACACCATCTCGCTGGTGACACTGCAGACGTTCTAGGACCGCCCCTGCAAGGGGCGCGGGGAACTGCGCGAGCAACCACAACGGACCGGCAGCCGCCGAACAACCCCACGAGCCGAGCTCGTAGGCGACAGGGGCGCGAGGAACGGCGCGACAAGCCACACACAACCCGCAGCCGCGCCCGAAGCCAAAGCGGCACCCCAGTAGGCGCACCGCCATTCCCCCAAGGCACAGCGCCCAGCGACACCGCGGGCCGGGCTCCCCGAAGGGAGCCCGGCCCGGCGCATGACGCCGTCCGCTGCCTTACTTCTTGGCGGCGGCCTTCTTGGCGGTGGTCTTGCGCGCCGTGGTCTTGCGCGCCGGAGCCTTGACCGCGGCGGCCTTCTTGGCCGGAGCGGTCTTCTTCGCCGTGGTCTTCTTGGCGGCGGCCGTGGTCTTCTTCGCGGCCGTCGTCGTCTTCTTGGCGGCGGCCTTGGTGGCCGTGGCCTTCTTGGCCGTGGTGGCGGCCTTCTTGGCGGGCGCGGCCTTCTTGGCCGTGGTCGCCTTCTTCGCGGCGGCCGCGGTGGTCTTCTTGACCGCGGTCACCTTCTTGGCGGTGGTGGCCTTCTTCGCCGTCGCCTTCTTGGCGGTGGCCTTCTTGGCCGCGGCCTTGGTGGTGGCCTTGCCGCCGGTGAGGCTGCCCTTGGGCGCCTTCTTGACCGCGACCTCGCCGCCCTTCGGCAGCTTCTTCGAGCCGCTCACCAGGTCCTTGAAGCCCTGGCCCGCGCGGAAGCGCGGCACCGAGGTCTTCTTGACCCGCACGCGCTCACCCGTCTGCGGGTTGCGGGCGTAGCGGGCCGGGCGGTCGACCTTCTCGAAGGAACCGAAGCCGGTGACCGAGACCCGGTCCCCGGCCACAACCGCACGGACGATCGCGTCGAGTACCGCGTCGACCGCGTCTGCGGCCTGCTGACGGCCGCCGAGCTTGTCGGCAATCGCTTCAACGAGCTGCGCCTTGTTCACGTCTTCCCCTTCGGAGACATTGCTGGAATGCGTTCCAGCCTTTTCGCACGTTAGGCAGATATATACCGCAAATCAAACACGAAACGGTCTAATCACCCTTGTGCCGCAACGAACTCGACCATCACGGAGTTCCGTCACGGTCGGGCTCTTCGGGGAAACGGCCCTCGTCGAGGTCGTTCATCAGCCGGTCCAGACGCTTTGCCGCGCCTGAGAGATCGTGCTTTGCCGCGGCCGTGATGGCCAGCAGCTTCCGGGACAGCGCCATCCGTACGCCCTCCGGGACTTGCAGTGTGCGCACCCGTGAGTGGGCTTGCTTGAGTTGGGCGGCGACGAGCCGGTAAAGCTCGAGTTGGCTGTCGCGTTCCATGCACCGATTGTGCCATCTGAGGCGAGTTGTCGCTTCACAGGGCCTCAACAAAGCGGCGCGCCCCCTGTCCGAAGACAGGGGGCGCATCATGCCAAACCCCGGGTGAGCAGCGAAAATCCGGGTCCCCGAAGCGTCGCGAGCAGGCGCGGAAAGTTGCTCGAAATCCGTGTCAGGACCGGGCCGTGACGGGCGTGGTGGAGGGCTTGTACGGGGGCCTCCGGGTCTCGAAGACGGCGATGTCGGCCTCGTGCCGGAGGGTCAGCCCGATGTCGTCCAGACCCTCCAGGAGTCGCCAGCGCGCGTTCTCGTCAAGGTCGAAATCAGCCGTGATGCCCTCGGCCCGCACCTGCCGGGCGACGAGGTCGACGGTCACCTCGGCGGCGGGGTCGGCCTCGGTGAGCCGCCAGAGCGCGTCGACGGTCTCCTGGGGCAGGACGACGGTCAGCAGTCCGTTCTTGAGCGAGTTCCCGCGGAAGATGTCGGCGAAGCGGGACGAGACGACGGCCTTGAAGCCGTAGTTCTGCAGCGCCCAGACCGCGTGCTCGCGGGAGGAGCCGGTGCCGAAGTCGGGGCCGGCGACGAGCACGGTGGCCCCCCGGCGCTCCGGACGGTTCAGCACGAACTCCGGATCCTTGCGCCAGGCCTCGAAGAGCCCGTCCTCGAAGCCGTCGCGGGTGACCTTCTTGAGCCAGTGCGCCGGGATGATCTGGTCGGTGTCGACGTTGCCGCGGCGCAGCGGGACGGCCCGGCCGGTGTGCGTGGTGAAGGCTTCCATGTCTGCTCAGACCCCTACGGCAGTCGGTACGGCGGATACGTCGGGCAGGTCGGCCGGGGAGGCGAGCGTGCCCAGGACGGCGGTGGCGGCGGCGACCTGGGGGGACACCAGATGGGTGCGGCCGCCCTTGCCCTGCCTGCCCTCGAAGTTGCGGTTGGAGGTCGACGCGGACCTCTCGCCCGGCGCCAGTTGGTCGGGGTTCATGCCCAGGCACATGGAGCACCCGGCGTGCCGCCATTCGGCCCCGGCGGCGGTGAACACCTTGTCCAGCCCCTCGGAGACGGCCTGGAGCGAGACGCGCACCGAGCCGGGGACGACCAGCATCCGGACACCGCCGGCCACGTGACGCCCGTCGAGGACGGCCGCGGCGGCCCGCAGGTCCTCGATGCGTCCGTTGGTGCAGGAGCCCACGAAGACGGTGTCCACACGGATGTCGCGCAGCTCCTGACCCGCCGTCAATCCCATGTATTCCAGGGCCTTTTCGGCCGCCAGCCGGTCCGACGGGTCGGCGAAGGAGGCCGGGTCGGGCACGGAGGAGGCGAGCGGCGCGCCCTGGCCCGGATTGGTGCCCCAGGTGACGAACGGGGAGAGCTCCGAGGCGTCGACGACCACCTCGTGGTCGAAGACCGCGTCGTCGTCCGTGCGCAGGGTGCGCCAGTAGGCGACGGCGGCGTCCCAGTCCTCGCCCTGCGGGGCGTGCGGGCGGTCCTTCAGGTAGGCGAAGGTGGTCTCGTCGGGGGCGATCATCCCGGCGCGGGCACCCGCCTCGATGGACATGTTGCAGACGGTCATCCGCGCCTCCATCGAGAGCTTCTCGACGGCCGGGCCGCGGTACTCGATGACGTACCCCTGGCCGCCGCCGGTGCCGATGCGGGCGATGACGGCCAGGATCAGGTCCTTGGCGGTCACGCCCTCGGGCAGCTCGCCCTCGACGGTCACGGCCATGGTCCGGAACGGGGCCAGCGGCAGGGTCTGGGTGGCCAGCACGTGCTCGACCTGGCTGGTGCCGATGCCGAACGCCAGAGCTCCGAAGGCGCCGTGGGTGGACGTGTGGCTGTCGCCGCAGACGACGGTCGTGCCGGGCTGGGTCAGCCCCAGCTGCGGTCCCACCACGTGGACGACGCCCTGCTCGACGTCGCCCAGCGGGTGCAGCCGTACCCCGAACTCGGCGCAGTTCTTCCGGAGGGTCTCCAGCTGGGTGCGGGAGACGGGGTCCGCGATCGGTTTGTCGATGTCGAGGGTGGGGGTGTTGTGGTCCTCGGTGGCGATGGTCAGGTCGAGGCGGCGGACGCCACGGCCCGCCTTGCGCAGGCCGTCGAAGGCCTGCGGGCTGGTCACCTCGTGGAGCAGGTGCAGATCGATGAAGAGGAGATCCGGCTCGCCCTCGGCGCGCCGGACGACGTGGTCGTCCCAGACCTTCTCCGCGAGTGTCCGTCCCATCGCTGTCCCTCCGGCCGGCGGCGTCGCCGGTGCCTGTGTGTGCTGTGGGTTGCTTGCTCTCCAGGTTGGCGCTTCCGCCGGAAAATTGAACTTGCGTTTCACACTGTGAGACGCAAGTATCGTGACATGGACAATTCCGGTGGCGCCTCGAGCGGCGTGGGCGTACTCGACAAGGCGGCTCTGGTGCTGAGCGCTCTGGAGTCAGGTCCGGCGACGCTGGCCGGGCTCGTGACGGCGACCGGGCTCGCGCGCCCGACGGCGCACCGCCTCGCGGTCGCGCTGGAGCACCACCGCATGGTGGCGCGGGACATGCAGGGCCGTTTCATCCTCGGACCGCGCCTGAGCGAGCTGGCCGCGGCGGCGGGCGAGGACCGGCTGCTGGCCACGGCCGGGCCGGTGCTCACGCACCTGCGGGACGTGACGGGCGAGAGCGCGCAGCTCTACCGGCGGCAGGGCGACATGCGCATCTGCGTGGCGGCCGCGGAGCGGCTGTCCGGACTGCGGGACACGGTGCCGGTCGGCTCCACGCTCCCGATGAAGGCGGGCTCGGCGGCGCAGGTGCTCATGGCCTGGGAGGAGCCCGAGCGGCTGCACCGCGGCCTCCAGGGCGCCCGTTTCACGGCGACGGCGCTCTCCGGCGTGCGCCGCCGCGGCTGGGCCCAGTCGATCGGCGAGCGGGAGCCGGGCGTCGCCTCGGTCTCCGCTCCGGTGCGGGGCCCGTCCAACCGCGTGGTGGCCGCCGTCTCGGTCTCCGGACCGATCGAGCGCCTGACCCGCCACCCGGGCCGGATGCACGCCCAGGCGGTCATCGACGCGGCCGTGCGGCTCACAGAGGCCCTGCGCCGCAGCGGCTGACCCCGGCTCCCCCGCTTTTCACGAGATCCGCCGAAGCCCTGTGAGTGCGTCCGCCCTCACAGGGCTTCGGCGTCCCCGCGCCCGGCGATCCGCAGTGTGATCCTGCTCTCGCCGCCGTGGAAGCGCACGTCCAGGCAGTCGCTGAGACGGCGGGCCAGCCAGAGGCCGTCCTCCGCGCCGGGGGCCGCACCGGGCGGCGCGTAGCCCGCGAGGGCCGGTACGGGGCCGTCCGGCGGCCCGGGACGACGCAGCTCGAAGACGAGGGCACCGGGCTCCTCCCAGGCGCTCAGCGCGACGCGTGCGCCCTCGGGCGCCAGCAGGTGGCCCGCGGCCTCGTGGACGGCGAGCACGGCCAGGGCGGTCCGCTCGCCCGGGAGCCCCGCCGCGGCGGCCCGGTCGCGGGCGAGCGGACCGCCCTGGCC
>NZ_JAINFC010000312.1 GCF_020740835.1 Streptomyces sp. UNOC14_S4
AGATCCAGCGCAACGTCGGCCCGCTGAACCTCGGCCGCGTCGGCGTGGGCTTCGCCGACGGCACCGTGTGGGTGCTGTTCGACGCCTCCCTCGGCATGGCCGGGCTCACCGTCGGGGTCGACGGGCTGGGCATGGGCATCGAGCTGTCCGACCCGGCCAACCCGCAGTTCCGGCTGGACGGCCTCAGCGTCGGCTACTCCCGTCCGCCGCTGGCCATCAAGGGCGCCCTGATCAACCGCCCCGCGGACGGCACGTACGACACGCTGATCGAGGGGGCACTGGCCGTCTCGGCGGAGGAGTTCGGCCTCACGGCGCTCGGCGCGTACGCGCAGACCAAGGCGCACCCCGACCAGCCGTCGCTGTTCCTGTTCGGCAAGGTGAACGGCGAGTTCGGCGGGCCGCCGCCCGTGCAAATCACCGGCATCATGGCCGGCTTCGGCCTCAATACGGACCTGCGGCTGCCCGAGGGCGACGAGGTCCTGGACTTCCCGTTCCTCAAGGACTTCACCTCCCCGGAGACCGACCCGCTGGCAGTCCTCGGCAACCTGATGGACGGCAAGGACGCCTGGGTCCGGCCCAGGTCCGGGCAGCTGTGGTTCGCGGCGGGTCTCGAATTCAAGGTCTTCGAGTTCCTCAGCGGCCAGGCGCTGCTGGTGCTGGAGGTCGGCGACGACTTCGCCGTCGCCGTGCTCGGCACGGCCGAGGCACGCTTCCCCAAGGACCAGTCCCTGCCCGCGTACGCGCGGGTGCGGCTCGGCCTGTCCGCCAAGTACCGCGCGAGCGAGGGCGTGCTGAAGCTGACCGCGCAGCTGGCGCCGGGCTCGTTCCTCCTGTCCGAGGACTGCGTGCTGACCGGCGGGTTCGCGCTGTACACCTGGTTCGAGGGCGCGAACGCAGGTGACTTCGTCCTGACGCTGGGCGGCTACTACCCCGGATACAAGAAGCTGCCCGCGTACTATCCGCAGGTGCCGCGGCTGGGCTTCAACTGGCCGGTCACCTCCGAGCTGACCATCAGCGGCGGCTCGTACTTCGCCCTCACCCCCGGCGCGATCATGGCCGGTGGCGCGCTGGACGTGAACTTCCGCTCCGGCGATCTGCACGCCTGGCTGACCGCACAGGCCGACATCCTCATCGAGTGGGCGCCGTTCCACTTCGACACCAGGATCGACGTGAGCATCGGTGTGAGCTTTGTGCTCGACCTGTGGCTGGTGCGCGAGACGATCAGCGTCGAGGTCGGCGCGTCCCTGCATCTGTGGGGCCCGCCGACGGGCGGTGAGGTCACCGTCCACCTCTGGTTCATCTCCTTCACCATCGGCTTCGGCGACGGCAGCGCGAGCGACGACAAGGCCGCATCCTGGCCGGAGGTCGTCAAGCAGCTGCCGAAGAAGGAGGACGCCGTACGGCTCGTGCCCATGGACGGGCTCATGCCGGTGGAGTCCAAGGACGAGCCGGGGCTGTGGACCGTCGGCACCGGCGCCTTCTCCTTCGCGGTGCGCACGGCCGTCCCGATCGGCACGCTGTATCTCGGCGATGACAAGATCCCGGGCGCGGAAGTCGACATCCGCCCGCTGCGCGACGGCGGCAAGAAGCTGGACTCGACGCTCACGGTCACGCTCACCAAGGAGGACTCCACCGCCCAGGACCTGAGCGCCTGGACCGCCACGAAGAACGTGGTGAGCCTGCCCGCCGCGCTGTGGGGCTCGCACGGTGGCCCGCTCACCACCGGCAGCGAGCAGCGTGTCGGCGGACAGCTGACGGGCGTCGACCTGCGCCTCCCGGCCCCCACGCAGGGTGCCACACCCGGACCGGTCAAGGCCGGGACGATCGCGCACGACGACCGCAGGCCGGACGGTGTGCTGCCGCTGACGCAGTCCGTCGTCGTCGCGACAGTCGTCGGGAAGGCCGCCGATCTCGCGGACACGGTCTTCTTCCGGCAGCCGGCCGCGGTGGAGCCCGTTGCCGAGGCCGCACCGGTGAGGGAGGCCCGCCCGACCGTGGGCGCCCTCACCGCCGCCTCGACCGGCGCGGCGGTCGACCAGTCCCGCGACCGGCTGTTCGCCGCCATGGACTACCTGGGCGTGAGCCCCGGCACCAACGAGCGGCTGACCGCCGCCGACGCGCTGGTCGCGGGCGACGCCACGGTGCAGCCCGAGCCCGACCACAGGGGAGGCGCGCCGGCCACGAGCGAGCGGCTGTACGTCCTGGGTGCGGGGACGGTGACGCCGGTCGACGCGCAGAGCCTGACGGCGTACGAACCGATCACGTTGAAGAATCCGGGCGCTGCCTGCCTTGCCGTCAGCCCCGACGGCAGCCGGCTGTGCGCCGCCGCTCCGGCCTCGCAGCACGTCGACGCCTTCGGTATCACCGCCAACCCGCCCGGCGAGGCCGTCGACCTGAACGGCACATCGCCCGCGTGGCTGCCGCAGAACGCGCAGGGGATGTCGTTCTCGCCGGACAACGAGTGGGCGTACATCACCTACGCACAGCCGGACCAGATGTCGATCGTCGACTTCCGGAACGGCGCTCCGGCGGTGCGCCACACGTACGGCACGCTGGGAGCCGGCCAGTCGACGGCCAGACCGGCCGACGTACAGCCCGCCGTGCCGTGGGACAAGACGGTCTACGTCGCGTTGCCCGACGACAACAGCGTGGTGAAGGTGGACGTCGGCAACCTGGACAACCCCACCGCCCAGGCGTACTTCACCGGAGTTCCCGCTCCCACCCGCCTCGCCGTGGACCCCGAGGGCCGCTGGCTCTACGCGCTCAACACGGGCAAGTCCACGGTGACCGTCATCGACGTCAAAGCCAGGACGATCGCCACCACCCTGCGCACGGGCACCGCTCCGAGCGCCCTCGCCGCCTCTGCCGACGGCAAGCGGCTGTACGTGGCGAACGCCGTCACCGGCACCGTCTCGGTCTTCGACACGAGCGGCGACCTGCCCCAGGAAGCGGCCGAGCCCGTGTGGGTGGGCCCGCGGCCGGTCGCGCTGGCGGTGTCCGCCGCCGGTGACCGGCTGTATGTCGCCCGGTCGGAGGGCCGGCAGGTCCAGGTCGTGGACGTCGCGGCGAACCCGCCGGTCCTGCTCCCCGTCACCGTCCCTCTGAAGGACGACCCGCTGGCACTCGCCGTCACCGTACCGCCGACGGTCACCGACACTCCGTCAGCTCCCCGCGACACACGCGTCACCCGAATCACCGAAGGCGGTGCGGCATGAGCCACCCCGAGTACGCCCCGGACCCCGACCCGTCGCTGAACGTGCAGTTCGTCGACTCGCTGGTGCCCAAGCTCACCGCCGGGCGGTACACCCTCACCGCGCGGCAGTCCCTCACCAAGGGAGGCCAGCGGGTCGACACGGACCACTACCTGGACACCCCGGCGACCCAGCAGGTGGAGGTCCGCGCGCCGCGCTTCACCGTGCAGCCGGAGTGGATTCACGGCGCGTACCCGCCGCCGGGCGCCACCGGGCTGTACGACGACGTGCTGCCGCACCTCACGCTCGACCGGGCGACCCTGCCCTGGGAGCGCGTGGAGGAGAACGGCACCCAGCTGCCCTGGCTGGCCCTCCTCGTCTTCGGCGAGGGCGAGCTCCCCGGGACCGACCCGCACTGTCTCGGCCGGACCGAAGCGAAGACGGTGGCCGACCTGCTCGGCTCCGAGGACGGCGTCGTCCTGCCGCACTTCGACTCGGCGGACCCCGTCACCGAGGACGACAAGCAGAAGACGTGCCGCACCGTGCTGGTGCCCGCCGCCGTCTTCCACTCGGTGGCGCCGACCGAGGCCGAACTGCCGCTCCTGACCCACGTCCGCCGGGTCAACGAGCAGCACCAGAGCGTCACCCTCACCGACGACCTGATCCAGGTCGGCGACTATGCGGTCGTCGTCGGCAACCGCCTGCCCCGCTGGACGGGCGGCCGCTACGTCGCCCACCTCGTCTCCCTGGAGGGCTGGCAGTCGCGCCTGCCCGACGGCACCAAGGAGGCGTACGCCGGGCCCGACGAGACGCTGCGGCTCATCTCGCTGTGGTCCTGGTCGTTCGAGACGGTCCCCGACCACGCGCCCGGATTCGCCGCGCTGACCGAGCACTTCGTCGACACCGAGGGCAAGGACGGCTCCGCGCTGCTGCTGCGCGTGCCGCTGCCGGACCGGCCGGTCTCCGGAGACGACCAGCAGGAGGTCGCCGACCGGCTCGACAAGGGCTACCTGCCGGTCTCGTGCCGCACCGAGTCGGGGCGTTCCACCTTCGGCTGGTACCGGGGCCCGCTCGTCCCCCAGCGGCCCGAGACGCTGTCCACGCCCGAACGCCGTCGCTGCGCGGCCGAGGCGCTGATCCACCTGCAGCACTACGGCGTCTTCGACGTCAGCCTCGCGACCGCGTTCACCGCGGGCCGGGGCGTCGCCCTGGCCGACCACCAGTTCGGGGCGGCGCTGCTGCGGCTGCGCGGCAAGGTGCAGCGCGCGGCCGAGAGGAAGAGCCGTACGGCGACCGGCGGGGCACGCGCGCGCATCGAGCACCTGGCGGTCAACGGCCTCGCCGGGCATCTCGGTGAGGTCCTGGCCGTGCCCCCGGGCCGCCGCCCGGCCACCACGGCGGCACCCGCCGTCACCCCCGTACCGGCCGCGACCGGACTGCCCGCCACCGCCGGACTCACCATGCGCCGGCTGCGCGACGACGCGAGCCTGCACGCGCGTCTCGTCTCCGGCGACCCGCTCGTGCACCCGGATGACGACGACCTCGTCCTCGTCCGGGACCGGCTGCTCGGGCTGCGCGACCTGGTGGGCGTGCCCTTCGCGCACCTCGTGCCCGACACCCGGATGCTGCCCGCGGAGAGCCTGCGCTTCTTCTACGTGGACCCCGACTGGACCGCCACGCTGCTCGACGGGGCGCTGAGCGTGGGGCTCTCGCACTCCTTCGACCTCACCTCGGACGAGCTGATGTTCGGGCCCGAGGGCGAGGCCCCGCTGCCACCACTCCCCCAGCCCGTCACCGGTCTGCTGCTGCGCTCGCAACTCGTCAGCGGCTGGCCCGCGCTGGAGGTCCGCCCGTACGCGAACCCCACGGCCGGCGACGGGGAGACGACCCTCCGGGTGCTGCGCCGCGAGGCCCTCGCCGACGACGTCCTGCTCGTCCTCGTCGAGGGCGTGCCGGGCCGGGTCGAGCTCGCCGAGCCCCAGCAGGGCGTCCACTTCGGCATCGACGAGCCGGACCAGGGCGGCAGCGACAACCCCGTCGCGGACGGCATCATCCGCCTGCGCGAGATCGACCCGCAGAGCGGCACACCGCTCGGGGCGGAGACCGGGAAACAGTTCCCGGCCACACCCGGCCTGAGCTCCTTCGTACGCGACACGGGCACCGGCAACCCCGACACCGTTCTCAGCGTCACGCGCCTCGCCGACGGGCTGAAGGACGCGCTGGGTCTGAACCGGCCGCTGACCCCCAGCGAGTTCGCCCTCCAGATGATCAACGCGGCACAGCGCCGCACCTTCACCACGGCACCCGCACAGCACACCCTCATCACGACAGGAGACCACCCCAATGGCTGACCGCGACGAGACCCTCGTCGTCCCGGTGAACGTGGACGCCCTGGTGGTCAACCAGAGCGTGCGCGAACGCGGCGGCCAGGGCTTCCGGCGCTGGCTCCCCAACTTCAACCTGCTGCGCCACAACCGCACCCCCGAGCCCGACCCCTTCACCAACGAGGAGGAGTGGAACGACACGAAGGGCACCGGGAGCGACGACAAGTACAAGCAGCACGACGGTGTGTACGTGCGCTGGGAGCTCCCCGACGCCCTGCGGCACGGAGGGACGCGCGCGGAGGGCGGGAGCACACAGTTCCCCCTCGTGCCCAACCGCTGGCTCGTCGTCCGCCAGGTCACGGGCAAGCCGGAACTGACCACCGGCTGGGTGGTGGAGAGCGACTTCCTGGACCCCGACAAGGGCACGTCGCGCTTCATGCACCCCGTCGACGCCTCGAAGGACCCGGCGACGACGCCGTACCGCGGGACGGTCATCCCGACGAGGATCGGCAGGGCGCAGGACATCGGCGCCGACGGCACCGCGTGGACCGAGCCCTCCGCCTCCGACGCCTCCCGCAAGGACATGTTCCTCACCGCGGTCGGCCCGGGCGTCATGACCTTCCACGTCTACCAGCCGTACCACGAGAACGTCTTCTCGCTGCACGACCCGCTGACCGGCGTCGATGCCACGGCGACCCTGAACTACCAGGTCGTGGGCTGGTATTCGGACCCGGCGCAGGAGCCCCTGGCCACCCGGTCGGCGCAGGGTTCCGTGGAGTCCGCACTGGCCGGGTTCGGCTGGTCGGTCGCCGGTCTGCCGCAGGGCTGGACGCCTAGCAGCACCACGTACTGCGGCCGCGCGCTCGACGTGCGGTGGACGTCCGAGGGAGTCCCGGACTCCGACCTCCCGCAGCGGGAGGACGTCCAGGACAAGGTCGCCGTCGGGAGCAGCGCGGACGAGGCACATGCCGCGCTGGTCGCCGGGGCCCGCACGGCCCTGTCGGCCGATTCCGGCAACGGCATCGACCACACCGACCCCGCGCTCCTGCACCTGCTCGGACAGGGGCTGCTGCACACCCTCGACGAGCCGGACGGTGACATCCTCGCGGCCCAGGCCCTGCACAAGGGCTGGTTCCAGCAGGTGCCGGGCGGCTACGTGTGGCGGCTCGCCAATACCGCGGACAAGGGCAACGTCTCGGGCGATCCGAAGTCGGTCACCTGGTCGGGCGTGGCACCCGAGCACGAGGCGTGGCTGGCGCAACTCAACACCGACCAGAGCGCGTACGACGAGAAGGCACGCGAACTGGCCGCGCTCCAGAAGCGGCTGTACGCCCTGTGGTGGATGCACGGCCTGCCGCTCATCCCGCCGCAGTACAGCCGTGAGCGGCTGCGTGCCGAGATCGACCCGGCGAACCCCGGCGGCCTGGCCGCCACGGTGGCTGCCGAGCTGGCCGAGGTCCGGAAGCGGCAGGCGGATCTCGCCGCCTACGTCAACGGTCACACGCTGCCCGCCGGGTACGAGCTCCGCAAGGAGACGCTGCCGCCGTTCTACCAGGTCACCGACCCGACGGTGGTCCTGGCAGGGGCGAAGAGCCACACCGCGCACAAGCCGCTGACGAAGGACGGCGCCCTGATCTGCCGCATGCCCTCGCAGATCGTGAGCGACGGCCGCGCGAACCCCTTCACCTCGCTGCGGACCGGCGGGCTGCCCCCGGTGGTCCCGGCCCTGCTGACCGAGTTCGCGTGCGTCCTCGACGCGAAAGCGGGGACGTACACGCCCGACATCGCCCCGGACCCGTGGCGGCAGCCCTGGAAGCCGCTGCTGTTCCAGTGGCGGGTCGAGCACCGGCAGGTGCCGTACGGCGACCTCGACGACCCCAACTGGGCCTTCGACGGCAGCCGCTACACGTGGCGGAAGGGCGACGCGGTCACCACGCCGATCGAGGTGACCGGACGGCGCTTCCTCGTCCCGCTGCCGCAGCACACCCTGGGCGGCGGGCTCGAACAGCACGCCGCCGACCACCACGACCCGGCGGTGGCGCAAGCGCTCACCGCGGCCGCGGCGGACATCAAGGACCTGGACCTGCTCTCGCAGCGGCTGGACGGGCTCACCGACACCTTCGCCCTGCGCGACCCGGCGCCCAACCTGCGCCCGCCGGGCGGGATCGGCGACCTCGTCGGCGACGCCTTCCACCACCTGCCGGACGCGGGCAGGCTGCCCGAGTCGTTCAAGGGCTGGCAGCCGTCCGGCTTCACCCAGATCCGGGCGGGCCAGTTCGCGGTGGCCAGGCTGAGCGTCGTCGACGAGTTCGGCCAGACCCTCGACGTCCTGCTGCCGGGCGACGCCGAACACTTCGTCCCGAAGGTCGCCGACAGCCTGCTCACCAACGGGAAGTTCGTCGAGCCCACGGACACGGAGCGGTTCGTCCAGCTCCCGCCGCGGCTGCTCCAGGCGGCGCGGCTGCGGTTCGACTTCGTCGCCGAGCACGACGACGAGCAGCTCGTCGACCTGAACGCGAACACCACACCGGTGGGCGCCTGGATCGTGCCCAACTATGTCGACCGCTCGCTGCTGTGCTACGCGCCGACCGGCGAGCCGCTGGGCGAACTCCGGCTCGACATCGCGGCGGACGGCTCCGGGGAGGACCCGGCGTACGTGATCGGCTGGGGCCCGCTGCCGGACTCCACGGTCCGTACGGTCGACGACCTGCGGGACACGCGGCCGCAGCTGTACGCGTTCGCCCGCGAGCTGGCCGCTAAGGGCCCGGACGCGTTCGCGGACCTGCTCGCCACCGTCGACCACGCGCTGGCCGGGATCGACCCGGGCAACCCGTACGGCGACGAGGTGCTCGGCGCGCTGCTCGGGCGCCCGCTGGCCCTGGTCCGCGTCCGGCTCGGCTTCGAGCTGGACGGCCCGCCGGTCACCGACGCGGGCTGGCAGTACGCGCGGGACTGGAAGGCGCTGACCGAGTGGAAGGACCGTGCGAAGGTGCGGCCCGCGCCCCCGGAGATGGCCCACCTCGACTACCGGTGGCCGGTCCGACTCGGCAACGCCGGGCAGAAGGGCGACGGCCTGATCGGCTATTTCTCCGAGGACGACTACGGGACGTTCTACGCCGTGGCCAAGCCGGAGACGCAGCACACCGGCTACGTCGCGGAGGTCTCCGGCGCCAACTGGCCCGCCCTGCGCGCGGACTCCACGCAGCGGACGCACCTCACGCTGCTGCTCGACCCGATGGCCGCCGTCCACGCGACCACGGACATCCTCCCGGTCACGGAGCTCCGGCTGCCGTCGCGGTTCACCCGCACGGCCATGGCCGCGATGCAGGTGGCGCTGCGGCTGAGCCCCGTGCTGACCACGACGCGGAAGGTCCCGGCCAAGGACGTGGGCGCGGGCCGGGGCGGCACTCCGGCCGGTTTCGTCAACGCCCTCGCCATGCCGCACCCCACGTCCCCGCAGGGCACGTGGGACTGGGCCGAACTGGTCGTCCCCGACGCGCCGGCGGGGGCCGATCCCGCGCCGACGTGGGCCCACGAGCCGATCGTCCAGATCGACCAGGCGGCCCGGCTGGACGAGGACGGCCCGACCGTACGCACCGGCTTCCTGCGCCTGTCCGGCGGCTTCGGCACCAAGTGACTC
>NZ_JAINFC010000313.1 GCF_020740835.1 Streptomyces sp. UNOC14_S4
GGCGTCGGCGCGGGAGTTCTCTGGGGGGAGGTTCACTGGTGCTCCGGGGAGACGGTCGTGAGCGTGTAGAGGTATCGCATGAGGGTCAGCAGGATGTCGCGGCACGAGGCCCGGTCACGGGCGTCGCACTCGACCATGGGCACGGCCTCGTCGAGGTCCATCGCGGCCCGCAGTTGGGCCATGGGGTAGGTGGGGGACTCGGGGAAGCGGTTGACGCCGACGACGAAGGGGACGCCGCGCTCCTCCAGCTGCCCGATCACGTCGTAGCTGACTTCGAGGCGCCGGGTGTCGAGCAGCACGACCGCGCCGAGGGCGCCCTCGAAGAGGCCGTTCCACAGGAACCAGAAGCGCTCCTGTCCCGGGGTGCCGAACAGATACAGCACCAGCTGTTCGTTGATGCTGATCCGGCCGAAGTCCATGGCGACGGTGGTCTCGGTCTTGTGCTCGATCCCGGCGAGGTCGTCGACGCCCACGCCCGCCTGGGTCATCGTCTCCTCGGTGGTGAGCGGCCGGATCTCGCTGACCGCGCCCACCAGGGTGGTCTTGCCGACCCCGAACCCGCCGACGATGACCACCTTGACGGCCGCGGTGGCCGAGGCCGGCAGGACGTCCTCGCTCCGTGGCCCCGCGTGGATGTCGAGGCCGCGGATGTCAGAGCCGTTGCAGTCCATTCATCACCGCCTCCAGAAGTTGGACGTCGGGCAGGGCGGCCGCGGGCACCGGCGGCCGGGCCTCCACCTGGTTGCGCGTCAGCAGCTCCGTGAGCAGGAGCGTCAGGGTGCTGACGGGCAGCTCCAAGTAGGCGGATATCTCGGCGACGGACAGCGGGTAGTCGCACATCCTCACAATGGCGGCGTGCTCGGGCTGGAGCCCGGGGTCGGTCTCCGTCCGGGACACGATCAGTGTCACCAGGTCGAGCTCCGTCTTCTTCCCCGCGCGTGCCTGGCCGCCGGTGAGGATGTACAGCCGGTCCGGGCTGCCGGGCACGGTCGACGGGTCCTCGGGTCCGAGCTCGTTCATGTCACGGGACCGCCGACCCGCGGCGGGCTGGTGAGGTGCGAGCCGATCCGGGCCACGAGGTCCCGCATCCGCATGCCCATCAGCTCGGCGTCCACGTCGTCATCGGCCAGCACCGCGAGGAACGCCCCGGACCCCGCGGCCATCAGATAGAAGAATCCGCCGTCGACCTCGATCACGACCAGGCGCATCTGCCCGTCCCCGTGCGGGAATTCGGCGGCGATGGCGGTCGAGAGGCTCTGCAGGCCGGCACAGGCGGCGGCCAGGCGGTCCGCGGCGTCGGGGTCCGTGCCGTACTGGGCCATGCGCAGGCCGTCCGAGGACAGCACGATCACGTGGCGGGTCTGCGGAACACCTGTTGCCAGGTCCTTGAGCATCCAGTCCATGTTGAACCGCGGCTGCGTCACTTGGCTACTCTTCCTTGTCTGACGGGATGTCACTGTCCGGCCGGGCGGCGTCCCGCTCCGAGGGCTCCCCGTTGATGCCTCTGGTGAAGGCGCCCAGCCACATGCCGGGCTGCTTGGGGGGCTCCTCCGGACCGGTCTGCCGGGCCGGCCTCGTGGTCTCCGCCCGTTCGCGTTCCCGCTCCCGCTGGGCGGCCGCCGCGCGGCCGAACGGCAGGGGCGCGGGGCCGCGTCGCCGTCGGCGCTGCGGCAGTCCGCTGTCCCCGAGCGGCGGCGGCACGAGGTGCTCCATCATCGGCGGCGGGGCCTCGGGGCCGGGCGCGGGGATCTTCTGGCCGGGCCGGCGCTTGGACTTGAACGGCGGAAGCTTGGGGGCGCGCGCGATGTCGCCGCCGGGGTGCTTGCTCGCGGTGATCAGGTCCATGGGGATGACCAGCACCGCGCGCACCCCGCCGTAGGCGGAGGGGCGCAGCGAGACCAGGAAGTTGTAGTCGCGGGCGAGCCTGCTGACCACCGCCAGGCCCAGCCGGGGCGCCTCGCCGAGGTCGTCCAGGTCCAGCGCGCCCTCGCGGTTGAGCACCCGGTCGGTGCGGCGGCGGGCGTCGTCGGTCAGGCCGACGCCCGCGTCCTCGATCTCGACCGCGATGCCGGACTGGATGTCCACGGCGGTGAGGTGCACCCGGGTCTGCGGCGGGGAGTAGCGCGTGGCGTTGTCCAGCAGTTCGGCCAGCGCGTGGATCACGGGTTCGACGGCGGGTCCGACCACGGCGACGTCCGCCACCGAGTGCAGGTCGACCCGCCGGTACTCCAGGATCCGCGACATGGCGCCGCGCAGCACGTTGTAGAGGGGGATCTCGTTGCGCCACTGGCGGCCGGGGCGGGAGCCGCCGAGCACCGCGATGCTGTCGGCGAGCCTGCCGGTCAGGGCGTTGCCGTGGTCGAGGTGGAGAAGGTCGCCGAAGACGTCGGGGTCGTTGCCGTGCTTGTGCTCCATCTCCCGGATGTCGTAGGCCTGCTGATGGACGATGGCCTGCACGCGGCGGGCGATGTTCACGAAGGCGCGCTGCGCGGAGTCGCGCAGGCCCTCCTCCGCCTGCACCGCCTCGATGACGGACTTCAGGACCGAGCGGTGGGCGGCCGCGTAGCCGGGCTCCAGGTCGTGGACCGGGAGGGTGTGCCGCAGGACGACCTCGGTGGGCTCGCCCCGCTGGAGCAGGTGGATCGCCTTGGGCAGCAGCTCCTTGGCCAACCGCCGGGTCTCCGCCTCGTGCTGGTCCAGTCGGCGGCGGAGACCGGCCTCCTGCTCGGCGGAGCGCCGCCGGAGGTTGGCGATCACCCGTCCGCGCCGGGCGGCCTCGGAGGAGGCCAGTGCCACCGCCACGGTGGCCGAGGAGCCGCACCAGGCCACCGGCGTACGGGCCTGTGGGGTCACGGCGAGAATGGCCGCCCCCGTGCATACCGCCAGCACCAGTGGGGAGATCAGCCATATCAGAGCGGAGGCGGGCCGCCGTTGAACGGACGAACCGGTACCAACCATCGGGATCCTCGGAACTGTCGGGAAAGGCACGGGTGCCGGGCGCGCGTTCTCCGGGTTCGTCGGACTCCGCGTACTCCACGTACTCGGCGTACATCGGCGTACTCGGACTCCGCGTTCCCGGAAAGCGGCGGCAGCGCAGCACTTGTCCGCAGCGTTCCGTGGTCGTCACGGCCCGTTGCGCGACATGGAGCGTAGCCGGTCGTGAGGCGCTCCGGCGTGGAGTTGTCATATTCGCTGATTGGGCTGACGAGGAAATTCGAAAGCCTCCATAATGCCCCATGCAATAAATTCCGAATGTGCGTCCGAATGGCCCGGATGGAAGTTCGACTATTTTCGGACGTCATGATCCGGTCCGGTCCAGTCCAGGCGTGAAGGTCACGCTCCCGAGTGGTGGGTCCGGCGAACGCTGCACGTGGCCTCGCCGGGGGAGTTAGGCTCACCCCACCACATCCCCTGGGAGACATCGCCATGTCAGGGCCTCAGCGTGAACAGAACGCCTCCGCCGCCCTGTTCGAGCGCGAGCTCGAGCTCAAGACAGCGAGGCAGGCCGTGCACCGCCTGTGCGGGCACGTTGCAGAAGGGAGGACCCGGCTCGGTGACCTGCTGCTCTACAGCGGCGAAGCGGGCCTCGGCAAAACCGCATTGCTCACCGAGATCCGGCGTCACGCCGCGGAGAACTGCCAGTGCACCGTGCTCTTCGCGCGGGGCAGCGAGTCGGCGCGGTCCGTGCCGTTCCACGTCATCCGGCAGTTGATCCAGCCGATCCTCGCCGAGCTGTCGCCGGACGAGCGGCAGGAGCTCCTCGGCGAATGGCACGGCATCGTCGGGCCCGCCCTCGGTATTGTCCCGCCGGCCGGGCAGCAGCAGGACCCCCAAGGCGTCCGTGACGGTCTCGACTGGCTCGTCGCCCAACTGGCCACGACCAGAGGGTCGGTGGTCCTCGTCATCGACGACGCCCACTGGGCCGACGCCGAGTCCCTCTCCTGGCTCACCGCCTTCGCCGTGCGGCTGCGCGAGACGCCGATGCTCGCCGTCGTGGCCTACCGGCAGCACGAACTGCCCGATCACGCGCCGCAGTTCCGCGAACTGGTCAACGGCCGCACCAGCCGCCCCGTGCAGCTGCGGGCCCTGACGCCCGACGCCGTCGCCCAGTTGGTGCACGACGCGTACGGCGACGAGGCGGACGACCCGTTCTGCAGGGAGGTCTGGGCGGTCACCGGAGGCAACCCCTTCGAGGCCGTCGAGCTCATCGCCAAGTCGCAGGACCGCAACCTGAAGCCGGTCGAGGAGTCCGCCGCGCACCTGCGCGGCCTGGGTTCGGAGACGCGCGGCAGCGGTCTGGTGTCCGCCGTCGAGCAGCTCGGCGCCCCGGTCCTCCGGTTCGCGTACGCCGCCGCCATCCTCGGCACCGAGATCTCGCCGTCCATGGCCGCGAACCTCGCCGCCATGGGCCCGGCGCAGGCCGAGGAGTGTGCCGACAAGCTGCGCAAGGCCCGTATCCTCAAGGGCTCGACCGACCTGGAGTTCGTCCACCCGCTGATCGGCACCGCCTTCTACCGGGCGATCCCGGCGGCCACCCGCACCGCCATGCACGGCCAGGCCGCCTGGGCGGTCACCGAGGCCGGGCAGAGCGCGGCGGCGGCCGCTCGGCACCTGCTGGAGGTCCACCCCGACGACGACTCCGAGCTGGTGGGAAAGCTGCGGGAGGCGGCGCGCGAACACCTCGCCGTCGGCGCCCCCGACGCGGCCCGCCGTTGCCTGGAGCGGGCGCTGCGCGAGCCCCCGCCCGAGGAGGAGCGGGCCTCGGTGCTCTACGAGCTGGGCAGCGCCACACTGCTCACCTCACCGCCGACCACGATCAACCACCTGAGGGCGGCCCTCGCCCTGCCGGACCTCTCCGACGAGCTGCGGGTCGACGCCACCTACCGGCTCTCGCAGGCGTACGCCCACAGCAACCAGCCCAGGGAGGCCGCGGAGGTGCTCCTGACGGAGGCCGCGCGGACGCCGGCGGGGCCGGGCCGGATGCGGCTGCAGGCCGCGTACTACCTGTGGCAGGGCACCCAGGTCGACGAGGACGACTCCCTCGACAGGTCCCAGCGGATCTCCGAGCTCGCCGACCACCTCCCCGGCCGGGACAACGCCGAGCGCGCGCTGCTCACGCTCCGCGCCTTCGACGCCCTGATCCGGGGCGAGGACGCGGTGCGCATCATCGAGCTCGTCGACCGCATCCTGGTGGACGGCCATCTGCCCAAGGGCCTGAACTGGACGAACAGCGAGTGGGGCTTCGAACTCCCCTGCATGCTCGGCATCGTCTTCGCCTACACGGACCGGCTGGACCAGGCGGAGGAACTGTTCAAGGAGGCCGTGAGCGACTTCGAGGTCTCCGGCTGGCGCGGCGCCCACCTGGCCTTCGCCAACCACTTCCTCGGCATGGTGTTCCGGCGGCGCGGTGAGCTCGACCACGCCGAGGAGCTGGTGCGGAA
Organism: Streptomyces sp. UNOC14_S4; assembly: GCF_020740835.1. Lineage (GTDB taxonomy): Bacteria > Actinomycetota > Actinomycetes > Streptomycetales > Streptomycetaceae > Streptomyces. Next base: position 5,442 of record NZ_JAINFC010000313.1, read on the forward strand.
GTCACTGAAACTGGCCAAACGCCTCGGTCCCAACCTGGCCATCAAGTGGGACAGCATCTGCTCGCTGATCGACATCCTGCTGGCGCGCGGCGATGTGGACGCGGCCTGGGCCGTCGCCGAGGAGAACGGATTCCGCGCTCCCTACTCCCCGGCGGTCATCCTCCCGGACGCGGCGTGCCTGGCCGGTCGGCTGCTGCTCGCCACGGGGCGGACGAAGGAGGCCATCGCCGAATTGGAGGCCGCGGGCCGCAAACTCGAGGAGCGGGGCAGGCACAACACCCTCTGGGCACCCTGGGCGCTCGATCTCGCGGTCGCGGTCGCGTCGGACGACCCCGAGCGCGCGAAGGCCCTCGCCGACCGGGCCGTGCGCAACGCCGCCATTTTCGGCACCGACACCGCCGTCGGCGAGGCGCTCCGCCTGGCGGCGAGAGTGGCCGCCGACCCCGAGGAGGCGGAGCGGAAGCTCGGCCGGGCCGTGACCCAGCTGCGCAGGTCCCCGTGCCGGTACGAATTCGCGGCCGCCCTGGTGGACCACGGCGCAGCGCTGCGCGCACTCGGCCGTACCGCCGAGGCCGGGGAGCGGCTCCGCGAGGGTCTCGCCGAGGCCGAGAAGTGCTGTTCCGAGGGGTTGGTCGAGAAGGCGCGCACGGAGCTGGCCGCACTGCCCCGTGAAGAGGCGGAAGCGGAAGAGGCGGAGGCGAACGTGCGATGACCCTGGGGTGAAAGTGCCGAGGGTGCGTCAGGAAGCCCGGCGGCCGGTTTTCTTCGCCGTGGTCTTCTTGGCCCCCTTGGTGGCGGCGCCCCCCGAGGCGGTGCTCTCGGCCGTGCTCTTCCCGCTACGGGAGGAAGCGGCTGAGGGTGCCGCCTTCTTGGCGGACGCCTGCTTCGCGGACGTCTGCTTCGCGCGCGTGGATTTCTTCGCCGGACTCTGCGGGCTCCGCGGACTCCGTGAACTCCGTGCGGATTTCCCGGCCGACCGGCTTCCGGCGGATTCCGCGGCGGGCTTCTTCGCCGCGGAATCGATGGACGCCTGCAACGCGGCCATGAGGTCGATGACATTGTCGGGCGCCGGGGTGGTGGCCTTTCTCGACGGCGCGGGTTTGTCGGACAGGTGGGCGGAAATGAGTTCGCCCAGTGCGGTCTCGTATTCGTCCTCCAGCGCGGCGAGGTCGAAGTCCTCGGACAGCGTGTCCATCAGGCTCGTGGCCATCTTGAGTTCCTGGGGCCGCACCGTCACCGAGGACGGCGGGGCCAGCCCCTCGCTGTCGCGGATCTCGTCGGGCCAGTACATGGTGTGGAGGGTCAGCAGCTCGTCGTGCACCCGCAGCAGCGCGAGCGACTCCCGGGTGCGTAGCGCGATCTTGGTCACGGCGACCCGGTCGGTCTGCTTGAGGGTCTCCCGCAGCAGCACGTACGGCTTGTTCGCCGCCGCGCTCTCCGGCGCCAGGTAGTAGGAGTTCGTCAGCTGGAGCGGGTCGATCCGCGCGGAGTCGACGAAGGCCAGGACGTCGATGAGCTTCTTGCTGGGCAGCGGCAGCCCGGACAGCTCCTGCTGGGTGACGACGGCGGTGTGCCCCTCGTCGTCCTCGAAGCCCTTGGCGAGGTGCTCGTAGTCGACCTCCTCGCCGCACACCTCGCAGAGCCGTCTGAGGTGGATCCGGCCGCCGTCCGCGTCGTGGACCTGGTGCAGCTTGAGGCCGTGCTCCTGCGTCGCGGCGTACAGCCGTACGGGCACGGAGACGAGGCCGAAGCCGATTGCACCCTTCCACATGGTTCGCATAATTTGTTCCCTCCGCGGGGAATTCCTACTTTATGCCCGCATCTTCGGAGCGGCAGGCGGTGCGGATCGAGGGACACCGGCTGTCCCTCTCGCACCTCGACCGGGTGCTGTTCCCCGCCACGGGCCACACCAAGGCCCAGGTGCTGCGCTACTACGCGCAGATCGCCGCCGTCATGGTGCCGCACACCGCCGGCCGCCCCGCGTCCTTCGTCCGCGCCCCGGAGGGGGCGGAGGGCCAGTCCTGGATCGCCAAGAACCCGCCGGGCGGCGCGCCGGGCTGGGTGACGGTGGTGCCGGTGGAGCACCGCGAGGGGGTCACCGAGCAGGTCGTGGTCGACTCCGCCGCCGCGCTGATCGCGATGGCGAACCTGGGGGCGTACGAGATCCACGTCCCGCAGTGGAAGGCCGCCGCGGGGCCCGGCGCGCACGACCGCCTGGTCCTCGACCTCGACCCCGGGCCGGGCACCGACCTGGTCGTCTGCTGCCGGGTCGCCCAGCGGCTGCGGCAGCTCCTCGACGCCGACGGGCTCACCGCCCACGCCGTCGTCTCCGGCGCCAAGGGCCTGCACCTGTACGCCCCGCTGCGCCCGGCCCCGGGGCGGGCCGTCTCCGCGTACGCCAGGGAGCTGGCGGAACGCATGATGGGCGAGCACCCGGGGCTCGTGGTGGTGTCCATGGCCCGGATCGAGCGCCGCGGCAAGGTGCTCATCGACTGGTCGCAGAACGCGAGCGCGAAGACCACCGCCGCCCCGTACACCGTCCGGCTGCGGGAACGGCCGGGGGTGGCCGCCCCGGTCGCCTGGGACGAGGTCGCGGCGTGCCGGGAGCCGGGAGAGCTCTCCTTCGGCCCGGAGCAGGTGCTCGAACGCGTCGCCGGATACGGGGACCTGCTGGCGCCGCTCACCGGTGACGCCACGCGCGCCACGCTGCCGTGACCGTCCGGTACGCGGCTCAGCCGAGCCTGGTCAGGTCCGGGCGCAGCCGGTGCCAGACGGGGTGCCGGAGGTGGCCCGCGGGCGTCCAGCCGGAGAAGGTGACCTCGGCGACCAGCTTGGGCTCGACCCAGTGCGCCCCGGGCACGTCGACCGGCTCCACGAACGGCGAGTCGGGACGCGCCACGACGTCGAGATAGCGGGCGAGCTCCCGCCGCTCCCGCTCGGACATGCCCGAGCCGACGGAACCGGTGTACCGCAGCCCGCCCGGCTCCGCCACCCCGACGATGACGGAGCCGGGCAGCCCGCCGAGCATGCCGCGGCCCTCCGACCAGCCGCCGATGATCACGTCGATGGTGTTCACATGCTTGGTCTTGCGCCAATCGGGTGAACGAACGCCCGGTGTGTAGACGGACGTGAGCCGTTTCGCCACGACACCCTCGAAGCCGCCCTTCAGCGTGGCGTGCCAGGCCCGCAGCGCGTGCCCTTCCATGTGGGCGGGCACCGAACAGTGCGGGCCGCCCAGCCCCAGTCCGGCCAGGACGGCCCGGCGCTCGTGGTAGGCGGTGGCGAGCAGGGACCGGCCGTTGAGGTGCATGACGTCGAAGAGCATCAGGTGGACGGGGTACTCCATGGCCAGCTGTGCCGCCCGGCGCGGGTTCATGACGCCCATCCGGCGCTGGAGCAGGGCGAAGTCCGGCTGCCCCTGGGGGCCCAGCACCACGATCTCGCCGTCCAGGACCGCGGTGCGGCGGCGGAACCGCTCGCCGAGCACGCGCAACTCGGGGTAGGTGACGGTCACGTCGTTCCCGGCCCGGGTCACCAGCTGGAGCGCGCCTTCGCCGGAGGCGTTGACCACGCAGCGTACGCCGTCCCACTTCACCTCGAAGCCCCATGCGGAGTCCTCGCCCTCGACGGGGAGGGGGCCGGGGGTGGCGAGCATCGGCTGGATG
>NZ_JAINFC010000314.1 GCF_020740835.1 Streptomyces sp. UNOC14_S4
CCCCGGAAGCGGGGGCTGGGGGCGTAGCCCCATCAGCCCCATCGGGGTCCGGGGCGGAGCCCCGAAGGGGGTCTGGGGGCGCAGCCCCCGGAGAAAACTCTTCCCACCCACAGCAACCCCCACCGGAAACCGGCGGAGCCACAACGCAAGGAGCCCCGCACCAAAGGTGCGAGGCTCAAAGCATGCGCATCGGGGGGTACTGCGCGCTGCGGCTCGGGGGCCGTGTGGGGTGGGTCAGGCGGTCGCGTTGCGTGCCCGGTTGCGAGCGGCGCGGCGCTTCATGGCGCGGCGCTCGTCCTCGCTGAGGCCACCCCAGACGCCGGAGTCCTGGCCGGACTCGAGCGCCCACTGCAGGCACTGCTCCATGACGGGGCAGCGGCGGCAGACGGCCTTGGCTTCCTCGATCTGCAGCAGCGCAGGACCGGTGTTGCCGATGGGGAAGAACAGCTCGGGGTCTTCCTCGCGGCAAACGGCGTTGTGACGCCAGTCCATGGCTGCTCCATCTCCTCGTAATGCGGCTACGTTGCTTGTACGTGGCTTGTGAATGTGAACGCTTTCACGAATCCCCCCGCAAGGGAAGGGCTGACGCCCAGCCGAAACTGGGGTAGTCCAAAGTAAAGGGAGGGGGTTCGGGTCGTACCGGGATGCCCTGATGAGGGGTTGTCCCGATCGCCACGTAGAGACTCGCAAACCTCGGCGGCGGATACAACCCCTTCTGGAAAGTTTTTTTTGATTCCTCGGTGTCGGCTAGGTCACAGCCGTACTTCCAGGGGGTGGAACCCAGCCTAAACGTTCGAGTGGAAGGACTTTAGGCCCTGGCACTCACACAATCACACGCAGTGCACGGCGAACGCCTGTGAACGTCACGCTCGTACGCAGTCCGAGGTGGTCACCGTCCATCTGGAAGGGCAGCGGAACCTGCGAATGCAAGGTGAACGCGGTCTGGTCGTGCAGGGACACGGCATGTTTTCCGTGCGGCCCCTTGTCGGGGGTCGACGTCATCAGCTGTGCGATGTGCCGGCCCGCCGCCGCCGTGGACAGTTTGGTGAATCCGAGCACGTCAAGGGCGGTGTCGAAGGACGCGCGCGGCGAGGCGTAGATCGGCCGGTTGCCCAGGTACGACCACGGCGCCGTGTTGCAGATTATCGACATGACGAGATTCTCGAGTGGCTCCTCGCCAGGCCGTTCGAGGGTGATCGTGCCGTGCCGCCGGTTCGGCTCGCCGAAGAATTGACGGACCACTTGTCGCACGTACAGGGCGTGGGTCGAACGCTTGCCGCGCTCGCGCTGCTGCTCCACCCGGCCCACGACGCCCGCGTCGAAGCCGAAGCCCGCGCAGAAGGTGAACCAGCGCTCCGGAACGCCCTCGTCCGCCGTGCCCGGGGTGCCCGCTGCGAGCCCGAGGCCGACCGTGCGCTCGCTGCCCTCGCGCAGCGCGTCCAGCAGGGCGCCCGTGGCCTCGACCACATCGTTGGGCAGGCCCAGCGCGCGGGCGAAGACATTGGTGGAACCGCCGGGCACCACGGCCAGCCGGGGCAGGCCCTCGGGGTCGGGGCCGCCGTGGAGGAGCCCGTTGACCACCTCGTTGACCGTGCCGTCGCCGCCGAGCGCGACCACGAGCTCCGTGGAGCCGCTCTCCGCGGCCCGGCGCGCCAGGTCCCTGGCGTGCCCCCGGTACTCCGTGGTGGCGACCTCCAGCTTGAGGTCGCTGGCGAGCGCGTGCACCAGGACATCACGGGTACGGGCACTGGTGGTGGTGGCCGACGGGTTGACCACAAGAAGCGCACGCATGCGCGCCAGCCTACCTACCTGTCGGTACACGAACGGTCCCAGCCCCGTAATCAACCGGTGTCCCGTGGCTCACACCGCGTCCGCGCCTGGCCCGTCACGGAATGTGCCAGGGCTACCCTGGCGTGGTGAGCAGCAAGCAGTCCGCGCCGAAGTCCACCCGCAAGGGCCCCCGCACGCCTGTGCCCGCGGCGCCCGTCGCCGAGCCCGCCGCGGGTCCGCGGCCGCGACGCATCGTCTGGGCGGCCGCGTCCTGCGGGATCGAGGGGCTCGCGCTCCTGATCGGCGGGGTGTATCTGCTGGTCATGGGCGTGCTCGGGAAGCCGCAGAGCCCCCAGCAGGCGGAGATGCTCGCCGTGACCGTGCTCGCCCTGGCCGTCCTGCCGCTGGCGGCGGCGCGCGGCCTGTGGCAGCTCAAGCGGTGGAGCCGCGGGCCGGCGATGGCCACGCAGATCATGGCGCTGCCGGTGGCTTGGACGCTGTGGAACGGTGGCGGTGTGCTGATCGCCTGCGGCGTGCTGTTGGCGGTGGTGGCTGTGGTCACTTTGGGGTTGGTGGTGAACCCCACCGCCACGGAAGCGCTCGGGATCGGCCCGCGCGAAGGCTGACGCGCGGTGCGCGCCCCGTAAGGGGCGCGGGGAACTGCGCGACCAGCCCCCACCGGCCCGCAGACGCACGAACGGGGACCGGGGCGGAGCCCCGGCTCCGCTTACTCCTCGATCAGCAGCCGGTCCCGCAGCTGGGCCAGTGTGCGGGCCAGGAGGCGGGAGACGTGCATCTGGGAGATGCCGACCTCCTGCGCGATCTGCGACTGGGTCATGTTGCCGAAGAACCGCAGCAGCAGGATCTTCTTCTCGCGCGGCGGCAGGTCCTCCAGCAGTGGCTTGAGCGACTCGCGGTACTCGACGCCCTCCAGCGCCTCGTCCTCCGCGCCCAGGGTGTCCGCGACGGCCGGGGACTCGTCGTCCGTGTCGGGGACGTCCAGGGAGAGGGTGCTGTAGGCATTGGCGGACTCCAGCCCCTCCAGTACCTCCTCCTCGGAGATTCCCAGGTGCTCGGCGAGCTCGTGCACGGTGGGGGCGCGGCCGTGCCGCTGCGAGAGCTCCGCCGTGGCCGTGGTCAGGGCCAGCCGGAGCTCCTGGAGGCGGCGCGGCACCCGTACCGCCCAGCCCTTGTCCCGGAAGTGCCGCTTGATCTCGCCGACGACCGTGGGCGTCGCGTAGGTCGAGAACTCCACCCCGCGGTCGGGGTCGAAGCGGTCCACGGACTTGATCAGGCCGATCGTGGCGACCTGGGTGAGGTCGTCGAGCGGCTCACCGCGGTTGCGGAACCGCCGGGCCAGGTGCTCCACCAGGGGCAGGTGCATCTGCACGAGGTGATTGCGCAGCTGGGCGCGTTCGAGCGAGCCGTCCGGCAGCGACCGCAGCTCGACGAACAGGGCACGGGCCCCACTGCGGTCCTGCGCGGTGGGGTGCTGGTGCCACTGCTGCTGATGCTCTTCCATGTGGTCCGCCCGCTCTGGTGGGTCGCTCGCCTCGCCCGGCCCCGGCAGCACCGGATCACCCGGTTCCGCCGGCAGCTGCCGGGCGGGCTGCTGCGGGATGGCCGGGGTACGCACTCCCCGCGACGATGCAGTACTCACGGAGCCCCCTCTTTCGTCACGGCTGTCCGGGGCCGGCGCCGCGCTCCTTGTACAGGCTGATGCTGACCGTCTTGTCGTCCCCGACCGTCGAGTCGACCTTGCCGGCCAAGGCGGAGAGCACCGTCCAGGCGAAGGTGTCGCGCTCGGGCGCCCGGCCGTCCGTGGTGGGGGCCGAGACGGTCACCTGCAGGGCGTCGTCGATGAGGCGGAACACGCAGCTGAGTACGGAGCCGGGCACGGCTTGTTGCAGAAGGATCGCGCACGCCTCGTCCACCGCGATGCGCAAGTCCTCGATCTCGTCGAGGGTGAAGTCCAAACGGGCCGCGAGGCCGGCGGTCGCCGTCCGCAGCACCGACAGGTAGGCACCCGCAGCGGGCAGCCGGACTTCCACGAAGTCCTGGGTCCCGGGCTCGCCTGCGATCTGGGACACCCTCACCTCCAAGGTGACACAAGCTTCTTGAGCTGTAACGGGCACCGGCCCCGCTGCCGGCCCCTTCGTCGGAAGGGGTCTCGCGCGGCCCGGTGCGGCACATGGTCCGGCTGCGACGCTATCGCGATCCGCCGTTCCGTGGAGCGGCCCCGCGACTGTCACTCATGGTAAACCCATGAGTACGGACAGTCGCTAGGGTCTGGCGGTCTCAAATCGAAAGAGCAGTCGCCTGGTTGGGATTTTCGTCACTCTGCGCGAGCGCCGCAAGAGTGTGGAGCGGTTCTCCGGAAAGTCGTTGCACTGTCCATTCGCTCATCGGCTCGGCGCCCAGCGACTTGTAGAACCCGATCGAGGGCGCGTTCCAGTCCAGCACTGACCATTCGAAACGCTGATAGCCGCGGTCCACGCAGATCCGCGCGAGCGCCGCGAGGAGGGCCTTGCCGTGGCCTCCGCCGCGCGCCCGCGGCCGTACGTAGAGGTCCTCCAGGTAGATACCGTGCGTACCCGTCCAGGTGGAGAAGTTGCGGAACCAGAGCGCGAAGCCGACGGGGTCGCCCGCCGCGATCCCGTCCTCGACGACGGTCTCGTCACTCTCCGCTATCAGTGCGAAGGCCGCGGGGCGCGCTCCGAACAGGGCCTCGCGCAGCTGTTCCTCGGTCGCCTTCGCTTCCTCCAGCGCCCGTTCGTACTCCGCCAGTTCGCGGATCATGGCGTGCACGACGGGGACGTCGGCGGGGGTGGCGGGTCGGATCATGTCTGCATGTTAAGACTTGATCCACGGTTCACCAGAGGCGAGCTGTGGATTGCACGCGGTGCGGGGGCGGGCTTTCCGGTGCGGTCACGCACAGGGCGTGGCTCGTCCGGGGTTGCTCGGCGTCGCTTTCCGGCGGTTCGGTGAGCAGAGGTCGCCCGCTGACAGGGGACTGCCACGTGACCAGTACCCCGGGGGGTGTTCTGGCGCGGTGTGGTTGACTCACGCAGGGCTTCTTCCAGCCCTGTGGCGAAGATGATCTGTGCGTGCCGGGACAGAACGGCGTCCAGGTATGCGGTTTCGGGGGCGCCTGTGTCCTTGAAGCGGACGAAGACGGCCAGTGCGGCGGACACGAGGTCGCGCTTGCCGACGAGGCCGCAGGAGGTGCACCGGTGCTCACGGTCCCGCAGTGTCTTGGTGACGCGCTCGCCGCACAGGCAGTACTGGGACAGAGCTGTGGTCCAGGTGGAGGCCCGGACGAGGCGGCCTCCGGCGGCCCGGCATTCCTTGTCCAGGGCGTTGATGAGCATGCTGGGCGTGGTCTGGGAGAGGCGTTTGCCCCACAGCTTGTACCAGGTGCGGATGTCGCAGTCCTCCGCCACCAGGTTCGGCCCGTGGGCGGTGATGATCTCCCTCGCCACAGCCCGGGCGCGGTGGCGTCGGTGCTCGGCAGCACCGACGGTGGTCTCTGCCTGGCGAGCACGCATCCGACGGTAGTCGGCCGACAGCCGATCACGGCGGAACGCGCGCCTCGGTACCCCATCGTCGCGGGTGGTACGGGCACCGCCGGGGACGGTGACTTTCTTCTCCGGCAGGCCCCCGGCAGCGCGGCGTTCGGCCCGGTGCTGCTGCTTCTTCGACAGCCTGTACTGTGCGGCGTTCGTCGCCCTGCGGGAGCGTTCCAGCGCCCTGGCACGGCCCCGGCGTTTCCGCGCTTCCCTCTCCAGCCGTGCCTTCTCCTCCCTGGTGAGTGTGATCTCGGAGGACTTGGCCCGCCCCTCCGCGGGGTCCAAGGAAGCGGGGAAGGAGACGACGGAGAGGTTGGAGACGTTGCCGTCCACACCGCCGATCCGGTTGAGCTGGGCGGCCTGTTGCCGCATCCGGCGTACGGCAGGGGAGGCGTATCCGGGGCCGAGGACCGTCAGATGCGCCTCATAGACCCAGCCACCTGGCGCGGACGACTTCCGGCGGCGCACGAGATCCACCTTGTGCCAGCGGCCGGGGTCGCCGAGGAAGTGCTCGGCCCTGGCCCACTGCCCTGCCCCCTGGGGGAGACGGACCGGTAGTACGAGATCACCCCGGCTGGAGTCCGGCCCGCCGGTGAACACCACGGCGAGGGGGCCGGTGTGGTCCCACCAGGTGGCTTTGCGCATGCCGGGCTTGCCCGATGCGGCGACCTTGCCCGTGGGCACGGTGCCGGTCGGGACAGTGGGCTTCGGCATCCGCAGGGGTTGCGTCAGTGTGCGCTGGGCGTCGGCGCAGTAGTCCATGGTGTGGCCGTGGAGGGTGCCGACGAGCCGGAAGGTCTCCCACTTGTTCGCGGTGGTGTGGGAACGGGCGCGGCCCGGAATCCGGGTGAAATCATGCCAACGCCTCACCTTCGGGCGTCCGGAGCGCTTGCCGCTGGTATCCGCGAACAGGTGCCGCTGTACGCCGTTCCACACCTCATCGGCCATGTGCATGGCCAGGGCCTTCGAAACATGGTGCTTGAGGTGCCCGGCGTTCTCCAAGTGTCGGTAGGCGCAGCGCTCCAAGGCCTCACGGGACAGGCCGAGACGCTGCCGTACGGCCTTCGCTCCGTCGCGGTCACGCTCGCGCCTGGCCGCCCAGTAAGCATCGACCTTGGCGCGGGCGTCACGCTGGACGGCCCGCTTGACGGACCACATCGCGCCGAACAGTTTCTCCAGCCGGTCACGGTCAGCGGGGTCGGTGACGGCCAACGGCAGCACCATCACCGACATCATCCCGTCATCGGGCCTGGTCCACTTCGGGGCCTTGTTCTTCCCCCGGAACCTCCGCGTCCGGGCAGCCTGCACCACCGTCACCCCCCATCGAAAACGAGCTGACTTGCGGTACACCACATTATGGGTTCGGTCATGACGGTCGGGGCGGAATGCTTCCAATAGCGGCAATGATTCCCAGACATGCAGATGCCTGGTAGGCGACAGGACTGCCCTTCACGGTCGGCGGGGGCGTCCGGCAGCAGGGTGGCGGGCCGCACGCGGTGCCCTCAGACGATGCGCCGGTGCGCGTAGCACCAGCGCCAGCTCTGTCCCGGCTCGAAGCTGCGCATGACCGCGTGCCCGGTCTCCTCGAAGTGCCGGGTCGCGTGCTGGTACGGCGAGGAGTCGCAGCAGCCCACATGCCCGCAGACCAGGCACAGCCGCAGCTGCACCGGATGGCTGCCCGCCACCGCGCACTCCGGGCACGTCTCGCTCCTCGGCTCGGGCTCGGGGCGCGGCAGCTCGGTAATGTGCGGGCACTCGCTCATGATTGCCAGACTAAAACGACCGACCGGGTGGTTCGAACGGAGAGGGGTCGGGGCCGGTGGACGTCATGCCCCTGCTGATGCTCGTCGCGGCCAGCGCCGCGGTCGCCGGAGCCGCCCGGCGCACACCCGTGCCCGCGCCCCTGCTGCTCGTCGCCGTCGGGCTGCTCGCCTCCTACGTGCCCGGGGTGCCCGAGTACGCCCTCGACCCCGGGATCGTGCTGCCGCTGCTGCTGCCGCCCCTGCTGCACACGGCCGCGCTCGACAGCTCGTACCTCGATCTGCGTGCCAACATCCGCCCCGTGGCCCTGCTGTCGGTCGGCTACGTCCTCTTCGCGACCCTCGCCGTCGGCTGGGTGGCCTATCTGGTCGTCCCCGGCATGCCGCTCACCGCCGCCCTCGTGCTCGGCGCCGTCGTCGCGCCGCCCGACGCCGTCGCCGCCACGGCGATCGCGCGCCGCCTCGGCCTGCCGTCCCGGATCACCACCATCCTCCAGGGCGAGTCCCTGGTGAACGACGCGACCGCGATCACCGCCTACAAGGTCGCGCTCGCCGCGGCCGTGGGGGAGGGCGCCACCTGGGGCGAGGGCCTGCGCGAGTTCGCGGTCGCGTCGGTCGGCGGCGTCGCGGTCGGGCTGCTGCTCATGGTGCCGCTGCACTGGCTGCGCACCCACCTGCGCGAGCCGCTCCTGCAGAACACCCTTTCCCTCCTCATCCCCTTCGCCGCCTACGCGGCCGCGGAGGAGGTCGAGGCGTCCGGGGTGCTCGCCGTCGTGGTCGTCGGCCTCTACCTCGGGCACCGCTCCTGGCAGGTCGACTTCGCGACCCGGCTCCAGGAGGCCGCGGTCTGGCGCATGGTCGCCTTCGTTCTGGAGTCCGCGGTGTTCGCGCTCATCGGGCTCCAGCTGCCCGTGGTGATGCGCGGCCTGGGGACGGGGCTGGGGCAGGCCGCCCTCTGGTACGCGTCCGCCGTCTTCGCCGCCGTGGTCGCGGCCCGCTTCGTCTGGGTCTTCCCCGCGACGTTCCTGCCGCGCGCCCTCTCCGCCCGTATCCGCGAACGGGAGCCCGACACCACGTGGAAGGCGCCGCTCGTGGTCGGCTGGGCCGGGATGCGCGGGGTGGTCTCCCTCGCGATCGCCTTCTCGATCCCCGAGACCACGCACGGCGGGCAGCCGTTCCCGGCCCGCAACCTGGTCCTGTTCCTCACCTTCACCACCGTCATCGGCACACTGGTCGTCCAGGGCCTCACCCTCCCCCCGCTCATCCGGCGCCTGCGGCTGCCCGCGCCCGACCCGAGCGCGGTGACCCTCGCCGAGGCCCAGGCCCAGAGCGAGGCGTCCCAGGCCGCGGAGCGCCGCCTCGACGAGCTTCTCGCCGACCCGCGCAACACGCTGCCGGAGCCGCTCGCCGACCGGTTGCGGTCCGTCCTGGAACGGCGGCGCAACGCGGTGTGGGAGCGGCTCGGCGCGGTGAACGAGCTCTCGGGGGAGTCGGCGGACGACATCTACCGGCGGCTGGCGCGGGAGGTGATCGGGGCGGAGAGGGAGGTTTTCGTGCGGTTGCGGGACGCTCGTCGTATCGACGACGAGATGCTGCGCAGCTTGCTGCGCCGGTTGGATCTGGAGGAGGCGGCGGCTTACCGGGAGGAGATGGAGCCGTGAGGTGTTGTCCGGGGTGGGTGCGCCTACCGGGGTGCGTCTTGCGCTTGGCGCGCGGCTGCGGCCCGCTGCGCGGCGCCTATCGGGGTGCGTCTGCGCTGCGCGTGCGTCTGCGGGCCGGTGGGGGCTGGTCGCGCAGTTCCCCGCGCCCCTGATGGGGCGCGCCCTGCGTCTTACCTTCCCGTTTGTGGGCAGGCGTTCCGCACGGCTGGGGGCACCTCCCGGACGGAGTCTGGGGGAGGG
>NZ_JAINFC010000315.1 GCF_020740835.1 Streptomyces sp. UNOC14_S4
AGACAGGCTGAGGAAGGGGTGACGGGGCGCGCCCTCGGAAAGGGTGTGGTGTCCGGCTTCCGCGGAAGCCGGACACCACACCCTTGGCTTAAACCGCCCCCCTCTCAGAGCAGCCCACGGTCCATGAAGTCAAAGGCTTCGTCCCAGGTGATGAAGCCGCACTCCCCCGTGCCGAGGTCTACACAGACCGGTAGATTCCCACCGAGCTGGGCACCCTCGTTGCCGCCGTCGAGGAATTCGACGTTGTCATAGGGCGCGATATACCGGTCCCCTTCAATGAAGCAGTACTCCAGGATGAGCCGCACATTGCTTGACGGCCAGTTCTGTGCCCGTTCGGCCAAGAACCTCTCCGCTTGCTCTTGGGCTCCCTTGCGATCGAGCATGTCAGTTCGTCCTCATGAGGTAGTAGATTCGGAACCACTCGCTCCAATGGCCCGACTGCCGACGCGGCGCGTGGCGGAGGGGTACGGACAGGACGGTGTGGCGCCGATCGTGGAGCTGCTGAAGCAGTGACGGGACGATCTCGTATTAAAGAGCAGTGCCCGGCTTCCGTGGGGGCCGGGCACCACATGACTCATCCGGGGGCTTATCCCTCAGAACAGGCCGCGTTCCCTGAGATCGTTGAGGTCAGCCTCGGTGATGAGGTCGCATTCCCCCGTGCGGAGATCGACAAGAACCGGATAGTTCCCGGCCAGCCGGGCCATCTCGTCCCCGTGATCGAGGAATCCGACGGAGTTGTAGGGCCCGATGAACCGGTCGCCGTCAACGAAGCATTCCTCCAGGATGAGCCGGACATCGTGGAACCACGCCTTGCTCCGCTCAGCGAGGTATCTCTCGGCGAGTTCCTGGGCTTCCTTGCGATCGAGCATGTCAGTTCGTCCTCATGAGGTAGTAGATTCGGAATCGCGGATCGGTGGGATTTGCCCGCCCTTGCTGGAAGTCGAGAAAGACCACCTTGCCGTCAGAGTTCACCACATTGAAGTAGTGGCCAACGTCTCCGCTCCGAACTGGGAACCCGCCAACGATCCCTCGGGCACCAGGCCCCCAGCTCAGCACATCTCTCACTATGGGGTCCAGTCCCCCCTTTCGTACGAAGGGGCGCCCGGTCAACGCCGCGACCTCGCTGAGAGACATCAGGCGCTCAGCGCCAGGTACAGGGTTGGGGTTCTTGCCTGCCATGAGGTCATCGCCAGCCTTCGCGCACAGCCCGCAATTGGTCTTTCCACCTTCAGGGTTGATGCGCTCCATCGACGGCAGATGCTCCGGTGTGTAGTACGGAAGCCCGAACCGGGTCTCACTCCTCCCTCCGTAGTAACGTCCGCCTACCGGCGGGGTGACCGCGTCCTTCTGCCAGCCCCGCAGCCCGCCGAGCCCAGTCGCCGCGATCTGCATCGCGAGGTCGTCCGCAGCCCGGCTGTAGGTGTCGTAGAGCGCCTCACAGCCCTGGTCACGGAACATTTCCGCAGCCCGGTAGAGCCGGTAGGCGGGACGGACAGGCAGGTACTTGTCGACGAAGCCGCCCGCACCGCCGTTCTTCCCGGTGAAGGCGTTGAAGAGGTCTCCCACGAACTCGAACGGGAGCTTGAACCCCTCCACGAAGCCATTGCCGAAGACCTTGGCTCCCTGGCTGAACGACGTGATGCGGTCGTCGTTGGGGTCGTCCGGGGTCCAGCCGGTGGGGTCGGTGTACCGGGTCGGCGCGTTGGCCGCGTACGGGTAGGCCGAGGCGTAGGGCTGGCCGACCGCCGCGGGGGCCGGGTCGGTGCCGGTCAGGCGCCCAGTGGCCGGGTCGTAGTTACGGGCTCTGAGGTAGTAGCCCGCGGCACTGGTCGTCGGCTCCCGGTACGCGCCCGCGTAGGCGAAGGGGTTGGCCGGGGCCTTTCCGTTGACGTTGGTCTGGCTGCTCTCGCCGAACGCGGTGTAGGTGTAGCTGGTTTGCGGGATGCCGCCGGAATCCGTCAGGTCGCTGACGGAGCCGAGCAGATCCCGGTGGTGGTAGTAGGTGCTGCCGCCTGTGGCCTCGGCCTGGATCTGGCCTCGCGGGTTGTACCGGTATTCGGCCTGTAGAGCACCGTTCCCGTCGTAGTCCGCTGCTGCCAGGGGCAGGGCACCGTTGATGTCCCAGGCCGTGGTCCGCTGCAGTCCACTGCCGTCCTTGGAAGCCGTCGTGCGGTTGCCGTCGGCGTCGTAGCCGTAGGAGTAGCCGGTACCACCCGACACCGCCTTGACCAGACGGTTGTTGGCGTCGTAGGCGAAGGTGTCACCACCCGCACCGCTCTGGTTCCCGTCGGCGTCGTACGTGAAGTCGCGGCTCGCGGAGCCGGTGACCGACTGGGTGAGCTGATCGGCGTCGTCGTACTTGTAGGTGGTGCTGACGCCTGCCAGGCTCTGTGTCTGCCGGTTGCCGACCTGGTCGTAGCTGTAGGTCGTGGCCGTGGAGAGATCTGGGCACTTGTCCGTCTTCGTGGCGGACGAGCACTCGGTGAGCAGCCGACCGGCGGGGTCGTAGCCGTAGTACTGGTAGCTGGCGGGTTTACCCGCACGGGTGACGTCGACCCGGACCGGCTGTCCCGCGTCGTCGAAGGTCTGCGCCCAACTGGAGAGTGTGGAGTCGCCCTTGACGTTGCTGACGACAGTGAGACGGCCCGCGTTGTCGTACGTGCGCTTCTCCACGTAGCCGTTGGCCGCGGGGAGCGTGCTCGTCGTCAGGTGACCGTCGGGGTCGTAGCTGTAGCCGACGGTACCCGCGACCGTGGTCTCCGAGGTCCGCAGGCCGTCGCCGTCGTAGCCGTACCGGATGGTGTTGGTCGGTATCCCGGACTTCGGCAGGGTCCAGTGATGCCAGGCGACGTCGAGGCAGTCCCAGGTGCCGATCGGCGTGCCCAGCGTGCTGGTGCCGCTCGGGATCTCCATGCACTTGCCGCCCGCGGCATTGACGAGCGCACCGTCGTCGCGGAGCGTCCAACGCTGAAGAGCGTCGTTGGAGCACGTAGCGAGCTTGACCTGCGCGCCCCTGTTGGAATTGGTCGCGGCAGCACACTTGCCCAGAGCCTTCAGATGAGCACCGTCATAGGACCACTGCTGCGCCGGAACACCGACGCAGGTCCACGACTGGACTGTCGTGCCGTCCTTCGTCTGCCCGTTGTCGACGTCCACGCACAGACCGTTGACACCCACCACCGCGCCCGTCGGGCGCGGGAGAGTCCAGTGGTGCCAGGCGACGGCGAGGCAGTCCCAGGTCGTGATCAGCGTGCCGTTGGCGCTGGAGCCGTTCGAGATCTCCATGCACTTGCCGCCCGCGGCATTGACCAGCTCGCCGTTGTCGCGGAACGTCCAGCGCTGGAGAGCATCGTCCGAGCACGTGGCGAGCTTCACCTGAGCGCCCCTGCCCGGGCCGGTCGCGGCGGCACATTTGCCCAGAGCCTTCAGATGAGCACCGTCGTAGCTCCACTGCTGCGCCGGAACCCCGGCGCAGCTCCACGACTGGACGGTCGTGCCGTCCTTCGCCTGCCCGTTGTCCACATCCACGCACAGACCGTTGACACCCACCAGCGCGCCCGTCGGGCCGGGGCCTCCGGTGCCGCTGGTCCGCTCGGTGACGCGACCGGTGTCGTCGTAGGCGTAGGAGAAGACTCCCTTGCCCGTGCTGGGGGTGACGGCCGTCAGGTGCCCGGCGCTGTCGTAGTCCAGGGTTCGGGTGCCCGTGCCGTCGGTGACAGATCGCCGCTGGCCGATCGCGTCGTAGGCCACGGTCACGGTCGGTGTGCTGTCGGTATAGGTGGTGATGCGGGGCAGGCCCCGGGCGTCGAAGTCCGTCCTGGCCGTGACGCCACGGGCGTTGGTGACGGCGGTCCGGTTGCCGTCCTCGTCGTAGCCGTAGGTCTTCTGGCGGCCGAACGGGTCGGTGACCGACGTCTGCCGCCCGGTGTCGTCGTAGCCGTAGGTGGTCGTGTGCCCGTTGGGGTCCTTGCGGGTGGCGAGGTCACCGGCCGTGTTGTACGCGTAGCGGGTGACAGCACCGTCCGGAGCGGTGACGGCTGCGACGCGCCCCAGCTCGTCGTAGTCGGTCTTGGTCGTACGCCCCAGCTCGTCCGTGGCCGACGTGGCACGGTTCGTCGCGTCGTAGGCGGTGCTGGTCGACTTGCCCAGCGGGTCGGTCACCTTGGTCTGGTTGCCCGCGAGGTCGTACGTGTAGGAAGTCGTGAACTGCGCGGCATCCGCGCCGTCGGCGTTGCCGCGGGGGTCGACCTGGGTGGCCGTGCGGCCGTCGTCGTCGTAGGTCCAGGTGGTCGTGCGCCCTTCCGGACTCGTCGTCCTCGTCCGGTGGCCATCGGCGTCGTAGTCGAACGACGTCACTTTGCCGAGCGCGTCGGTCGAGGTCGCCTCCAGCCCCGTGTCCGTGTAGCTGTGGCGTGTGACGTTGCCGAGAGCGTCGGTGGCCGACACGACGTTGTCATTGGCGTCGTAGGCCGTGCTGCTGGTCTGCCCGAGTGCGTCGGTGACCGACGTCTGCCGACCCAGCGCATCGTAGGCGGAGGTGGTCACGGCCCCGTGGGGTCCGTCGCCTTCGTACGGTTGCCGTTGGCGTCGTAGCCGTAGCTCGTGGTGTAGGCGGCGGCATTGGCCCCGGAGACGTTGCCGCGCGGCGAGACCGTGCTGATCAGCCGGTTCGCCTTGTCGTAGGTGTAAGTCGTCCGGTTGCCGAGGGCATCGGTGGTCGAGGTGAGGTTGCCGTTGGCGTCGTAGGTGCGTGTCTGTTTCTTTCCTGCCGGGTTGGTGGTCTCCGTGAGTCGGCCGGAGCTGTCGTACGCGTACGCGGTGACGCGCCCTGCTGGGTCCTTCACGGAGGTGAGGCGACCGGCGCCGTCGTAGGCGTAGGCGGTGACACGTCCCAGGGGATTCTTCACCGCGCCGAGCAGGCCACGCCCGTCGTACGTGTAGGTCGTGGTGAAGGCGGCGGGGTCGGCGCCCGTGGCATTGCCGCGAGGGTCGGTCATCGCGGTGACTCGGCCGACGCTGTCGTAACGGAAGGTCGTCTTCTCGCCGAGCGGAGTCGTCACCGCGGTGCGGTTGCCCGCCGCGTCATGGGTATAGGTGGTCGTCTTGCCCCGTGGCGTGGTGACGCTCGCGAGGGCACCCTGCTCCGTGTACGCGTACATGACCGTGCCACCGGCCGGATCCTTGCTGGACGTGATCCGGTTGGCCTTGTCATAGGCGTACGTCGACGCCTTGCCCCGGCCGTCGGTGTGGCCGGCGATGTTCCCCTGGGCGTCGTAGGTCCAGGTCTCCGCGAGCCCCACGGAGGAGGGGGATCTGCGAGTGATCAGACGGCCGGCCGCGTCGTAGTTCATCTCCGTCGTGTTGCCGGATGCGTCCGTGATCGAGACGGGGTGAAGGTTCCGGTCGTAGCTGTAGGAGACCTTGTCGCCGTATGGATTGGTGCTCTCCAGCAGCACATTGCCGGAGTACACGTCGGTCCAGACCCCGCCGTTGGGGTCTGTCATGTGGGACTCGCGTTTGTTGTCCCAGGTGAACGTCGTCGTCTTTCCCGAGCCGTCCGTCTGGGAGGTGACGCGCCCCGAAGCGTCGTACGTGTTGGAGAGCCTGCCGCCACCGCGCCCGGTGGCGGTGGAGAGCCGCTTGCCGGAGTCGTAGGTGTATGTGGTGGTCTTGCCGACCTGGTCCTTCACGGAGGTCAGCAGGCCATCGGTGTAGGCGTAGGAGACCGATGTGCCATCGGGCAGCGCTGCCTTGGTCAGCAGCCCCGAACCGTCCAGGGCGAACGCGACCGAGCGCCCCGCCGCGTCCTTGACCGACGCGAGGCGGCCGGAGGAGTAGGTGAGCGCGAGACCTTGGCCACCACCGCTGGTGATGGAGGTCAATTGGCCCGAGGAGCTGAACGTGCGCCGGTTCCCGTCAGGACTCGTGACGGTGTACGTATCGCCCGCCCTTGTGAGCGTCAGTGACGAGCCTGCCGGAGTCGCGTAGTTGCCGCCCCCTTGCTCTTTGAAGACCACCCGGGCGCCGTCCGCGTCCTGAAGCGTGGCGCTGTTTCCCGCGGCGATCGTCAGTCTGGAGTCGAAAGGAGTCGACCAGCCCCGGCCCAGCACCCCGGTTTCAGCCGAGTCGGACCGATAGGTGCGCTCCAGCGAAAAGGGCGTGCCGACGCCCACGAGGGAGGCGTCCGTACTCCGGTCGTAGAACGCTCCAGTGGCGGTGTTCACCGGGTCCGCGCGACGCGTCTGCCCGTAGCAGTGGCAGAGCCCGGCCTGCGCCCCGGGAATGTCCGGGGTGTAGAAGGCCTGGACGAACGGCGACGTCGTCCCACCGGGGCTCCCGGAACCGTCCGTCCCCTCCAGGAAGATCCAGGCGTAGTACTTCTTGCCGTCCTGGAGATGCCCGCCGTTCAGCGAGGAACTCCACCAGAAGCACTGGTCCGCGGGGTACTGATTCGACGGCCACCAGCCGTAGCACCAGGCCCCGTTCTCCAGATACTTCCCCGTCGGGTCGTCGGTCGAGCGCTTGATCTCCTGCTGATGCACCGGGTACTTGTTCTCGTCCATGACGTACAGCCACAGCCCGGAGACGGACGACGCCGAGACCGAGGAGAACTTCGCCTGCCCGCCGATCGACAGCATGCCCGGGTAGGCGGTCGCGTAGGCGGAGACCCAGTCCGGATTGGGCACCCCTGCCGCGGCGGCACGTGCGGCCGGACCCTTGACGGGCTTGGCCGCCGGTCCGACCTTCAGCGGCTCGTCCGGCTTCGGTGCCGGTTCCGCGGGTAACCGCTGGGGCCTCGGCTTGAGGTACTCGCGCATCGGCGAGTAGTTCCCTTGCGAACCGTGCACCTGCGCCTTGCGTTGTGCCAAGGTCATCGCCTTGGGCGGCTTGGGCAGATCCTTGGCTGTGCGTGGTGCGGCAGTGGGTACCGCCTGCGGTCCGGGTCTGTCGACTGCCGCTCCGGCCCAGGCCGTGTCGGTGACCCCCACGGTTGCAAGTAATGCGCATGCCAATGTAATGACAAGACTGCGCCGCACGGATCTGAACATGACTCCCCCTCCCTCTTCTCGTGAAGAACAGGGGGATCATCTGCCGCACAAGGGCGATCGCGAGGCGAAACTCGAACAAGTGACTTATAAAAATGCGTTGCGATGGACTCGGATCGCCCACACGACGGCCTTCCCCGACCTTCTCGGTGCGACCAAGCCCCGAAGCCGAACCCTCGGGCCGGAACGCGGCTCGCACGATCCCGTCGGCGTCGTACGCGAAGTCACGGCGCCCGAGGCGCCGCGCGAGCCCCGCCCCGCCCCTTCTGTAAAGCAAGCTTGACAGCTGCCGAAGGGTGACAAGTAAGCTTTACATGTGCGAAACAGCGTCAGGAAACTGCGGTCGTCGCGAGGGCTCTCCCAGGGTCAGTTGGGCGCGGCTCTCGGGGTCTCACGGCAGACGGTCAACGCCATCGAGACCGAGCGGTACACACCTTCCCTGCCGCTCGCCATGGCCATGGCCAAGTTCTTCGAGGTCAGCGTTGAGGAGATGTTTCATGCCGATGGGGGCTCAGCAGATGACGAGTAACACGGCCAGGTGGTCCGTCCCCGGCTTCTTCCTCGCCCTCGGAGGCGCCTGCCTCGTGGCCGCGGCTTTCGGCGGCCGCCTCACTCTCGGCCTGGTGACGTTCGGGATCCTGGCGGCCTGCAGTCTCGCCTTGGTGCTGCTGGGACGCCGGAACGAGACCTATCAGGGCCTCACGGAGAAGGCACCCGACGAGCGCTTCGCCCGGATCTCGGGGCGAGCCTGGGCCGGCACGGGCGTGGTGCTCACCGTGGGGAATCTCTACGCCTTCATCGGTGACCTGGCATCCGGGCGAAGCGGCGATCCGTACTTCTGGTTCGTGGCCACCGCCGCCGTCTCCTACATCGGGTTCGTCGCCTTCTGGTCCCGGCGCACCTGAGATGCCATCGCCGTGTACAGATCGGCCCTGGACGATCAGGAGATGACGTGACAGCCGATGCCGTAGATCCTCGGGCCTACGCGCGGGCGAGGACGATCGCGGAGGAGCTCCGGCCGATCGTGGAACGCGTGCCGGGTGCGTGGGCGGTCGAGATCGGGGCAGCCGGGGTCGTCGTCATGATGAGCCTGGTCAAGCGGCACGAGGCGATCACCACCCGCGTCGTGCGTCAGCTCAACGCCCAGCTCGTGGGCACGCATCCCGGCCAGGAGATCGTCGCCCAGTCCGGCGCAGAGGTGGAACACCCGGCGGTCGGGCGGATGCGTCGACCGGACGCCGTGGTCGTGCCGCTGCCCGTACTGGACGAGCCGGGGGCCACTGTCGACCCGGACGACCTTCTCGCCGTGGTCGAGGTCGTCTCCGAGTCCAACCCGGACAACGACTACGTCGAGAAGGCCGCCGACTATCCGGCCATGGGCATCCCGCTGTATCTGCTCGTCGACCCCCGCAAGGGCCTCGTCTATACCTACGCCGACCCGGTCCCGGGCTCCAACGGCCCCCGCTACGCCTCGGTGTTGCCCTATGTCTTCGGCGATCGGGTGCCGTTCGGCCCGTGGACCGTCGACACCGCCGATTTCAAGCGGTACGACGATGCCTGACACACCGCGACGGCGTGTCAGGCATCGCGGGAGTGGCCGCTAACAGGCCTGGACGTACCAGACCGGACCCCAGTTGCCGTGCGCGTCACTGGAGGGCGCGCCGGGCGTCGTGTAGATCAGCTCTCTTTTCTTGTTGAACATGTACGCCGAAGTGCCGTTGGACTGGTTGTTGTACCAGGACCCGCCGCTGTTCAGGCCGTCCGGTATCTCCTGCATGTAACCGCAGTCCTTGAACTTGAACGCCAGGCTCTTGAAGTTCGCGGAGCAATTGTCAAATCCTGTGGATCGGCGGGTTGTTCATGCAGCAGCGGGCTCGGGTCGTTCAACGAGGTGACCGCGTTCGAAGCGGGCTCCGGCTCGCACGAGGGCGACGAGGTGGGGTGCGTTCA
>NZ_JAINFC010000316.1 GCF_020740835.1 Streptomyces sp. UNOC14_S4
GCGGACGGTTCCGCGAGCCAGCAGCCGGATGGGGACGCGAGTGCGGGTGCGCCTGTGCGCCGCAGCCGCTCCGCGGCCGACGGCTCGGCGAGCCAGGGCGCGACCCCGCCGTCCGGCACGTCCGGCACCTCCCGCACGGGCGGCACCGCGGCGCGGCCGTCGCGCTCGTCCGACGCCCCGTGGCACCACGCACGCCCCGCGTTCGACGACACCACGCCTCCCGAGCCGCCGCCCGCGGCCCCGGAGACGAAACCCGGGGCGCCACGGTCCGAGACGCCGGAGCAACCCGAGGTTCCCAAGATTCCCGAGACCCCCAAGTCTCCCGAGACCTCGGAGCAACCCGAGTCTCCCGAGACCCCCGAGAACGCGGAACAACCCCAGACGCCGGAACGACCCCGCACCGCAGAAGGAGGCGACGACACCCGTGAGTGACACCCTCGACGTGGTGCTGCGCCTCGTCGCCGTGTTCGTCGTCTTCCTGGTGCTGCCGCTCGTCATCGGCCAGACCGAGCACAAGGTCATGGCCCATATGCAGGGGCGCCTCGGGCCGATGTACGCCGGTGGTTTCCACGGCTGGGCACAGCTCGTCGCGGACGGCGTGAAGTTCGCGCAGAAGGAGGACGTCGTCCCCGCGGGCGCGGACCGCCGGATCTTCCAGCTCGCGCCCGCCGTGGCCCTCCTCCCGTACCTCCTGGTCCTGGTCGCCGTCCCGGTCGGGCCGGGCAACGCCGTGGGCCAGGCCGTCGACGCGGGCATCTTCTTCGTCCTCGCCGTGATGGGCGTCGGCGTGCTCGGCTCGCTCATGGCCGGCTGGGCCTCCGCGAACAAGTTCTCGCTGCTCGGCGGCCTGCGGACCGCCGCCCAGCTGCTGGCGTACGAGCTGCCGATGCTGCTCGCGGCCGCCTCGGTCGCGATGGCCGCGGGCACCGTCTCGCTGCCCGGCATCGTGGACGCCTTCCACTGGTGGTGGGTGCCCTGGCAGATCGTCGGCGGCCTGGTGTTCTTCACGGCGGGCCTCGCCGAGCTGCAGCGCCCGCCGTTCGACATGCCGGTGGCCGACTCCGAGATCATCTTCGGTGCGTACACCGAGTACACCGGCCTGCGCTTCGCCCTCTTCCTGCTCTCCGAGTACGCGGGCATCGTGGTCCTCTGCGGCCTCACGACGGTGCTCTTCCTCGGCGGCTGGCACGGCCCGTTCGGCGCCGACGGCCTCGGCTGGCTGTGGACGCTGCTCAAGACCCTCGTCCTCGCCTTCGTGGTCATCTGGCTGCGCGTCAGCTACCCGCGACTGCGCGAGGACCAGCTGCAGAAGCTGGCCTGGACGGTGCTCATCCCGCTCGCCCTGGCGCAGATCGCGCTCACCGGCGTCGTCAAGGTGGTGACCCAGTAATGCCGATCCCCGGCTCCGGCCTCGCCAAGGGCCTCGCCGTGACCCTGCGCACGATGACGAGGCGTTCGGTCACCGCCCAGTACCCGGAGGTCCAGCCCGAGCTGCCGCCCCGCACCCGCGGGGTCATCGGCCTGTTCGAGGAGAACTGCACGGTCTGCATGCTCTGCGCCCGTGAGTGCCCGGACTGGTGCATCTACATCGACTCCCACAAGGAGACCGTGCCCCCGGCCGCCCCCGGCGGCCGCGAGCGCAGCCGCAACGTCCTCGACCGCTTCGCGATCGACTTCTCGCTCTGCATGTACTGCGGCATCTGCATCGAGGTGTGCCCCTTCGACGCCCTCTTCTGGTCGCCGGAGTTCGAGTACGCCGAGACCGACATCCACGACCTCACCCACGAGCGCGACAAGCTGCGCGAGTGGATGTGGACGGTGCCCGAGCCGCCCGCGCTCGACCCGGCCGCGGAGGAGCCCAAGGAGATCGCCGCGGCCCGCAAGACCGCGGAGAAGCTCGCCGCGCAGCAGGAACAGGCCGCGCAGCAGGAACAGCAGGAACAGCAGGAACAGCAGGCCCGCCAGGAGAAGGAGGGAGAAGCATGACCGGCATCGGCACCGGCACTGGCACCTTCGCCCTGCCCGCCGCCGCGCAGGCACACGGCTTCCTCTCCACCTCCGGCGTGGAGGTCGCCTTCCTCCTCGTCGGCCTGGTGACCCTCGGCGCGGCCCTCGTCACCGTCACCACCAAGCAGCTGGTGCACGCCGCCCTGTGGCTGGTGGTGGCACTCGGCGGGCTCGCCGTGGAGTACCTCCTGCTCACGGCGGAGTTCATCGCCTGGGTGCAGGTCCTCATCTACGTGGGGTCCGTCGTCGTCCTCCTCCTCTTCGGGCTGATGCTCACCAAGGCGCCCATCGGCCGCTCCCCGGACGCCGACTCCGGCAACCGGTGGCCCGCGCTCGGCGTCGCCGTCGCCGCTGCCGCCGCGCTCGTGTGGATCGTCGTCGACGCCTTCCGCACCACCTGGATCGACCTCGACGGCGCGCCCCAGGGCACCACCAAGGTCTCCGGCGAGATCCTCTTCCGGCACTGGGTGCTGCCCTTCGAGGCGCTGTCCGTCCTGCTGCTCGCCGCGCTCGTCGGCGCGGTCGTGCTCTCCCGCCGGAAGCAGGCCGTCGCCACGGGTGCCGAGAGCGGGGAGAAGCGCTGATGCACCTCGTCTACCCCGCCGTGCTCGCCGCCCTCCTCTTCTGCACCGGCCTCTACGGCGTGCTCGCCCGGCGCAACGCGATCCTCGTCCTGATGTCCGTCGAGCTCATGCTCAACGCCGTCAACCTCAACCTCGTCGCCTTCGACGTGTGGCTGCGCGACACGCTCCACGCGGGACAGGCGCTCACCCTCTTCACCATCGCCATCGCCGCCGCCGAGATCGGCATCGGCCTGGCGATCGTGCTGCTCGTGTACCGCAACCGCGGCACCGCCGACATCGACCGGCTCCGCGACCTCCACGAGGACGCGCCCGGCACCGACACCCCGGCCGGTGACCGCGAGAGAACGGCGGAGGCCGCCGCGTGACGACCACGACCACCGCCGCACTCGTCCCCCTGCTGCCCTTCCTCGGCGCCGTGGCGGGCCTGCTCCTCGGCCGCCGGGCCCCCGGCTTCGTACGGCCCCTCGCCGTGCTGCCGACGCTCGCCGCCGCCGTGCTGGCCGCCGTCGTCGCCTGGCGGCAGGGCGGGGGAGACCCCCTCGACGCCGCGACCCGGCTGACACCCACCGGCTCCGTGCCGATCGACCTCGCCCTGCACCTCGACGGCTTCGCCGTGCTCGTCGCCGTGCTCGTCGGCGTCGTCGCCACCTGCGTGCAGCTCTACTCGACGGCCTACCTGCGCGAGGACCCGCGCTACCCCTCCTACGCGGCTCTCGTCTCCCTCTTCACCGCGGCCATGCTGCTCGTCGTCTACTCGGGCGACCTGATGGTGCTGCTGGTCGGCTGGGAGATCATGGGCATCTGCTCGTACTTCCTGGTCGGCCACTACTGGGAGACCGAGGCCGCGCGCGCCGCCTCCCTCAAGGCCTTCCTGGTCACCAAGCTCGGCGACGTCCCCTTCCTGATCGGCATCCTGGCGCTGGGCGCCGACGCGGGCACCTTCCGCATCAACGGCATCCTCACCGCCGTCGGCTCGGGCGCCATCGCGCACCCGACGCTGATCGCGCTGCTGCTGCTCGCCGGTGTCGCGGGCAAGTCCGCGCAGTTCCCGCTGCACACGTGGCTGCCCGACGCGATGGCGGGCCCCACGCCCGTCTCCGCGCTCATCCACGCCGCGACGATGGTCGCGGCCGGTGTCTACTTCGTCGCCCGGCTCCTCCCTCTCTTCACCGCCTCGGCGGCGGCACTGGTCGTGCTCGCCGTGATGGCGGCGGTCACCATGGTCGGCTCGGCGCTCGCCGCGCTCGCCCAGGACGACATCAAGCGCGTCCTCGCCTACTCCACCGTGGGCCAGCTCGGCTACATGACCGGCGCCCTCGCCGTGGGCGACCGCGACGCGGCCGTCTTCCACCTCATCACCCACGGCGCCTTCAAGGCCCTCCTCTTCCTCGGCGCGGGCGTGGTCATCCACGCCGCGGGCACCAACTCGCTCGGCGCCATGGCCCGCACGGGCGGCCTCGCCAAGCGCATCCCCGACGCCTACTGGACGATGACCGTCGGCCTGCTCGCGCTCGCCGCGATCCCGCCGTTCAGCGGCTTCTTCTCCAAGGAGGCCGTGCTCGGCGCGGCGGAGCACGCCACCGGCGCGGACGCCCACGGCATCCCGCACGCCGCGGGCTGGACCGTCCTCGTCGCCGGGCTGCTCACCGCCCTCCTCACCGCCGCCTACGCCACCCGGCTGTGGCTGCGCGCCTTCCACGGCAAGGGCCCCGAGGCCCCCGACCACGGCCGGCAGCCCGCCGTGATGAACGGCGTCCTCTGGCTCCTCTTCCTCCCCACCCTCGGGCTCGGCCTGGCCGCCTGGAAGCTCCCCGACTGGTTCGACGGGCGCTCCCTCACCCCGACCCTCACCACCTCCGTCCTCGGCACCGGCGCAGCCCTCGCCGGCGTGCTCGTCATGTACGCGGCCTGGCGCCGCACCGCCCCCCTCGCGGCCCGCGCGCCGCTGGGCGCCGTCGCCGCCGACCCCGACGAGGCCCCGTACGTCTCCGAGGAGGAGGCCGTCGCGACCCACGTGGCCGCCTACGGGCACATCGCGGGCGCCCACGACCCGGCCGACCCGAGCCGTCTCCTCCTCGGGCCCCTGCACCGTCACGCCGTCGCGGGCTTCCACCTCGACGCCGTCTACACGGCCCTCTTCGTCCGCCCCGTGCGGGCCGCGGCGGGTCTTGTGCGCTTCCTCGACCGCGAGGTCGTCGACACCTACGTGCGCGGCGCCGGGACCGCCCCCGGCCTGCTCGGCGCGGCCGTGCGCCGGGCCCAGACCGGCAATGTGCAGACCTACCTCAGCGCCCTCCTCGCCGGCTCCGTCGTCCTGGCCGTCGCCGCCGTGCTCGTAGCCACCGGAGCCTGACCGTGAGTCATACCGTCATGCAGATCCTCCTCGCTGCGACCGTCGTCGTCCCCCTCCTCGGCGCCGTCGCCGCCCTGCTCCCGGCCCCGCCCGGACTCAAGGGCCGGAACCCCGACCAGGCCGTGCTCCGCCACGGCGTCACCGTCACCGGCCTGGTGCTGGCCCTCACGATCGCCCTCGCGATCGGCTTCGACCGCGCCCACCCCGCGCGGATGCAGGGCACCACCGACATCAGCTGGATCCCCGCCCTCGGCATCCGGATCCACCTGGGCGTCGACGGCGTCTCGCTCCCCCTCCTCGTGCTCACCGCACTGCTGACGTTCCTCTGCGCGCTGTACTCGTACTTCCACATGCCGTCGGGCCCGTCACCCAAGGCATTCGTCGCGCTGATCCTCGTCCTCGAAGCCGGGACCCTCGCCAGCTTCGCCGTCCTCGACCTCGTGCTCTTCTTCCTGGCGTTCGAGACGGTGCTCATCCCGATGTACTTCCTCATCGCCCGCTGGGGAGGCGAGGACAGGGAGCGCGCCGCCTGGCGCTTCATCCTCTACACGCTGCTCGGCTCGGTCGTGATGCTGCTCGGCCTCCTCCTCGTCGGCATCAAGGGCGGCACCTTCGACATGGTGGCACTCGCCACTGACAACGGGTCCGGCCTCGGCCATTCCACGCAGCTCATCGCGGTGTTGGCCATCGGGATCGGACTGGCCGTCAAGGCTCCGATGTGGCCGCTGCACACCTGGCTGCCCGACGCCCACACCGCCGCCCCGACCGCCGGCTCCGTCCTCCTCGCGGGCGTCCTGCTGAAGATGGGCACGTACGGCTTCGTCCGCATCCTCCTGCCCATCGCCCCCGACGGCGTGCACACCTTCGCGCCCTACCTCGCGGCCTTCGCGGTCGTCGGCATCATCTACGGCTCGCTGGCCTGTCTCGCGCTGGCCCGCAACGGCGGCAAGGGCGACCTCAAGCGCCTCATCGCCTACTCCTCCGTGGGCCATATGGGCTTCGTCCTCCTGGGCATCGCCACCCTCACGCCCACCGGCATCAACGGCGCCCTCTTCGCCAACATCGCCCACGGCCTCATCACCGGCCTCCTCTTCTTCCTGGTCGGAGCGCTCAAGGACCGGCACGGCACCAGCGACCTCGACGCCCTCTCGGGTGCCACCGGCGCCGCGCTCTACGGCCGGGCACCCCGCCTCGGCGGCCTCCTCGCCTTCGGCGCCGTGGCCTCCCTCGGCCTGCCCGGACTCGCCGGGTTCTGGGGCGAGATGCTCGCCATGCTCGGCTCCTTCCGGCCCGCCGACGGGCTCAGCCGCCCCGCCTACCTCGTCTTCATGGCCCTCGCGGGCTTCGGCACGCTGCTCACCGCCGCGTACATGCTGGTCGTGGTCCGCCGGGTGTGCATGGGCGGCAACGGCACGGAGGACACCGGCCTGGCCGTGCACCCGGGCGCCTCCGGCACCGCCATCGCCGACGTCCGGGCGTACGAACTCGCCGCCTGGACCCCCCTCGTCGCCCTCACCGTCCTCGCCGGCCTCTGGCCCGCAGCCCTCCTCGGGCTCACCGACCCGGCCGTTCAGCAGCTCCTCGGAGGCAACTGATGGGCTCCCTGGTCCAGTCCGTCGACTGGCTCGCCATCGCACCGCCCACCGTCACCGCCGTCGTGGCGCTCGTCGTCCTGGTCGCCGACCTCTTCGTGCCGGAGCACCGGAAGCCGCTGCTGGGCGGGATCGCCATCGGCGGCCTCGTACTCGCCGGGCTCTCGCTCCTGCCGCTGCTCGACGGGGACCGCAGCACCTTCTGCCTGACGACGGGCACGCGCGCGTGCAGCTACACCGCCGACCACTTCACGCTCGTCGTGCAGTTCCTGGTGCTCGGCGGCGCTCTGCTGACCGCCCTGCTGTCCGTCAGCGACATCACCGACTCCGAGCTGCCCTCCGGCGAGTACTGGTTCCTGCTGCTGTCCTCCGCCGCGGGCGCCGCCCTGCTGCCCGCCGCCCGGGACCTCGCGACCCTCGTCGTCGCCCTCGAAGTGGCCTCGCTGCCCGCCTTCGCCCTCGTCGGCCTGCGCCGGGGCGACCGCCGCTCCTCCGAGGCGGCGCTGAAGTTCTTCCTGTCGTCCGTGACGGCCACCGCCGTGATGCTCCTGGGCGTCAGCTTCGTCTACGCGAGCACCGGCACCCTGCACCTCACCCAGGTGGCCGACGCCCTCACCCAGGTCGACCCGCGGCTCGACGTCCTCGCCCAGGCGGGCGTCGCCCTCACCCTCGTCGGCTTCGCCTTCAAGACCGCGGCCGTCCCCTTCCACTTCTGGGTGCCCGACACCTACGTGGGCGCCCCGCTGCCCATCGCGGCCTACCTCTCCGTCGTCGGCAAGGCCGTCGGCTTCACCGGCCTCATCCTGGTGACCGTCGTCGCCTTTCCCGCGTACGCGGACGTCTGGGGCCCCGTGCTCGCCGTCCTCGCCGCGCTCACCATGACCGTCGGCAACGCCGCCGCGCTGCGGCAGCGCCCCGACCGCGCGCACAGCGCCGTACGCCTCCTCGCCTGGTCCTCCGTCGGCCAGGCGGGCTACCTGCTGGTGCCGATCGCGGCCGCCGCGTACGCCGACGACCCCGGGCACGCCATCGGCTCCACCGTCGCGTACGCCCTGATGTACGCCGCCGTGAACCTCGGCGCCTTCGCCGTCGCCGGGCTCGTGGCCCGTACGAGCCCCGCCAACCGGATCACCGACTACCGCGGCCTGTACGCCCGCCGCCCGCTGGCCGCCCTGGCGCTCGGTTTCTTCCTGCTCTGCCTCGCGGGGCTGCCGCCGGGCGTCATCGGACTGTTCGCCAAGGTCACCGTCTTCTCGGCGGCCGTCGACGCGGGGCTCGGCTGGCTGGCCGTGGTCATGGCCGTGAACGTCGTGATCGCGCTCTACTACTACCTCCAGTGGACGGCGATGCTGTTCCGCCCGGCGGAGGGCGCGGAGGCCGCGGCGGTTGCGGCGGGGGAGAAGCACGCGCGCGTGCCGCTGCCCCTGGCCACCGCGATGACGCTGGCCGCCGTCCTCGGCATCGCCCTGTCCGGCGCCCCGCAGCTCGTCCTGCGCTTCGCGTCGGGGGCGCTGCTGTAGCGGCCGTAGCGGCGTGGCGACCGCTGTGGCCGTCCTCACCCGTACGGCTCACGCGCACCACCGGTGCACAAGGGAACTAGCGGGCTTCACCTGGCGTTGACCAGTACGGAAGGTTCCACTGGAGATCCCATGGGAGCTCCCGCGGAACGCCGTCGGCACACCGCCGACCACGGTGAAGCACCGCAGCAAAAGGGTTCCCCCCGCACCATTTGGAGGGCGTACCGTGCACCGCCGGCACAACGGGCTCAGGACCGCCGTCCTGCTCGGGGCGCTGTCCGCGCTCATCATCGTCATCGGCAGCTTCTTCGGACGGACGGGGCTGGTCGTCGCCGTCCTGGTGGCGCTCGGCACCAACGCCTACGCCTACTGGAACAGCGACAAGATCGCCCTGCGGGCCATGCGCGCCCGCCCCGTCAGCGAGTTCGAGGCCCCGCAGCTCTACCGCATGGTGCGCGAGCTCTCCACGGCCGCGCGCCAGCCCATGCCACGGCTCTACATCTCGCCGACCGAGGCGCCCAACGCCTTCGCCACCGGCCGCAACCCCCGCAACGCCGCCGTGTGCTGCACCGACGGCATCCTGCGCATCCTGGACGAGCGCGAGCTGCGCGGGGTCATCGGCCACGAGCTCAGCCACGTCTACAACCGCGACATCCTGATCTCCTCGGTCGCGGGCGCGCTCGCCTCGGTGGTGATGTTCCTGGTGAACTTCGCCTGGCTGATCCCCTTCGGCAGGTCCGACGACGACGAGGGCCCCGGCATCGTCGGCATGCTCATGATCATGCTGCTGGGTCCGGTCGCGGCCTCGATCGTCCAGCTCGCCGTCAGCCGCTCCCGCGAGTACGAGGCCGACGCCTCGGGCGCCCGCCTCACCGGCGACCCCCTCGCCCTGGCCTCCGCCCTCCGCAAACTGGAAGCGGGCACCCAGCGCGCCCCCCT
>NZ_JAINFC010000317.1 GCF_020740835.1 Streptomyces sp. UNOC14_S4
CAGCCCCGTCGGTCTCCCCCGCCCCACCTCCGCCGACACCCTCGCCGCCGTCCAGGCCGCCGTCCTCACCGGCACCCCGGTCTGGATCGGCTACGTCAACGCGGAGGGCGCGGCGAGCCAGCGCGTCATCGCCCCGGTACGGGTGGAGGGCGGCTTCGTCACGGCCTACGACCACACGGCGGACGAGATCCGCACGTATCCGCTGCACCGGATCACGGGGGTGGCGGAACTGGCGGACGACCACGCGTGACGCCCGTGGGTGCTGGCCAACGGCAGCAGCTACTTCACGTCCCCTATGAGTTCGCTCACGCAGGGATCAACACACAGAACACCTACCATTTCACCCAATAGCTGCTTGGTCATTCCTCTGGAAACAACCGAGAGTTGACCATGTTCAGGCCAAGGTATCGGACGGATCCGGCCAGTAACCCTCAGAAAGTTTCACGCCCTGGCCAATAGTTCGTAATGTCACTTACCAGTGGCAGCAGGAGTAACTCCTGCCCCCGCCAATCGCAAGCACCTCTGCAAGCTCAAGCTAGCTACAGGAGTTGCTATATGAACTGGAAGAAGAAGGCATTCGGGTCGGCCGCTGTTGCCGCAGCGGCAGTCATCGGCACCGCTACTGCGGCATCGGCTGAAGGGCCCCACTACCCCCAAACCCAGGGTGCGGTGGGAAGGGCGTGTGCGTACAACTGGGTGCAGTCCGACACCCAGGGCTTCCCCGGATGGCACGGGAAGCATGTGTTCGTATCGGGCATGACTTACAACTCGGCCGCACTGATAACCGTGGGGTGCTACCCCAAGGTGAGAACCACCTACATCAACAACAGTGGCAACAACGACACCGCATGGGCCGAGAAGCGGAGCAATGGAGCCTACGAAACAGCCCTATGGGCCGGGTACTACCAGAACATCAAGTACACCGACATGTGGGTGGAGCTGAACGACGGGAGCACGGTTACCGGCACATCGCTCCGGGTTGACCCCTACGGGAAGATCATCTTCCAGCACTGACCCCCCTGCCCCGAGCGGTTTACCTGTAGCCCTGCCAGACGGATGCGGCACATCCACTGGCAGGGCTATGCTCGCGCGCAACGAACCACGGACCGGGAGGAACGCGAATGGATCTGGATGGTGCGCGGCTGCTCCGGGGGCGACTGCTGAACGCCGGGCAGGGCACTGAGGCCAAAGTCGTCCTTCCCTATGAAGAAGCAATCCGGCTGGCCCTACTCATCGGCTTCTACGAGGAGACGTGGGACGCCAATCAGGTCGTTGACGCGCTGCATTGGTGGCGGGCGTTGGCCAAGGTTCTGCCGCAGGAGCAAGGGTGGATCTTCACGCTGCGCGACCTTGAACCGATGTGGATCATTGAGGGGCAGTCCGGAGACTTCACCGCCGTTCACGTCGTCGCCGAGGAAGCCGGACGCATGTACTACCAGGTCACCAGTCACCACGACGGCCGGGACGGCACGGCGAACTATGCAGACGTTGACGCTCTTTTGGCAGCCATCGCCGCATGAGAGTCGGCATGCGATCCGCCTGTCCCGGTTTGAGACCACCGCCTATTGATCCGAAACGGTCGGCACTCTAGGTCGCAACAAACCGAAACGGCCCTTCCCCTTCCCACCTCCGCTGCGCACGCCCGGCTTTGTCCCGCAGCGCCTCCCGTGTCGTCGAGAGCAACCCGTCGATCGTCGACGCCACTCGCAGACGGAACCGGCGACATAACGCCGCCGCTCCGTCCTTCGCCTGGCGGGCGGAGCACAGACAGCATCGGACGCACAGCAGCCCGATTTCATGCCCTCTCCACATGGCTATAGCCGCTGCCGCGGCGTATGGCCCACGAGAGACCGTGCGAAGCTACACGTCCGGCCTCAGCTTCTTGGCATGGGTCACAAACACGGACCAACCAGCCAAGGGAATGACCAGAGCTGGGCCGCCGACGGCCTTACTGTCCCGGATGGGGACGATGCCGGATGTCGATATGAGGTCGGGCGCGAACTCAACACATTCGCCGCCGGTCCCACCGCTATAACTCGACTTCACCCATATCGCGTGAGAGGAGTCTGTGGCTGTTCTCATGACTGGTGATCTCCTTGAGGATGTCGCGAATCAACGCCGTTGACTGCTCGGGCGGCATCGCACCCGCGCGAAGCCGGTTGTATACGTCCTGAGCCTCCGCAACGGCGGACACCGAGTCGTCCACTCGCGAGTGGTGCCTGATCTCCTCGTACAGGACCGTCGGTCCTTCACCTCGCGGAGCCAGCAGCACGAACGGCAGATGGGCGGCGGGAGTGCCGAAGCCGTTGGGAAACACCTGGATCGTGGTGGTGGGCCGTCGCGCCTCCTCCAGCAGGCGCTCAAGCTGCTCCCCCATCGTCTCCCGGCTGCCGACGATCATACGGAGCACGGCCTCGTGGAGGATGACCCACAGGCGCGGGGGATCTGCGCGCTCTATCACGCCGTGCCGGGTGAGTCGTGACTCCACGCGCGCTTTGATTTCCGAATCGTTCTCGCGGGGATAGGCCGACCGGAAAACCGACTCGGCATAGGCGGGCGTTTGCAGAATGCCCATGATGAGCGTGTTCGAGTAGCCCTCGATAAGGCGAGCTTGGCGCTCAAGCTTCACGTACGGCACGAACCACTCGGGATGCCCCGCGTCCGAGATCCGCCGGTGCAGCCGGAGGAAGTAGCCAGACGTGTTGAAGAACCGGTCGCATCCCTCAGCGAACAGTTCCGACCCGAGGGTGTGCCCGTTCTCGACCTTGCTCACGTACGGGACCTTGTACCCGGTCGCCTCCGCCAGCTCGGTCTGCGTCGCACCCGCATGCTCCCGGGCGTACAGCACCTCCCTCCCGTAGTACTCCGGCCCATCCTGCGTCCCTTCGCTCACGCGAACCACCGGCTTTCCAAAGGCACTTGGAAACATCAAAGCGCTGTTCAGCGCCCCTTTGGCCCGCAACTCTATTGCCTCCACAAGGGAGTTGCCCGCCCACCAAGGGCCGAACACACGGAGGATCGAACAAATGTCAGCGCCATGGATGACCTACAGCCTCGGCACATGGGTGGTGGACAAGCAGCGGGATCGCCTGGGCGAACTCGTGGGCCACGGCGAGATCTACACCCGGCTCCGACCACCCGGCGGCGGCGCGGAGTGGGATGCGGCTCCGGAATCGCTGCGGCTGGCCACCACAGACGAACTCCGGGAGGCCGGCTTCCGGAAGCGCGTCAGCTGGATCGGCCCCTCCGTGACGCTCGTCTACATGCCAACGCAGGGCGAGGGCGCCGAGTGATCCCCCTGCCGCACACGGGCGGGCCGCCCGCCATGCCATCCGACAGCAGTGGCAACCCATGCGGCGTATGCGGCCTCCTCCGTCGGGCCAAGGAGGCCGCCGCCCGGCGGGGCGACGCGCCGGCGCTCGCGGAGCACGTCACAACGGAGCTCAGGCACTACGCACGTGCGCACCCCGGCTACGGGGTGACCGCCGACTGACCTGACGCGACGCAGGGACAGCCTTCACGCGCACGGCCACCG
The DNA here is from genome assembly GCF_020740835.1 of Streptomyces sp. UNOC14_S4. Classification (GTDB taxonomy): domain Bacteria; phylum Actinomycetota; class Actinomycetes; order Streptomycetales; family Streptomycetaceae; genus Streptomyces. The sequence goes on from NZ_JAINFC010000317.1 coordinate 3,536, forward strand.
GAGCGCTGGGGTCCACGCGCGGCGCCCCCACCGCGTAGGACGCCAGCGCCCCTGCCGCACCAGCGCCCCCGGATCGACCTCGACCGGGAAGGGCTTCTCGATCAGCGTCGTACGACCCGCCTCCGCCACGGCCCGCTCCACGTAGCGGCCGTTCTCCAGCTCCGAGACGATCAGCGCGGGTACAGGCTCCAGCTCCAGCCGCCACAGGTGCTCGATGCCCGCCTCCGCGTAGTACGGCGGCTTGAGCAGCCGGTCGGTGCGGCGGCCGGAGGACGACGGTGAGACGATCTCCACCACGAGCAGCACGGCCTCGGCGTCGCACGCCACCGGGTCGTCCGCGGTGGCCGCGGCGTCCAGTACGGCGATGTCCGGGACGAAGAGCCCGTCGGGGAGCACCACATTGACCGGCCCCAGCACCTCGGCCGGGGCCCCACCGCTTCGACGGCGGTATGCAGCAGCCACCGCAGGCGGGACAGCGCCCGCTGGTGCTTCGTCCCGGGCATCGGTGACAGCAGGAGCGCCTCCCCCACCAGCTCGCGCCGCTGGCCGCGGTCCTCCCCCAGCGCCAGGACCCGCTCGACCGTCCAGGGTCCGTAGTGGTCCTCATGCGCGGCATCCCTCACCATGCCCCTCAGTGTGACGCCCACCACTGACACCGTCCCGGATTCCCCGATCGCACCCGCCGCTCCCGGGGCCGCGGCGATACCCTGGACGTTTGGCCGGAAGGAACAGGTGAGGCGTGAACGGACCCCTGATCGTCCAGAGCGACAAGACGCTCCTGCTCGAAGTCGACCACGAACAGGCCGAGGCCTGTCGTCGCGCCATCGCCCCGTTCGCGGAGCTGGAGCGTGCGCCGGAGCACATCCACACGTATCGCATCACGCCGCTCGGGCTGTGGAACGCCCGGGCGGCCGGGCACGACGCCGAGCAGGTCGTCGACGCGCTCGTGGCGTACTCCCGTTACCCCGTGCCGCACGCGCTGCTCGTGGACGTCGCCGAGACCATGGCCCGCTACGGCCGGCTCCGGCTGCTCAAGCACCCGACGCACGGGCTCGTGCTGGAGAGCACGGACCGGCCGGTGCTGGAGGAGATCCTCCGGTCGAAGAAGATCCAGCCGCTGGTCGGTGCCCGGATCGACCCGGACACGGTGGCGGTGCACCCGTCCGAGCGCGGTCAGATCAAGCAGACGCTGCTCAAGCTGGGCTGGCCCGCCGAGGACCTGGCCGGGTACGTCGACGGCGAGGCGCACCCGATCGAGCTGCGCGAGGACGGCTGGACCCTGCGGCCGTACCAGCGGCAGGCCGTCGAGGGCTTCTGGCACGGCGGCTCGGGCGTGGTCGTGCTGCCCTGCGGCGCGGGCAAGACGCTCGTCGGGGCGGGCGCGATGGCGCAGGCCAAGGCCACCACGCTGATCCTGGTCACCAACACCGTCTCCGCCCGCCAGTGGAAGCACGAGCTGGTCAAGCGGACCTCGCTGACCGAGGACGAGGTCGGCGAGTACAGCGGTACGAAGAAGGAGATCCGGCCGGTCACCATCGCCACGTACCAGGTCCTCACGACCAAGCGGAAGGGCATCTACCCGCACCTGGAGCTGTTCGACTCCCGGGACTGGGGTCTGATCGTCTACGACGAGGTGCACCTGCTGCCCGCGCCGGTCTTCAAGTTCACCGCCGACCTCCAGGCACGCCGCCGCCTCGGGCTGACCGCCACGCTGGTGCGCGAGGACGGCCGGGAGTCGGACGTCTTCTCGCTGATCGGCCCGAAGCGGTTCGACGCGCCGTGGAAGGAGATCGAGGCGCAGGGCTACATCGCGCCCGCCGACTGCGTCGAGGTCCGCGTCAACCTGACGGACAGCGAGCGGCTGGCGTACGCGACGGCGGAGACCGAGGAGAAGTACCGCTTCTGCTCGACGACCGCGACCAAGCGGCGGGTGACGGAGGCGCTGGTCGCCCGGCACAAGGGCGAGCAGACGCTGGTCATCGGCCAGTACATCGACCAGCTCGACGAGCTGGGCGAGCACCTGGGCGCGCCCGTCATCAAGGGCGAGACGACCAACGCGCAGCGGGAGAAGCTCTTCGACGCGTTCCGGGCGGGCGAGCTGAGCGTGCTGGTGGTGTCGAAGGTCGCGAACTTCTCCATCGACCTGCCCGAGGCGACCGTCGCGATCCAGGTCTCGGGCACGTTCGGCTCCCGGCAGGAGGAGGCACAGCGGCTCGGCCGCGTCCTGCGGCCGAAGGCGGACGGGCACGAGGCGCGGTTCTACTCCGTGGTGGCGCGGGACACGGTGGACCAGGACTTCGCAGCGCACCGGCAGCGGTTCCTGGCGGAGCAGGGGTACGCGTACCGGATCATGGACGCGGACGCGTTGCTCGCGGGCGAGGATGCCGTCTAGGGGTGCCCCACTCCTGGGGCTCCCGTTGCGCCTACTGGGGTGCCTCTTGCGCTCGGCGCGCGGCTGCGGGTCGTTCGCGGCTGGTCGCGCAGTTCCTCGCGCCCCTTACGGGGCGTGCTGGTCAGGCGCGGCGCGAGTCGGCGTACTGGCCGAGGACTGCGACGCTCACCGCCGCACCGGCGAAGGCCTTGAGCGCGCGGAGGGCGGCGGCGAAGGAGAAGGGCGTGGTGTCGGGGGTGACGGATGCGGTGGTCATGTCGTCCATGATGGTTCCCGGGTACCCCCCGCCACATCGGTCCACCGGTGTAACCGCAGGCCCTGGGGCCTCCACCCCAGGGCTCATGCCGTGCCCTACGTAAGGGGGAGCGCGCCCCTGAGAGGGACCAGGGGCGCGCCGTGCAGCCCGTACACCCGGTCGAAAAACCATTCGCGCACCGGCCCGCCCGCTGGCTAGAATCCTCCGCCTTGCCGCCTCCCGCCCCGGGAGCGCCCCCGTCCGGTCGGCAACCGGCGGGATCCCGCTCGTCCACAGCACTCTCCCGGAGGCTCCGCCGTGCCCGCGCAGCAAGTGACCGAAGCCAGCAGCTCCCCGCTCGACCGTGAGCGCGCCCACCTCGCCGTCTCCCGGGCCGCGCTGCGGGCCATGCGCGCGGATGTGGAAGCGCTGGACATCAAGGACGTGACCGCGAACTGGGTCAACGCCGCGGTGCTGCAACGGCAGATCGACGACCGGATCACCGCGCTCGCCGACCTCGCGCACACGCCCCTGTTCTTCGGCCGCCTCGACTACCACCACGCGCCCGGAGCGGATCAGGCCGAGGGGGCCCAGGGCGAGCGGTTCTACATCGGGCGCCGTCACGTGCACGACGCCGACGGCGACCCGATGGTGATCGACTGGCGTGCGCCGGTCTCGCAGCCGTTCTACCGGGCGTCCAAGAAGGACCCGATGGACGTGCGCACGCGCCGCCGGTTCGGTTACACGGGCGGCGAGTTGACCGCGTACGAGGACGAGGACCTCACCGACACGGCGGGCGCCGAGCAGGCGAGCAAGCTGCTCCAGTCGGAGATCGAGCGGCCGCGCGTCGGCCCGATGCGCGACATCGTCGCGACCATCCAGCCGGAGCAGGACGAGATCGTGCGCGCGGGGATCGGCGGCACGGTGTGCGTCCAGGGCGCCCCGGGCACGGGAAAGACGGCGGTGGGCCTGCACCGCGTCGCGTACCTGCTGTACGCGCACCGCGAGCGCCTCGCCCGTACCGGCACGCTGGTGATCGGCCCGAACCGGTCGTTCCTGCACTACATCGAGCAGGTGCTGCCCGCCCTGGGCGAGTTGAACGTCGCGCAGGCCACGGTCGACGACCTCGTCGCCCACGTCGAGGCGCGCGGCACCGACGAGGCGGCCGCCGCGTGCGTCAAGGGCGACGCGCGGATGGCGGAGGTACTGCGCCGGGCCGTGCGTTCCGGCGTGACGATGCCGACGGAACCGCTGGTGGTGGTGCGCGGCTCGCGCCGCTGGCGGGTGCCCGCCTACGAGATCGAGGAGATCGTCCGGGAGCTGCTGGACCGCGACATCCGCTACGGCGCCGCCCGGGACGCCCTGCCGCAGCGGATCGCGCACGCCGTGCTCGTCCGGATGGAGGCCGCCGGCGAGGCGCCCGACGACCGGGTACAGGACGCCGTGGCCCGCAACGCCGCCGTGAAGGCCGTGGTGAAGGCGGTCTGGCCGCAGGTCGACCCGGCGAAGCTGGTGCTGCGGCTGCTGTCCGACGCGGAGTTCCTGGCGGAGCACGCGTCGGATGTGCTCACGCCCGAGGAGCAGGCCGGGATCCTGTGGGCGAAGCCGGCCCGCAGCGTGAAGTCCGCGAAGTGGTCGGCCGCGGACGCGGTCCTGATCGACGAGGCGGCCGACCTGGTCTCCCGCACCGCGTCACTCGGCCACGTGGTGCTCGACGAGGCGCAGGACCTCTCCCCCATGCAGTACCGCGCCGTGGGCCGCCGCTGCACGACCGGCTCCGCGACGATCCTCGGCGACATCGCCCAGGGCACCACGCCCTGGGCCACCCGCAGTTGGTCGGAGGCCCTGACGCACCTGGGCAAGCCCGAGGCGTCCGTGGAGGAGCTGACGCAGGGCTTCCGCGTGCCGCGGGAGGTCATCGCCTACGCGTCCCGCCTGCTGCCGTCGATCGCGCCCGAGCTGCGCGAGGCGACGTCGGTACGCGAGTCGCCGGGCGACTTCGCGGTGCGCTCCGTGGCGGCGGAGGAACTGGACGCGGCGGTGGTCGCCGCGTGCCGCGCGGCGCTGGCCCACGAGGGCTCCACCGGCCTGATCGCCGCCGACGCGCGCATCCCGGAACTGGCCGCCGCGCTGACCGCCGACGGCCTGCCCTTCCTCGCCCCGGGCGAGGAGACGAGCGCCGAGGCGAGGCTGACGCTGGTACCGGCGACGCTGGCGAAGGGTCTGGAGTACGACTACGTCGTCCTGGACGAGCCGTCCGCCGTCGTCGACGGCGAGCCCGACACGCGGACGGGGCTGCGGCGCCTCTACGTCTCCTTGACGCGAGCCGTCTCCGGCCTGACGGTCCTTCACGCCAGGCCCCTGCCAGGCGAATTGGCCTAGCCACAGGGGTCACCCACCGGGGGGCTCCGCCCCCGGGCCCCCTCGCCTACCGGGGTGCGTCTTGCGCTCCGCGCGCGGGTGCGCCCCCGGTGGGGGCTTGTCGCGCCCACGCGGCGGAGCCGCACAATGTCGCAGCCCCGCGCCCCTCAATGCCGCCTACGGGCTCGGTGCGTTGCGTTCGTCCGGCGTCTGCGGGCCGGTGGGGACTTCTCGCGCAGTTCCCCGCGCCCCTGACGGGGCGCGCTGCTCCGCCTGGTGCCGTGGCGGGGGCTTCGCCCCCTGCACCCCCAGCGGGACACGGCGGCGAGGGACAACCGGCCCCCTGCGGAGAGCCGACATCCGGCGCAGGTGCCCCCTACCGGCAGCCAACATCCGGCGG
>NZ_JAINFC010000318.1 GCF_020740835.1 Streptomyces sp. UNOC14_S4
CGGTCTTGCTGCTCTGGCTGAGGGCGGTATGGCGTCTGGTGTGGTGCAGGGGTCTGCGGCCGGTGGTCAGGTGGCCTTTGTGTTCCCGGGGCAGGGTTCGCAGTGGGCGGGCATGGCGGTCGGGCTGATGGACGCCTCGCCGGTGTTCGCTGCCCGGATCGACGAGTGCGCCGCCGCGCTGGCCGAGTTCTGCGACTGGTCGCTGGTGGACGTGCTGCGCGGTGCGGAGGGCGCGCCGTCGCTGGAGCGTGTCGACGTCGTCCAGCCGGTGCTGTTCGCGGTGATGGTCTCCCTGGCGGAGCTGTGGCGTTCGCTGGGTGTGCGGGCGGATGCGGTGGTGGGTCACTCGCAGGGTGAGATCGCCGCTGCTTGTGTGGCGGGGATTCTGTCGCTTCAGGACGCGGCCCGGGTGGTGGCTCTGCGGAGTCAGGCGATCGGCCGGGTGCTGGCGGGCAAGGGCGGCATGGTGTCCGTGGCCCTGCCGGTGGACCGGGTCCGGGAGCGGATTGCCGCGTGGGGTGAGGACCGTATCTCGGTGGCCGCTGTCAACGGCCCCTCCTCGGTCGTGGTCTCGGGCGAGCCGGAGGCGCTGGACGAGCTCATCGCTTCGTGCGAGGCGGACGAGGTCCGGGCCCGCAAGGTGCCCGTGGACTACGCCTCGCACTCCGCCCAGGTCGAGCTGCTGCGCGACGAGCTCCTGAAGCTCCTCGCGCCGGTCACGCCGAAGGCGGCCGAAGTGCCGTTCCTGTCGACGGTGACGGGGGAGTGGGTCCAGGGCCCGGAGCTGGACGCGGAGTACTGGTTCACGAACCTGCGCCGCACGGTCGAGCTGGAGGCCGCGGTTCGCCGCCTCCTGGACGAGGGTTTCGGCGTCTTCGTCGAGTCCAGCGCGCACCCCGTGCTGACGATGGGTGTCCAGGAGACCGCCGAGGACGCGGCCCGCGAGGCCGCCGCCATCGGCTCCCTGCGCCGTGACGAGGGCGGCCTGGAGCGCTTCTTCACCTCTCTCGGTGAGGCGTGGACGCGTGGCGTGTCCGTCGACTGGGACGCCGTCTACGAGGGCACCGGCGCCGTACGCGTCGGCCTGCCCACCTACGCCTTCCAGCACCAGCACTACTGGCTGGAGTCCGGCGCCCCCGCCGTGGCCGCGCAGGCTGACCCGGTCGAGGCCCGTTTCTGGGAGGCCGTGGAGCGCGAGGACTGGCAGGCGCTCGCCATCGAGCTCGCCGTCGACGGCGACGAGCGGGCCAGCGCCCTGCTGCCCGCCCTGGCCAACTGGCGCAAGCAGAGCCGTAAGCAGTCCGTCGTGGACGGCTGGCGCTACCGCGTGACCTGGAAGCCGATGACCGAGGGTTCCGCCGCGCGGCTCTCCGGCACCTGGCTGCTGGTCGTGCCCGCGTCCGCGGCCGACGACGACTGGGCCACCGGCGCGGCCCGGGTCCTCGCCGAGCGTGGCGCCGACGTACGACAGCTCGTCATGGACACCGGCGCCGACGACCGGGAGTCCCTCACCGCACTGCTGAAGCAGGCCGCCGAGGCCCCCGTTGCCGGTGTGCTCTCGCTGCTGGCACTCGACGCCCGGCAGCACCCCGTGCACACCTCCGCCCCCGCCGGAGCCGTCGCCCAACTGGCGCTGATCCAGGCGCTGGGCGACGCGGAGATCACCGCGCCGCTGTGGTGTGCCACCCGCGGCGCCGTCTCGACCGGCCGCGCGGACCGGCTGGAGTCGCCCGCGCAGGCGCTGACCTGGGGCCTCGGCCGAGTGGCCGCCCTGGAGCACGGCGAGCGCTACGGCGGCCTCGTCGATCTGCCGGAGACCGCCGACGACCGGGCGTTCGCCCGGCTGGCGGCCGTCCTGGCCGGAGCCGGGGACGAGGACCAGGTCGCGATCCGGCCCAGCGGCCTGTTCGCCCGCCGCCTGGTGCGCTCCCCGCTGGCCGAGACCGCTCCCGTGCGGAGCTGGCAGCCGTCGGGTACGACGTTGGTGACCGGTGGTACGGGTGCGCTGGGTGCGCATGTGGCCCGTTGGCTGGCCCGTAACGGTGCCGAGCGTCTGCTGCTCACCAGCCGTCGTGGTCTGGAGGCCCCGGGCGCTGCCGAGCTGCGTGAGGAGCTTGTCGCGCTGGGTGCCGAGGTCATGGTCGCAGCGTGCGACGTGGCCGACCGTGAGGCCGTCGAGGCGCTGCTCGCGGGCATCCCGGACGGGCAGCCGCTGACCGCCGTCGTGCACACCGCCGCGGTGCTGGACGACGGCGTGATCGAGGGCCTGACGCCCGAGCAGGTCGACCGGGTGCTGAAGGTCAAGGTCGACGCCACGCTCCACCTGCACGAGCTGACCAAGGACCTGGACCTGTCGGCGTTCGTGCTGTTCTCCTCCTTCGCCGCCACGTTCGGCGCGCCCGGCCAGGGCAACTACGCGCCGGGCAACGCCTTCCTGGACGCCTTCGCCGAGTGGCGCCGCGCCGCCGGGCTGCCCGCCACCTCGCTGGCCTGGGGCCCGTGGGGCGAGGGCGGCATGGCCGAGGGCGGGGTCGGCGACCGGATGCGCCGCCACGGCGTCATCGAGATGTCGCCCGAACTCGCCGTCACCGCGCTCCAGCACGCCTTGGACCGCGACGAGCCGGTGCTGACCGTCGTCGACATGGAGTGGAAGCGCTTCGTCCTCGCTTTCACCTCCGGCCGCTCCCGGCCGCTGCTGCACGACCTGCCCGAGGCACGGGACGTCATCAAGGACATGGCGGGCGACGAGGCGGAGGACTCCGGTGCCGCCGCCCTCGTCCAGCAGCTCGCCGGGCTGCCCGACGCCGAGCAGGAGCGGCTGCTCCTGGAGCTCGTACGGACCGCCGTCGCGACCGTGCTGGGCTACACCGAGGCCGTCGAGGCCGTACGCGCCTTCAAGGAGCTGGGCTTCGACTCGCTCACCGCGGTCGAGCTCCGCAACCGGCTCGGCGCCGCCACGGGGCTCAAGCTGCCGCCGACGCTGATCTTCGACTACCCGACCCCCGCCGCGCTCGCCCGGCACCTGCGTGCCGAGTTCTCCGGCCGGCAGCCCGCCACCGCGGCCCCGCTGCCCACGGCGGCAGCGCTCGCCGACGACGAGCCGATCGCGATCGTCGGCATGAGCTGCCGGTTCCCCGGCGGTGTCCGCACCCCCGAGGAGCTGTGGCAGCTGCTGGTCACGGGCGGTGACGCGCTGTCGGAGTTCCCGGCCGACCGCGGCTGGGACGTGGAGTCCCTCTACAACCCGGACCCGAACGCGCAGGGCACCAGCTACACCCGCGAGGGCGGCTTCCTCACCGGCGCCGCCGAGTTCGACCCGGCGTTCTTCGGGATCTCGCCGCGCGAGGCGATGGCGATGGACCCGCAGCAGCGCCTGCTGCTGGAGACGTCGTGGGAGGCGTTCGAGCGGGCCGGTATCGACCCCGTGTCGGTGCGCGGCAGCCAGACCGGTGTCTTCGCGGGCACCAACGGCTCCGACTACTCCATCCTCATGCGGAGCGCCACCGACGGCTACGAGGGTCACCTGGCCACCGGCAGCGCCGCCAGCGTGGTCTCCGGCCGCGTCAGCTACGTGTTCGGCCTGGAGGGCCCGGCGGTCACCGTCGACACGGCGTGCTCGTCGTCGCTGGTCGCCCTGCACCTGGCCGTGCAGGCCCTGCGCACCGGTGAGTGCTCCCTCGCCCTGGCGGGTGGTGTGACCCTGATGGCCACCCCCGGCACCTTCATCGAGTTCAGCCGCCAGCGCGGCCTGTCCTCCGACGGCCGCAGCAAGGCGTTCTCCTCGGACGCCGACGGCTTCAGCCCCGCCGAGGGCGTCGGCATGCTGCTCGTCGAGCGGCTCTCCGACGCACAGAAGAACGGCCACCCGGTGCTGGCGATCGTCCGGGGCTCCGCCATCAACCAGGACGGTGCGAGCAACGGCCTGACCGCGCCGAACGGCCCGTCGCAGCAGCGCGTCATCCGGCAGGCACTCGCCAACGCCCGCCTCACCACGGCCGACGTGGACGTGATCGAGGCCCACGGCACCGGTACGACGCTCGGCGACCCGATCGAGGCCCAGGCCCTGCTCGCCACGTACGGCCAGGAGCGCCCGGCCGACCAGCCGCTGCTGCTCGGCTCCGTCAAGTCCAACATCGGCCACGCCCAGGCGGCCGCCGGTGTCGCGGGCGTGATGAAGATGGTCCTCGCCATGCGGTACGGCATGGTGCCCGAGTCGCTGCACATCGCCGAGCCGACCCCGCACGTGGACTGGTCGGCGGGCGCGGTCTCCCTGGTGACGGAGGCCACCCCGTGGCCCGGGACCCGGGCCCCGCGCCGCGCGGGTATCTCCTCCTTCGGCTTCAGCGGCACCAACGCGCACGTCATCGTCGAGCAGGCCCCGGCGGAGGAGCGGACCGCGGCCGAGGACACCTCGCGGACGCCGGGCGTGCTGCCGTGGGTGCTCTCCGGCAAGAGCCAGGCCGCGCTGCGCGCGCAGGCGGAGAAGCTCCTCTCCCACCTCGCGGCCGACACCGGCGCGCGCCCCGCGGACATCGGTCACTCGCTGGCCACCACCCGCTCCGCCCTCGACGAGCGAGCCGTGCTGGTGGGCACGGACCGTGATGACTTCGTCCGCGGACTGGGGGCCCTGGCCCGGGGCGAGGCCCTGCCCCAGCTGGTCCGAGGAGCGGGAATCGGGGGTAAGGCCGCGTTCCTGTTCCCAGGACAGGGGTCGCAATGGGTAGGCATGGCCACCGCGCTGTTGGATGCTTCGCCAGTGTTCGCTGCCCGGATCGACGAGTGCGCCACCGCGCTGGAGGAGTTCACCGACTGGTCGTTGGTGGACGTCCTGCGCGGTGCGGAGGATGCGCCGTCGCTGGAACGTGTCGACGTGGTCCAGCCCGTGCTGTTCTCCGTGATGGTGTCGCTGGCCGAGCTGTGGCGCTCCATGGGCGTCCGTGCGGACGCGGTGGTGGGTCACTCGCAGGGTGAGATCGCCGCTGCGTGTGTGGCGGGGATCCTCTCGCTTCAGGACGCGGCCCGGGTGGTGGCCCTGCGCAGTCAGGCGATCGGCCGGGTGCTGGCGGGCAGGGGCGGCATGGTGTCCGTCGCACTGCCGGTGGCCCAGGTGCGGGAACGCATCGCCCCCTGGGGCGAGGCCCGTATCTCGGTGGCCGCTGTCAACGGCCCCTCTTCGGTCGTGGTCTCCGGTGAGCCGGAGGCGCTGGACGAGCTCATCGCGTCCTGCGAGGCGGACGAGGTCCGGGCCCGCAAGGTGCCCGTGGACTACGCCTCGCACTCGGCCCAGGTCGAGCTGCTGCGCGACGAGCTGCTGAAACTGCTCGCTCCGGTCGAGCCGAAGGCGGCCGAGGTGCCTTTCCTCTCCACCGTCACCGGTGAGTGGGTCAAGGGCCCGGAGCTGGACGCCGAGTACTGGTTCACCAACCTCCGCCAGACCGTCGAGCTGGAGGGTGCCGTCCGGCGTCTGCTGGACGAGGGCTTCAAGACGTTCATCGAGTCCAGCGCGCACCCCGTGCTGACCATGGGCGTCCAGGAGACCGCCGAGGACGCGGACCGCGAGGCCGCCGTCATGGGCTCCCTGCGCCGTGACGAGGGCGGCCTCGATCGCTTCTTCACCTCTCTCGGTGAGGCGTGGACGCGGGGCGTGTCCGTCGACTGGGACGCCGTCTACGAGGGCACCGGCGCGCGCCGCGTCGACCTGCCCACCTACGCCTTCCAGCACCAGCAGTACTGGCCCGAGGCGGCCGCGCCGGAGTCCGGCGCCGACGCGCTGCCCGTGGACGCGGTGGACGCCCGCTTCTGGGAGGCCGTCGAGCGCGAGGACCTGGAATCGCTCGCCGGCACGCTGGAGTTCGAGGACGCCGACACCCTGGGCGCCGTACTGCCCGCTCTGTCCGCTTGGCGCAAGCAGGCCCGTACGCTGTCCGCCCTGGACGGCTGGCGCTACCGCGTGACCTGGAAGTCGCTGACCGAGGGCGCCGCCGCGCGGCTCTCCGGCACCTGGCTGCTGGTCGTGCCCGAGTCCGCGCTCGCCGACGACTGGGCACTCGCCTCCGTGGGCGCGCTGGCCGGCCGCGGCGCCGACGTCCGGCAGCTCACCCTGGGCGCCGGGGAGCTGGACCGCGAGTCGGTCACCCGCCGGGTGACCGAGGAGCTCGACGGCGCCGCGCCGGTGGCCGGTGTGCTGTCCCTGCTCGCCTTCGACGACCGGCCCGCCCACGCGGGTCTGACCGGTACCGCCGCGCTCGTCCAGGCACTGGGCGACGCCGGGATCGACGCGCCCCTGTGGTGCGCGACCCGTGGCGCTGTCTCCGTCAGCCGCTCCGACCGGCCGGACAACCCGGAGCAGGCACTGGTCTGGGGCCTGGGCCGGACGGCCGCGCTGGAGCACCCCGAGCGCTGGGGCGGTCTGATCGACCTGCCCGGCACCGCCGACGAGCGGGCGCTCTCCCGGCTGACGGCCGTCCTGGCCGGGGCCGACGGAGAGGACCAGGTCGCGATCCGCGCCGCGGGCGTCTTCGCCCGCAGGCTCTCCCACGCCCCGCTGGCCGACGCCGCTCCCGTGCGGAGCTGGCAGCCGTCGGGTACGACGTTGGTGACCGGTGGTACGGGTGCGCTGGGCGCGCATGTGGCCCGCTGGCTGGCCCGTAACGGTGCCGAGCGTCTGCTGCTCACCAGCCGTCGTGGCCTGGAGGCCCCGGGCGCCGCCGAGCTGCGGGACGAGCTCGTCGCGCTGGGTGCCGAGGTCACCGTCGCCGCGTGCGACGTGGCCGACCGTAAGGCCGTCGAGGCGCTGCTCGCAGGCATACCGGCCGGGCAGCCGCTGACCGCCGTCATGCACGTGGCGGGTGTCCTCGACGACGGTGTCCTGGACGCGCTGACGCCGTCCCGCTTCGCGACGGTGCTCGGCCCCAAGGCCGACGCCGCCCGCCATCTGCACGAGCTCACCCGAGAGCTGGACCTGAGCGCGTTCGTGCTCTTCTCCGGCATCGCGGGCACGCTCGGCGACGCCGGGCAGGGCAACTACGCCGCGGCCAACGCGTACTTGGACGCGCTGGCCGAGCAGCGCCGGGCCGACGGGCTGCCCGCCGTCTCCGTGGCCTGGGGCCGCTGGGGCGACACGGGTCTCGCGGCCGGCGGCGCCATCGGCGAGCGGCTGGACCGGGGCGGCGTGCCCGCCATGGCACCGGACTCGGCGATCAGGGCGCTGCAGCAGGCCCTGGACCACGCCGACACGGCCGTGGCCGTCGCCGACATCCAGTGGGAGCGCTTCGCCTACGGCTACACGGCGGTGCGGCGCAGCCCGTTCATCGCCGACCTGCCCGAGGTGAAGCGGCTGACGGACAGCGGTCCGGCGGGCGGCGACGCCGGTACGGCCGCCGCTCCGGCGGACACGCTGCGGCAGCAGCTGGCGGGGATGCCCCGGGCCGAGCAGTCCCTGGTCGTCCTGGAGCTGGTGCGCGGCAACGCGGCCGCGGCGCTGGGGCACCCCTCGACCGACGAGGTCGGCGCGGGCCGGGCGTTCAAGGAGCTGGGCTTCGACTCGCTCATCGCGCTCGAACTCCGCAACCGGCTCGGTGCCGCCACCGGGCTGAAGCTCCCCGCCACGCTGGTCTTCGACTACCCGACCCCGGCCGTGCTGGCCGCGTTCCTGCACGCGGAGATCACACAGGACGGCGGAGCGGCGGCGGCCGCGCCGGGCATCGCGGAGCTGGAGAAGCTGGAATCCGCGCTGTCCGTGCTCGACCCCGCCGCCGAGGACGGCGAGACCCGGGCCGGTATCGCCGCCCGGCTCCAGGCCCTCCTCACCAGGTGGGACGAGCCGCGCGGCACCGGGCCGGAGAGCACCGGCGGCACGGTGACGGAAAAGCTGCAAGAGGCAACGCCTGATGAGGTCTTCGACTTCATCGAGAAAGAACTCGGAATCTAAGGATCTAAGGTCCGCGGGCGCAAGGTTTGTGACGAGAAGCATGGGTGAGACTCCAATGTCGGATCAGGACAAGATCCTCGACTACCTCAAGCGGGTAACTGCCGATCTGCACCAGACGCGGCAGCGTCTTCGGGAGGTCGAGTCCCGGGAGCCTGAGCCGATCGCGATCGTCGGCATGAGCTGCCGCTTCCCGGGGGGCGTCACGTCCCCCGAGGAGCTGTGGCAGCTCGTGGCCGCGGGTGGCGACGCCATAGCGGACTTCCCCACGGACCGTGGCTGGGACGTCGATTCGCTCTTCGACGCCGACCCCGACCAGCAGGGGACCAGCTACACCGACAAGGGCGGGTTCCTCGACGGCGCGGGCGAGTTCGACGCCGCGTTCTTCGGGATCTCGCCCCGCGAGGCCCTCGCCATGGACCCGCAGCAGCGCCTGCTGCTGGAGACGGCCTGGGAGGTGTTCGAGCGGGCCGGGGTCGACCCGGCCACGCTCCGCGGCTCCAAGGCCGGGGTGTTCATCGGCACCAACGGCCAGGACTACCCCGAGCTGATGCACCGGCTGCCGCAGGGCGCCGAGCAGTACCTGCTGACCGGCAACGCGGCCAGCGTCATCTCCGGCCGTATCTCCTACACCTTCGGCCTGGAGGGCCCGGCGCTCACCGTCGACACGGCGTGCTCGTCGTCGCTGGTGGCCCTGCACCTGGCCGTCCAGGCGCTGCGCAACGGTGAGTGCTCGATGGCGCTCACCGGCGGTGTCACCGTGATGAACAGCCCCCGGGCGTTCATCAACTTCAGCCGTCAGCGGGGCCTCGCCCCCGACGGCCGCTGCAAGGCGTTCGCCGACGGTGCCGACGGCACCGGCTGGGGCGAGGGCGTCGGCATGCTCCTCGTCGAGAAGCTTTCCGACGCCCGCAAGAACGGTCACCCGGTGCTGGCGATCGTCCGGGGCTCGGCCATCAACCAGGACGGCGCGAGCAACGGCCTGACG
>NZ_JAINFC010000319.1 GCF_020740835.1 Streptomyces sp. UNOC14_S4
CGTCATGAAGCGCAAGCTGAAGAAGGTCCAGTACCGCCCGCACCTGCTCGACGGCTGCCTCGCCGAGACCGGCCTGATCATCGAGCCACCTTGACCAACCCACCCGCCATCACGAGTTCAACCTCAGCAAGCACCGGTCACGTGTCGCGCAGGACCCCACTCAGCCGAACCTGCGCCAGGTGCACCTCATGCACGAAGAGCTGTTCTCCGAGGTCGGTGAAGAGGGGTTCCGGGTGGCCCCCGGTCAGATGGGCGAGAACATCACCACTCACGGTATCGATCTGCTCGGGCTTCCCGTCGGCACGCTGCTGCACATCGGTGACGACGCGGTGGTGGAGGTGACCGGTTTGCGCAATCCCTGTCGGCAGATAGAAGAATTTCAGCACGGGCTGCTGAAGCAGGTCGTCGGCCGCGACGAGGCCGGGAACATCGTGCGCAAAGCCGGAATCATGAGCGTTGTGAAGGAAGGCGGCGTGGTGTGCCCGGGGGACGCGATCAGGGCCGAGCTTCCCGACGGACCGCACCGGCCCTTGGACCGGGTCTGAATTCCTTCCCGGGCGTGAGCGGATCGTGATCCTGGCTTCGCTCCCGAGTCGGCTCGGACTTGTTCGTCAGCCGCGCAACGCCGACACCATCACCCTCCCCAGCCCCCGGGCCGACGGACGCGCCGCGTACGCGAAGAGGAGTTCGCCCGTTCGGTGTGCCGTGCGGTTGTCGACGAACCATGGGGGGACGGGGGCCGGCCCCCGGGGCAGGGCACGGAACGGGCCCGTCACTACCGTGCGTTCTGCACCAGGCAGCAGCAGCGCGTTGTGGACCGTGCCGATGCCGCTGCCTACGTCGGCCAGCGTGTGTCCGGGGTGGGCGCCCCATACCGCTCGCGGTAGCGCGTAGCCCACCGCCGTCCAGCAGTTGATGCCCACCGTGCCGTAGTGGAGGCGGGCCACCGCCTCGTGAAGGCCGGGGCCGAGGCCGCGCAGGGTGCGGGGGTGGGCGATCAGGTTCACGCCCAGCGTGCCGGACACGGACGAGTCGCAGAAGTCCACGGCCCGGTCCAGGAACGCGGCCGGGGTGCGGCCGGGGAGTGTCGTGATGGCGAGGACCGGGCCGAAGAACTCGGTGCGGAACGCCGCGTCATCGGAGTCCGGGGCGATGCCCGTCAGGAGCGTGCGCGGCACCTCGGCGGAGTCGAGCAGTTGGACGTGGGTCCGGCCCGCCACCGCTCGTGCCTGCCGTTCTCCCGCCCCCGGGTAGTACGCAGCCCGCGCGGGCGCCGCGCGCAGTGCGGACCGTAGCTCCGCGACGAACTCCGCTCGGGCGTCCCACTCCCGCGGCAGGATCACGACCTGTACGGCCGCGCAGTTGAAGCCGTTGTTGTTGAGTTTCAGGGCTGCCAGGTGGCGGGCCTGGTAGCGGAGGTCCGCGCGGCTCCATGGGCCGGGGAGGACGATCGCGGGGCCCACGCCGCCGAGTTCGCTCGTCACCGGCTTGGCGAGGACGGGCCTGCCCGCGGCCTTGCGGGCTGCGGCTTCCGCGCCCGTGCCGAACACGATCGCGTCGTGCGTCGCGGCGCTGCCCGTGATGTGTACGGACGTGACGCCGGGGTCGTGCACCAGGGCCGCGCCCACGGCCGCGCCGCCCGTCGTGATCCGTACGAACCCCCGCGTCACGAACGGCGCGAAGACCTCCTCCAGCAGCGGCGCCAGGTAGTCGTTGACCGGGTTGAGTTTGAGCAGCACCGTCTTGCCCGCCGCGTAGAGCTGGTGCAGTACGTCGAGCGGTGCGATGGAGTTGATGTTCCCGGCGCCCAGCACCAGGCACACGCCGGGCGCGTCCGCGTCCGTGCCCGCGCGTCCGGCACCGGCGCGCGCCCGGGCCTCGTCCACCCCCGGCGCCAGCCATACCTCCGCCCGGTAGCAGGACATCAGCAGCCGGTCGGCCGGCTCGAAGGGCAGGACGCGGACGGCCGTACGGCCGCCGGGCCGGGAGAAGAACCGGGCGCCGCGCAGCGGATCGCGGCCCGCGCACACCGCCCCGAGTGTCCGGGCCAGGGCGTCGACGTAGGTGAGCAGGGGGTACGGCCCGGTGAGCCACTCCTCCCCGGCGGCCGGGGCTCCGGGGGCGATGCCCTTCGCCCGGCACGACTCGGCCACCCAGCGCTCCGCCGCCGCGACGATCCCCGGACGCATGGCTGTCAGCAGCGCCAATCGGCCGGGGAGCGGCAGGGCGGCCCACTCCGCCGCCGCGTCGCGCAGCACCGACACGTCTGTCCGTTCCACGTGTGCCCCCTCGGCGAGTCGTACCTCGAACATGCCCGGTCCGCCGCGTCGCCCGCAACGGCACGGCGGACCGCGTACGGGCCGGTGGACATCCGGTAGACGCCCCGCAGACCGGGTTGCGCCTACGTTGCAAAGGCACCGGTACGTCGCGAGGGTGCGCGTCCGGTGCGGACGGTCAGGAGTGTCAGGAGGTGGGTGCCCGATGAGCCCCGTCATCGCGGTCGACCCCGGTCGGCTCCAGCAGTTCGGCGACCCGCAGGGCGCGGTGTTCTGCCTGGTGACCAACCCCGGGCTGACGAAGGAGATCGAGATCACCGGGGGCGAGGGCTACGCGGCCTGCCTGACGGTGCCCATGGACGAGGGCGAGAGCTTCGAGGACGTCCTGCGCGAGCGCGTGCCCGAACCCGCGCACGTCCTCGCGATCTCGCCGGGCGCGTTCTTCGCGTCGCCGCGCTCCGAGGACCTCGGGCCCCGGCGCAAGCTCATGGCGATGGCCTGCAACTCCACGCCCACCACCCTGGAGACCGTGCGGCACTTCCTCGGGGTGATGGAACGTACCTCCGCCGCCGAGCAGGGCGCCTTCTCCGACACCTTCTTCGACCGTCTCGAAGCCGCGGACCACCTCGTCTACCGCGACGACCGGCGCGGCACCGTGGCCGTCCTCGACCACCTCGCCGACGGCCTGGAGTGGAACCAGCAGGCGGGGCCCCTCGACTGGGGCGAGCAGCAGATCGTGCCGTCCGGCGAGATCAGTGTGCTGCCCGTGGAGATCACGGAGTTCCACGAGGACCTGCGGCTGCCGCTCCAGGGCGAGATCGTCCTCTCCGGGCACCCGATCCTGCACAACGGCACCCCGTCCTACACCCGCCGCGACCAGGCCCGGGTCCATGCCCGTCTGGCGGCGATGACCGGCAGCGCCGTCGTCGCCCGCGTCGAGGACGGCGCCATCACCGGGCTGCGGGCCGACACGCCGGGCGCGCTGCCCGCCGTCGAGATGCTGGAGGCGATGTTCGCCGTCGACTCGCGCTACCGCATCGTCTGGGAGATCGGCCACGCCCTCAACACCAGCCTGGACCTGCTCCCGGGCAATCACGCGATGAACGAGGTGTACGGCGGCACCGAGGGCTGCCTCCACTGGGGCCTCGGGCTCACCCCGTACACCCAGTACCACCTGGACATCATCGCTCCCGGCACCACCGTCTACACCGACACCGGGACCCGTGTCCTGGGCGTCGACGGCGGCTACACCGAGGACCGCGTCGCCACGGCGGTGCCGGGCCCCCGGCCATGACGGCCGCACCCATGAACTCCCGTACGCGTACGTGTACGGGAGAACGACCGTCCCCCTTCCGGAAGGAGGAAACTCCGTGCAGACCGACAAGAAGATCAAGGTCAAGAAGAACAGCAACTACCTGGGCACCCTCCTGGGCTGACCCGGCCAGTAGCAGTACGGCGGCACCGGCTCGGCCGCGCGTCGAGCACGACAGGCACGACAGGCCCGCGGCGGCCGGCCCCGCAGTGTCAGGAGGCGGGTGGGCCGACTGATGCCCGGCCCACCCGCCGAACCACCAGCCTCGCACATCCCGCCCGCCGGTCCCGCCGATCCGGCCGACCCAGGAGGAAGCCGTGGTAGCGCACCCACTGGTCGTACGCCCCGCGGCCTACCGGCAGTTCGCCGGCACCGAGGAACCCTCCCAGGGCAAGCGCGCCTTCTGCCTCGTCACCGATGCCGCCGTCGCCGACGGCTTCGTCATCGAGGGCCCGCACGGCTACGCCGAGGCCCGTATCGTCGCGGCCCGCCCCGAGGACACGCTCCAGAGCCTCCTCACCACCCGCGTCCCCGAGGCCGCCGACCTCCTGGTCGTCCGCCCGGGCGCCTTCGTCACCTCTCCCGACCCGGCCGCCGTCGGCGCCCGCCGTATCTCCGTGATGCCGTGCGGCTCGACGCCGGTGGAAGAGGGGCACCTCCGCTACTTCCTGTCCGTACTGGAGCGCACCGACCCGGACGCGCAGGCGGCCCGCGCCGACCGGTTCCTCGCGGGTCTTGAACAGGCCGCCACCGACGGCGGCCTGCGCATCGTCGACACCGCGCAGGGCACCTCCTGCGCCGTCGGCCTCGACGGGCCGGAGCTGGAAGTCAACCTCCAGGCGGGCCGCCTCGGGCCCGGCGAGCAGCAGATCGCCCCCAGCGGCGAGATCAGCATCCTGCCGCGCCCCATCACCGACTTCGACCCGGCGTGCCGGCTCGCCCTCGACGGCGAACTCACCCTGCGCGGCTGGCCGATCGTGCACGCGGGTTACGACCCGGCCCTCGACGGCCCCCAGGACGACCTCTTCCGGCAGCTGCTGCCGCTCCACCGGCACCCCGTCGTCGTGACCGTCGTCGCCGGGTCCGTCACCGCCTGCCGCCCCGGGACCGACCACCCCGCCGCCGCGGGTGCCGCCAAGGCGCTCGACGCGCTTTTGGACGCAGACGAGCGCTACCGGACGGTGTGGGAACTCGGCTTCGGCATCCACACGGACATGGCCGCCGTCCCCGCGAACTGCGGGCTCAACGAGGTCTACGGGGCGGTGGACGGCGCGGTGCACCTCGGGCTCGGGCTGACCCCGTTCACCCGCTTCGCGCTCACCTTCCTGTGCCCCGGCTCCGCCGTCGTCGACGGCACCGGCGCGGTCCTGCTGGGCGCTTCCGCCACCACCCGCCGCCTGCGGCGCACCAACAGGGCGGGATGCGGCTGCCATTGAGGACCCGTCACGCAGCACACACCGGACGACCAGGAGAGAGGACCGGACCGTATGAAGAGCGCGGAATTCCGCACCCGGGTGGACGCCTACCTCGACCAGTGCATCAAGGACTTCTACGAGAACGTCCCCTCCGCCCGGCACCAGCTGGAGGCGAAGGAGATCAACCTCGCCTACTACAAGCGCCACAACATCGAGACCATCCTCCGCCTGCGCCGCAAGCGCACCATCGACGCCCTCGCCCTGCGCCACTGGACCAAGACCGACCCGGTCACCGCCAAGAAATGGGCGCACTACACCGAGGACGAGATGCTGCACGACGCGCTCTTCGCCGCCGACCTCGCCAAGGTCGGCGTGTCCAAGGAGGAGATCTACGCGACCGAACCCCTGCTCTCCACCAAGCTTCTGACGGGCTATCTCCAGTATGGACTGGAGTACGAGAACAGCCCGCTCGCCCTCGTCGCCAGCGTCTACTTCGTCGAGTACACCACCACCCGCACCCAGCCCTCCTGGCTCGACAACCTGGAGAAGGCCCTGGGCGCGGACAAGGTCAAGGGGCAGCGCGCGCACGTCGGCACCGATCTCGACGACGACCACGACGACTTCGTCTGGGACGTCCTCGCGGGCCTCGTCCGCACCCCCGAGGACGAGGCCCGCACCCTCGCCCACCTGCGCGACATCTACCAGCTCTGGCAGCTGTACTTCCTGGAGCTCCACCGCCTCACCGTCGACCCGCACGCACGCCTGGATCTGCCCGCGCCCCTCGACGCATGAGGCGCGCGAGACGCGCAAGACGCGCGGGGCGGTACAGGCGGTACGGGACGACGGGGGATGACGGGGGAGATGCGATGACGACGGTCACGGCGGACCGCCACGCCCTGCGGCTGGTCCACATCAGGCCGCCCGCGGAGCTGACCGGGGAACGCGAGCAGTGGCTCGTCGACGGGCTCACCGCCGCCCTGCCGAGCCTGCGCATGCGGGAGCTGTTCGCCCTGCGCCGCGACATGTTCCGGTCCGCCGGGCTGATCACCGTGGCCGTCGGCCCCGACGGCAACGCCGTCGGCGCCCTCGCCTCCCGCCGCGACCGCCTCCCCTCCGGGGCGCAACTGCTGCACGCCACCACGCAGTTCGTCGCCGAAGGGCTGCGCCACACCGGCGTGTTCCGCGCCAGCTGGGGCGCCCACTTCGCCGCCCTCGGCCACACCGCCGACGACCTGCCGCTCCTCATCGCGCTCAAGACGTACAACCCCGTGGTCCTGTGCGGTATGCGCGCCTTCACCAGGATTCCCGGCACCTCGCTCTACCCCGACTGCACCGGCGCGCCCCAGGACCGCGCGCACGCGGAGCGCGCCGCACGGATCGCGGCGCTGCTGGCACCCGGGCACCCCTTCGACCCCGCCACCGGGGTGATCTCCGGCATCGGCATACCACCGGACCTCTACCCGCGGCTGCCCCGGTGCCGGGACGAGGCCGTCAACGCCCACTTCGCCCGCGCCACCCGGCCCGGCGACCGCGTCCTGTGCGTCTTCGACGTCGGCACCCGGGCCGGGGCCGCCGCCCTCCTCCGTGCGTTCGGCGCCGCAACGGCCGCAACGGCCGCAACGGGTACCGGGGGAGCGGCCCGATGACGACGCCTTTCTCCGGGTTCTTCTCCGAGAGCTACGCCGAAGCCCGTTCGGCCTTCCTCACCCGCGCCACGGCCCGCGGCGCCGCCCTGAGCAGCCACCGCAACACCCGCGCCACCGGCCCCGGCGGCGAACCGCTGTACACCGACGTGGCCCGTATCGGCCCGCCCGGCGCGCGCCGCGTCGTGCTCTGCGTCAGCGGCACGCACGGCATCGAGGGCTACGCGGGCTCCGCCCTCCAGTGCGCCCTCCTCGCGGACGGCTACCCGTACGACACGCCCGGGGTCGCCTTCGTCGCCGTGCACGCCCTCAACCCCTTCGGGTTCGCCCACCGCCGCCGCGTCGACGAGGACAACGTCGACGTCAACCGCAACTTCGTCGACCACGCCCGGCCCCCGGCCAACGCGCACTACGCCGGGCTCCACCCGTTCCTCGTCCCCGGCGACTGGGAGGGCCCCGCACACCGCGAGGCCGACGCCCGGCTCGGCGAGTTCGCCGCCGTCCACGGCCTGCGCGCTCTCCAACAGGCCGTTACCCAGGGCCAGTGGACCCACCCGGACGGGCTCTTCCACGGCGGCACCGCCCCCTCGTGGTCGCACCGCACCCTGCGCGACGTCGTCGCCGAGCACACGGCGGGCGCCGAGGCCGTCGCGTACGTCGACCTCCACACCGGGCTCGGCGCGCCGGGCGCCGTCGAGCCGATCTTCCGCGGCGGGCGCGACGCGGGCGCCCCGGCCCGCGCCCGCGCCTGGTACGGCCCGGCGCTCACGGCCTCCGAGGACGGCACCTCCAGCTCCACGCCCATCACCGGCAACAGCGCGGGCCTGGTCGCCGACGTCCTCGGCGACGGCCCTGAGCTCACCGCGATCACCTTGGAGATGGGTACGGCCGACGGCCTCGCCGTGCTCACCGCGCTGCGCGCCGACAACTGGCTGTGGCTCCACCCCGCCGCCCGCCCGGCCCGCGCGGAGGACTTCGCCCGGCGCATGAGCGCGGCGTTCTACCCGGACGACCCCGGTTGGCGCGACGCTGTACTGAGAGCCGGGACCGGTGTCCTCCACGCGGCGCTGGCCGGGCTCGCCCCCGAGGCGCGGCCCCGGCCCGTACGACCGTGACCCCTCCGCCGCACCCATCCGTGCGGACGAGCACAGAGACGAGCACAGAGACGAGCACAGAGACAAGCACAGAACGGACTGCACACGACATGTCGATCGGCTCCCTGCCCCTGCCGCTGACCGGCGGGCTCGACGCGCTGCTCCGCGACCGGGCACAGCGCGCCCCCGAGGCCCTCGCCTTCCGCTACGTCACGGACTCCCGCGACCCGGAGGCCCCCGGCCACACCCTCGCCGTCACCCGCGGCGCACTGGACACCCGGGCCTCGGCGCTCGCGGCCGCCCTGCGCGACCGCGTCCGGCGCGGCGACCGCGTCCTGCTGCTGCACCCGCCCGGGCCCGAGTACGTGACCGCGTTCCTCGCCTGCCTGTACGCGGGCGTGGTCGCCGTACCCGCCAACCCGCCCGACACGCCCGCGGGAGCCGCACGGGTGGCCTCGATCGTCCGCGACGCGCGGCCCGCCCTGTTCACGACCGTCGCCGACCGCCTGGCCGGCCACCGGGAGGCGGTCGCGGGCGGCGTACCGGGCCTCGCCACCGACACGGTCGGGGAAGCGACCACCACGCCACCGTGGCACTCCGCGAAGACCGGTGACACCGCCTTCCTCCAGTACACCTCCGGCTCCACCGGCGACCCGCGCGGCGTCGTCGTCACCCACGAGGGCCTCCTCGCCAACATCGCCGCGATGCTCGACCGCTTCCGGATCACGCCCGACGACCGTCAGGTGTCCTGGCTGCCGCCGTACCACGACATGGGCCTGATCCTCGGCATCCTGCTGCCCCTGTGCTCGGGCGTCGACGCCGTCCTCTCCTCGCCGTTCGAGTTCATGGTCGACCCGCTGAGCTGGCCGGCGAACCTCACCCGGTTCCGCGGCACCTTCAGCGCCGCGCCCAACTTCGCGTACGAGCTGTGCGCCCGCAAGGCCGGGCCCGAGCACGAGCGGGTCGCGGCCCTCGACCTGTCCGCGTGGCGGCTCGCCGTCAACGGCGCCGAACCGGTGCGGCGCGCCACCGTCGAGCGGTTCGCCGGACGGTTCGCCGCCGCCGGGTTCGCCGCCGAGCGTGTCGCACCGGGCTACGGGCTCGCCGAGGCCACGCTCATGGTGTCCGGGCCCGACCCCGGCGCCGGGGCCCGAGTCACCACC
>NZ_JAINFC010000032.1 GCF_020740835.1 Streptomyces sp. UNOC14_S4
CTCCCGGATCACGGCGCGGCGGTACCTGGAACACCTGGTGCAGACGGGCCGGGCGGTGCGCTCCCCGCAGTACGGGCAGGTGGGGCGGCCGGAGTTGCGGTACCGGTGGGTGACGTGAGGGGCCTCGTGGTGGGCTACCCGGCCCGCTGTGCCGTGTCCTCGACGCCGGTGACGAAGGCGGACCAGGCGGCGGGCGGTATGCGGAGCGGGGTGCGCCCGGGGGCCTTACTGTCCCTTATGGGGACGGTGTCGGTAACCGCGTGTGCGGGGGCCCATTCGAGGCATTCGCCGTAGCCGTCGCTGTGAGAAGACTTCTCCCATATCGCGGGAGAGAGGCCGGGGATGGCTCTCATGGCTGTACGCCTCCATGACGTGACGGATGAGGGCGAGGGAGTCATGACGAGGTAGGGCATCGGCGCAGAGGCGCTCGTATGCCGTTCGGGCTCCCCTGACGGCTTCCACTGTGTTGGTCATCCGCCCTCGTTCATAGGTCTCTTCGTACAGGACATCGGTCCCGTCCTGCTGCGACAGAACGATAAACGGTCTTCCCCAGGGCGGAGAGCCCGAACTGACCGGGAATACCTGCACGTCGATGCGGGGATGCTCTGATACGGCCACCAAGTGCCTCAGCTGTTCCCGCATGACTTCCGGGCCGCCGACGCCGGACCACAGGACCGATTCGTGAAGGATCGCCCAGATCGACGGCGGGGCCGCCTTGTCGAGCAGTTCCCTGCGGCGCATGCGACGGTCTACGCGATCCTTGATCTGCGTCGAGGTTTCCTCGGGGTGGGCGGCCCGGTAGACCGCCTCGGCATACTCCGGCGTCTGCAGGATCCCCATCACGAAGATGCTTGAGAAACTGCGGATGGCTGTGGCCTTGCGTTCGAGCTCAAGGTACGGGATGAACCACACCGGGGTGCCGGCGTCGGCCGCTCGCTGTCGCCAGCGGGCGAACGTGCCCGGTGTGCCGAAGACCCGGTCGCATTGGTCGGCGAAATCCGCGCTCGCCAGCACCTTTCCTTGCTCGACCCTGCTCACGTAGGGCTGCTGGAAATGCAGTCTGTGAGCGAGCTGCGTCTGTGTCCAACCGTGAGCTACGCGTGCGTGTCTGACCTCACTGCCGAACTCCTCGGCAGGCGTCAGCGATTCGAGTGATTCTTCGCCCACGTGTTTCATTGCTCCAACTCCCACTATTTGGAGGCGAGTTGGCAGACAAAATAGCCTGTCCGGTAAAGGTGCGGCGGTGGATTCCGGGCTTCCCGGTTGATGCCCGTTCATCCGGAGCGGGACACGTGGAGATTCGAACGGATGACGGTGCCATTGATCGAGGCCCCGGATCGATATCCGGGGCCTCGCGCGGCGGTGCTGTTCTGAGAAGGGTCAGGCCACCGGGCCGCCTACGCGTGTCCAGGACGTGCCGATGCCGGCCCAGCGATAGATCGCGCTGCGGTCCGGTGACACGCTGAACACCGACGCTCCGCCGACCGCGAAGTCCGAGCCCGCGCCGCCGATTTCGGTCCACGTTCCGGGGGTCCCGTTGTAGCGGAAGGCGCGGCCGTCGTAGGGGTTCGTCGCGAACAGGCCGGCGCCGCCGCCGTAGAGGTTCGCGGCCACGCCGCCCACGTGGGTCCACACCGTTCCGCTGCCGCTCCAGCGGTAGGTGCCGGTGCCGTCCGCGCTGCTGCCGTAGACCGCGTCGTCCGTCACCGCGAAGTCCGAGCCGACACCACCGATCAGGGCCCAATTGCCGGGTGTTCCCGTGTATGTGTAGATCTGCCCGTCGGTGGGGTCCGTGGCGAACACCCCGGCGCCGCCCGCGTAGATCCGGCCCGCCGCGCCGCCGACCCAGGTCCAGGACGATCCGCTGCCGTTCCACCGGTACACGGCCCGGTGGTCCGGGCTGATCGCGTACACCGTGTCGCCCGCCACCGCGTAGTCGGCCCCGGGGCCGCCGATCGCCGACCAGTGGCCCGGGGTTCCGTCGTACCGCAGCAGGCGGCCGTCCACCGGGTCCGTCGCGAACAGCCCGGCGCCGCCCGCGTAGATCTTCGCGGCGGGCCCGCCCACCCGAATCCAGGAATCGCCGTTCCCGGTCCACTGATAGACACCCTGGCGGTCCGGGGAAATCGCGAACAACGCGTTTCCCGGGGTGACGGCGACGGCGTGCGTGCTGACGGACGCGATTCTCTTCTGCGTTTCTCCGGCGGGGCCTGTCCGTACGACGGCTGTTCCGTGGCCGGTCGGCGCAGCCGCCTGCGCGGAACCGGCGGTCAGGGCCACGACGGCGACCGCGGCACCGGCGACGGCGTAACGGGCACGACGAAGGAAGAACGTACGTGTTCGAGGCATGACTTCTCCCGGATCGATGACCTGAGAAAGCTTGGACGCGCGACACCCAGCGTGCTGTACGGGGCGCACGGCGGTCAGCGGGAGAACGGGGCGTCCGCCGTCTCAGGGGTGTTGCCGGGGTGTGACGGGAAGAGCAACGCGCAACGGGCTTGAGGCATCGGTGTGTTCCGCCGCAACGCGATGCCGGCGCTCCGGCCGGGTTCGCGGGGCGGAGTGCCGCGACGTGAGGCGCGGGGGAGTGCACGGCAGGGGCCGCCGTCGGCGCCGGTGTCGTTCACAACGCCGTGATGTGCCCTTGGCGAACCGGGGTCGTCCGAATTTCGGTGTCTGGCGTCCGGTGAACGGGCATCGCCCGGGCTCAGAGAGCGGTCAGCGGGTGGCTCGGGCCGCCCAGGGGGCCGCCCGCCTCGAAGAGGGCTCCGCCCTCGGCGAGCGAGCCGGTGTCGACGGCCTGGAAGCCGCAGCTGTCGGCCAGTTCGGCGACCTTCCGCTTGGCCTCGGCGTCGTCCCCGGCGAGGAGGACGACGCGGCGTCCGCCGTCCACGGCGGGGTCCTCGGCGAGGACTGGCGCCGGGTAGGTGTTGAAGCCCTTCACCAGACGGGCGCCCGGTACCAGCGAGGCGACGATGTCACTGGTGCGGCGGCCTCCGGTGTCGGCCCTCTCCAGGCCGTTCGCCGTCTCCCGGTTGGGGTTGATCGGGTCGAGGACGATCCGTCCGTCCCAGGAAGGGACCAGGGCGGCCGCGTTCTCCTTCTGGTCCCACTGGACGGCCAGGACGACGACGTCGCCGAAGTCGGCCGTCTCCTGCGGGGTTCCCGCCGACGCCCGCCCGCCGAGCTCGCCGACGAGCGGGGCGAGGGTCTGCGGGCCGCGGGAGTTCGCCAGCATCACGTCGTGCCCGGACCGGGTGAAGTGCCGGGCCAGGGCCGTGCCGACGCGGCCCGCGCCGATGATCCCTACTCTCATGGGTTCACCGTCGCACACCCTCCCGGCCGCCGCCTTCCGGCGGGGACTCATCCGGAGCGGAAGAACGTGCCGGTCATGTGGATGAGCTTGGTGCCGTTGACGATGGAGTCGTACACCCTGTGCTCGGCGTAGTCCTCCACCTGGGTGGTGTAGACCCCGGTGACGGGCTCGTGCCAGGCGAGGGCGTACTGGCAGGGGCGCAGCCGCGTGGTGGTGTACGTGATGTCCTGGGTCAGGCCCGGGAGGTCGCCCGGCCCTTTGACCACCTTGATCGTCGCCTCGGTCGCCGAGCGGAAGGCGATCGTCGCCACGAAGGGGCCGGGGCCCAGAGGGGTGTCGTTCCCGAAGTCCACGGTCCACGTCTCGTGGAGGGTGGGCACGGTCGTGTCCTCGTATCCCCGCTCCCAGGCCGCGCAGTCCGGACCACGGCGTTCTTTGGGCGGCGGCTTCGCCTCGACCAGTGGCGCGCTGATGGAGCAGACGGTCAGGGCGAGCGGCAGCGCCGCGCACAGGAAGCGGGAGAATTTCACGGGGGATCTCCTTCGCCCCCCTGCCGGTCGTGGTGCGGCCGAGCACCGGGGCCCGGCCGCACCGGCATTCCACCACGGCCGCCCGTGCTCGGCGACCGCGAGGAGCGGTCCGTGCCGTCCCGCCGACGGTTTCCGCACGTCCCGCACGGGCGTGTGCCCGATCGTCCACGATGAGCCGTGCCGGTGCAGGACGGCCCGGCCGCGCGTTTCACGGTTTCCCGCGTGCTGCCGGTCCACGCCTCGACGGTGGTGAACCCGGACGGCAGGGTCGGAAAACGACTGAAGCGGTGCCCCCGCGCTCCCTTCCGGAAGAAAGCGCGGGGGCACCGCTCGGTGCGAGAGCTGTCAGACCTTCTCGGGCGTCTTCTCCTCGACGGCCTCCGTGGCCGCGCCCTGCGCCGCCGCCCGTCGCGGCAGCAGTACCGCCACAACCACCGTGCCGACAGCGAGAATCACCGCGCCGACCACGCTGGTGTGGGCGACGGAGTCGGCGAAGGCCTTGTGGACGGCCTCGGCGACGGTCTGGGCCTGCTGGGCGCCCATGGCGGCGGCCTTCTCGGCGCCGACCTTCGGGGCGGCGCCCGTGGCGACCTGCTTGCCGACCTCCTTGGCGACGGCCAGGCCCGCGCCGACGGAGTCCTGTGCGACGGAGAGCGCCTTCTCCGGCAGCTTCGGGCCTCCGGCGGCGGCCGCCTTGTCGGCGGCGTCGGCGAGGTTGGAGGAGTAGGTCTTCGCCAGGACGGTGCCGAGGATGGCGATGCCGAGCGAGCCGCCCATCTCGATGGAGGTGCTGTTGACGGCGCCGCCGACGCCGAGCTGGTCCTCCGGGAAGGAGCCCATGATGGCGTTGGTGCACGGCGACAGGGACAGGCCGATGGCCAGGCCCAGGATGATCAGCGGCAGGACGAAGTCGTCGTACGTCGAGTGCTCGTCGACGCGGGTGAGCAGCGCGATGGCGACCGTGCCGACCGTCATGCCGAGCGCGACGGTGGCCTTCATGCCGGCCTTGGGAGTCAGGAACGCGGTCAGCGCGCCGCCGACGAACACGGCACCGGCCAGCGGCAGCATTCGCAGGCCCGTGTCCAGCGGCGAGTAGCCGAGGACGAACTGGAGGTGCTGCGTCAGGTAGTAGAAGGCGCCGAAGACCGCGAGGAAGAACAGCGCGACGGCCAGCGTGGAGCCCGCGAACGCGCGCCGGGTGAAGCGGCGGACGTCGAGGACCGGGCGCGGGTGCCGCAGCTCCCACAGGATGAAGAGGACGAGACCGGCACCGGCGACGACGGCCGCGACGATCGCGTTGGTGCCCCAGCCGAAGTGCGGACCCTCGATGATCATGTAGATGAGGGAGCCGACCCAGATCACGGACAGCAGGCCGCCCACGTAGTCGATCTTGTCGACATTGGCCGCCTTGGACGGCGGCACCAGCAGCAGCGCGCCGACGATGCCCACGGCGGCGATCGGCACGTTGATCAGGAAGGTCGAGGCCCAGCCGTGGTCCTCCAGCAGGGCCCCCGCGACCAGCGGGCCGACGGCGATGGCCAGACCGGCGGTGGCCGTCCAGATGGTGATGGCCTTCGCGCGCTCCTCGCGCGGGAAGGTGGCGGCGAGCAGCGACAGGGTGGCCGGCATGATCATGGCCGCGCCGATGCCCATGACGGCACGGGCGACGATGACGCCGGTGGCGCTGTCGACCAGCGACCCGGCGACGGAGGCCGCGCCGAAGACGAACAGGCCGAGGCAGAGCGCGCCGCGGCGGCTGTACTTGTCGCCCACGGCGCCGAGGATCAGCATCAGCGCGGCGTACGGCACGGTGTAGCCGTCGATGACCCACTGCAGGTCGGAGCTGCCGAGGCCGAGGTCCTCGACCATGTCCGGGGCGGCGACCGTCAGGGACGTATTGGCCATGACGATGATCAGCAGGCTGATGCACAGGACGCCGAGAGCCGCCCAGCGCCGCGTGTAAGGACCGTCCATCTTGTCGACCGGTGTCGACATCCCGAGGCCCATCGGCCCCCCTTTCAGAATTTACACATGACTGTGCAACTTGCACACCGCTGTGCAATTTACGCCCGTGCCCGGCGGTGTGCAAAATGTGGGCCGGGGGCTGCGCCTGGGCAGTCGCCGCCGAGCGAGAAGAGAACCGATGACCAGCAGGGCGAACGCGAATCGACGGCGCATCATGGACGTCGCGCTCGCCGAGCTGCTGCGCGACCCGGACGCGAGCATGGACCAGATCGCCCGGGCGGCGGGGGTCGTACGGCGCACGGTGTACGGGCACTTCCCGAGCCGTGACGCGCTGATCGGCGCGCTGGTGGACGACGCCGCGGAAGCGGTGGGGCAGGCGCACGCCACGGCGCTGCGCGGGGTCGAGGACCCGGCGGAGGCGCTGGCCCGCTCGATCCTCGCGGTCTGGGAGATCGCCGACAACTACCGCCTGCTGGTCTCGCTCGCCCAGCGCAGCGTCACGATGGAGGGCATCCGCAAGCGGCTGGAGCCGGTGCGGCGCGCGGGCGCGGCGGTGCTGCGGCGCGGCCTGGAGGAGGGCCGTTTCGCCTCGCCGCTGCCGCCGGACGCCCTGGCGTACGTGCGCGAGCAGGTGCTCTTCGGCCTGATGGAGGCGGTCAACGACGGCGCGCTGGCCCCGGAGGAGGCGGGCCGCTCGGCGGCGGTCACCACCTTGACGGCCTCGGGCTTCCCGAGCCCGGAGGCGGTGGCACTGGTGGCGAAGCTTCCGTAGCCCTCGGGGGAGCCTTCCTTGCCTTTACCTTCCCTTTGCGATTTGATGGGCTCTCCTTGCCCTGATCGCCAAAGGATTCTCCGTGCTGCGCACCTTCCGAACCGCCCTGTCCGCCCTGGCTCTCGCCACCGTCGCCGTGACCGCGACCGGCTGCGCCGCGGCCGAGGAGAAAGTGGCCGAAGGTGTCGACAAGGCGGTCAAGGAGACCTACGAGGTGACGTACGAGATCGGCGGCTCCGGCACCGCGTCCGTCAGCTTCAACGCGGGCAAGGGCACCGCGGCGCAGCCGGAGCTGGAGACCGAGGAGGGGGCGAAGCTCCCGTGGACGAAGACGGTCACGCTCAGGGGCATCGCCGCCCCCACCGTCCAGGCCGTGGCCGAGGCCGACGACGCCGAGGTGAGCTGCAAGATCACCCACAAGGGCAAGGTCCTCAAGGAGCACGCGGCCAAGGGCGCGGCGGTCCCGGCGACCTGCGTCACCGTCTCCCCGCTGGGCTGAGGCCGACGGACACGACAAAGGCGCCGGGCCCACAGGGCCCGGCGCCTTGTTCATGCGTTCACGCTTCATGCTCCACGCTTCATGCGTTCACGCCGAAAGGTGACGAGGGGTCAGGAGGAGGGCGTCGGCCCCTCGATCTGCTCGCTGATCCACTGGATCGTGCCCTTGCCCAGGTTCCCGGCGTACGAGGCACCGTCGTGCTTGCCGCCCTGGATCACGTCGAGCTTGGTGTGGACCGGGCCCTTGCCGTAGGTGGCGATGAAGCTCTTCACGTCCGGCAGGGTGTGCACATTGCTCTCGTTGGTGCCGACCTGGTACGCGAGGTAGACGTCCGGGCCCTTGTTCGCGATGAGCCGCTTGGCGAGCACCTTGGGGTTGTTCTCGGCCATCTCCGTCTCATGGCCCCGCCACAGGGGCGAGTCGGGGACGATGTCCGGGCCGTTGCATATGGCGGCCTTGAACTTGTCCGGCGCCTTCAGTACGGCCTTCATGGAGGCGAAGCCACCGGTGGAGGAGCCCATGAAGGCCCAGCCGTCACGGGACTTGAGCGTACGGAAGTTCTCCCGCATCAGGTCCGGGACGTCCTCGGTGAGCCAGGTGCCCATCTTCGGCTGCCCCGGGATGTCACTGGCGTCCCAGTAGATGCCCTTGTCGTCGGGGCCGGGGTTCAGGACCGGCATGGCGATCAGGAACGGCTTGGCCGTGCCGTCCTTGGCCCACTTCGCCATGTTCTCGATGAAGTTGAAGCCGGCCCACCAGTAGTTGGTGCCGTAGCCGGGACCGCCGGGGAGGGCGATCATGACGGGGAAGCCGCTCTTGTCGTACTTCGGGTCCTCGTACTCCTTGGGCGCCCAGACCCAGACCTTGCCCTCGAAGCCGGACTTCTTGCCCTTGTACGTGACGAGGCTGACGTGCGTGCCGTCGTCCAGGGTCCGCGCGTTCTTGAAGGACGCCTGCGGACCGGTGGGCATCAGCGACTTGGAGTCCCCCGCCGGGGCGCCCTGCTCACCCACCTTGCCGTAGCTGACCGGGTCGCCCTTGTCGGTGAACGGGGGTATCTCGTAGTAGCTCATCACGGGCCAGGCGATCAGCCCCAGCGTGACCACGGACGCCACGACGATGATCCATCGTTTGGCGCGCGAGGCCCGGCGGCGACCGCGGTTCCCGTACGTACCGGGAGGCCCGTAGCCACCGGAAGGTGAATGCGACAACGTCTTGCTCCGGATCTGGATCTGGATCTTTCAGCCTGATGTGCCCATGGGGATGGGTGAACCCAGGCAAGACGTTCCGAATGTCGGGAATGACATACGCCACATCCTGAAAAATACCGAACTGTGGCCGGTCGGGCACCTCGGGTGTTATCCAGCCCCGGGCCCGACGTCCCGATCCCCTGCTCCCCCGCCCGGCCCGTCTCAGACCTCGTCCCGCATCAGTCGCAGGTAGACCACCGAGAACAAGGCTCCCACGAGCAGCAGGAGCAGCGCGATGGCCGTGCCATAACCGATCAAGGACTTCAGGAATGCCTGGTCGTACATGAAGACGGGCAGAGTCTGGCTGCGGTTGCCCGGACCGCCGCGGGTCATGGCCCAGATGAGGCCGAAGACCGACAGGGTCTGGAGCGTGTTGAGCATCAGATTGGTCGCGATCGAGCGGCGGATCATGGGGAGGGTGACATGCCAGAAGCGGAGCGGGCCGCTCGCCCCGTCGACCTCCGCAGCCTCCGTGATGTCGCGCGGGATGCCCGCCAGGGCGGCGGAGTAGACGAGCATGGAGAAGGCGGTGCCGCGCCACACATTGGCGAAGGAGACGGCCAGGATCGGCAGGGTGAACAGCCAGTTCTGGGCCGGGAGGTGCAGCTGTCCCAGGATCGCGTTCAGCGTGCCGCGGCGGTTGAAGAAGGTGTAGAGCAGGAAGCCCGCGACGATCTCCGGCAGGACCCACGCCCCGATCACGATCGTGCCGGTCAGCGTGCGTACGGGCCGCGACGCGCGCCGCATCAGGGCGGCGAGGGCGAACCCCAGGCAGTTCTGCCCGACGACCGAGGACAGCACGGTGAAGACGACCGTCAGGACCACCGCGTTCCGGAAACCCTCGTCGGAGAACGCGCGCCGGAAGTTGGCGAGCCCGACGAAGGACGCGGACGCCTGGCCCGTCAGCTGGGTGTCGGTGAAGGCGAGCCAGACGCAGTACGCGACGGGCCCGGCGAGGAAGAGGAGGAGCAGGGTGGTGGCGGGGGCGAGGGGCAGCCACCGCGCCGCCCTGCGGGCAGGGGCGGGCGTTCCCGGGGCGGACACCTCACCGCACCTCGACGGTCACGCCCGGGATGTCCTTGAGCGCCTGGTCGTAACGTTTCGCCGCCTGCGCGGCCGTCGCGTCGCCCGTCGTGACCGACTCCATCGCCTCCCTGATGGCGCTGGACACCTGGGGGTAGACCGGCAGCGCCGGGCGGTAGTGGGTCTGCGCGACCAGGCCGGTGAAGAAGCCGATGCCGGGCATCGACGACCGGTACGCCGGGTCCGCCGCGACGTCGTCGCGCACGGCGATCTGCGCGTCCTTCACGTCCCACTTCACGGCGTTGTCCTCGCTCTGGAGCGTCTCGATCACCTGCCAGGCGAGATCGGCCCTGGCGGACTTCGCGGTGATCGCCCACGTCCAGCCGCCGGAGAGGCTCACGGCCCCGGGCGCGGCGCCGTCCCGCGTGGGGAAGGGCGCCTGGCCGAGCGTCCGCGACCACTGCGGCCACGGCTTGGCGCCGCCCGGCAGCCAGTTCTTGCCGAGCCAGTTGCCGTCGAGGTCGATGGCGAGCTTCCCCGAGGGCAGCCACTCGGTGGCGACGCGGATGTCGACGTTGGGGTCGAGCGCGTCGGAGGGATCCGGCCCCAGCTTCTCGGCGTAGACGGTGCGGACGAACTCCAGCGCGTCCTCGAACCCCTGGCTCCCGGCGATCCACTTCTTGGCCGTCGGGTCGTAGAGGGGGTCCTTGCCCGTGCCGTACAGCAGCATCTCGAAGCCCTGCATGGTGGCGGCCTCGCCGGGGCCCTTGCCGGTGTAGACGTTGAGGGGGACGACGCCGGGCAGCGCGCGCTTGACCGTACGGGCGGCGGTGAGCACGTCCTGCCACGTCCTCGGGTGCCAGTCGGCGGGGAGCCCGGCCTTGGCGAAGAGGTCCTTGTTGTACCAGAGGCCCCTGGTGTCCGTGCCGTCCGGGACGCCGTACGTCCTGCCGTCCTCCGCTTTGGCGGCGTCCTTCGCGGTGGCGGCGAACCGCGCCCAGTCCGGCCAGGACTTCAGCTTGTCGTCCAGCGGCCTCAAGTACCCGGCCTTGATGTCGGAGTTGACGACGAACGTGTCCTCCCGGACGATGTCCGGCGCGGTCCTGGGCGAGCGCATCATCTGCTGCACCTTGGCGAAGTAGTCCGCCTGCGCCGCCTGCACGGGCACGAGCCGGAGCTTCTTGCCGGGGTGGCTGTGCTCGAACTGTCTCTTCACCTCGGTGAGGTAGTCGTCCAGGAGGCGGTTCTTGTTGTCGGTGGTGCGGTTGTAGGCGATCTTGACGGTGTCGGAGTCACCGCCGTGACCGCTGCCGCCGCAGGCGGCGAGCGGGGCGGTGAGGACGGTGGCGGTGACGATCGCGAGGCGAGCGGGGCCGGTGGGGCGCACGGTACCTCCTATGGAGAGGCGGGGGCTCTTCGGCGCGCGTGCGGTGTTTTCCCGCCGTGCCCGGTCCTGTAACAGCGGTGAGCCCCCCGGTCCCCGGGGCGGCGTCGACGATGGCCACGGTGTGGCGACCGGGTTGCCCCCGAATCGTTCCGGAACCTCCCGGTCGAACGGCGACTCTTGAGTCTTTCAGTGCCCCCCCGACCTCTTATGCGCCATGCGTCGATCATTTGTGATGTCAAGGGCTGGAAACGGGTGGTCATCGCAAAGTGGACGATTGTCGAAGAGGGGGCTTCGATCTCGCATCCGCCGGTCTTTCTCGGCTTCATTCCCCGCAGCGTTGATCGCGTTCCTCGCCAGAAAACGGGAATCTTGGCCCGTTCGGCTCGGCGTCCGAATCGCGTGCTGGCCGGGTGCTCGGCGGACGCCTAGCTTGATGAGCCCCGACAGGCGGTCAACGGAAAGGAGTCGCACAGTGGGCGACAGCATTTTTCCGATCAACGAGCCTTTCACCGGAGAAAAGCCCAACAACCCCCACTGGGAGTTCCTGGGGACCGCTGGATTGCCTGGCGGATTTCTTCAACTCACGCAAGACCAGAGTTGGCAGGCCGGCACGGCCTTCCTCAATCAGCCGTTCAAGTCCGACCTGGGCGTGAGTATCGAGTTCGACTACGCGGTCCAGGCCTCGGACCCCGACAATCTGGGTGACGGTTTCAGCGTTTACCTGATCGACGGCAGTAAGACGACGGAGCCCGGGGCCACAGGAGCCGGCCTCGGGTATTCGGTCAACACCGACGCCGAGACCACAGCGGAGGAGAAAGGTGTCACCGCGGGCTACGTAGGCGTCGGGTTCGACAACTACGGGAACTTCTCCTCGTCCCTCGCCGGGGGCGGCTCCATCGGCCGGCGGAAGCATTCGGCGGCGGTGCGTGGCTCCGGGAGCCGTGACGACCCGAACGCGGACGAGGAGTACTGGCTGCAGACGTCCGTCCATGTGCCCGGCGGCTTCTGCGAGAACTGGGAGGACGAGGCGCACATCCAGATCACCATCATCGACGGCGCCATCTCCGTCCGGCACTCCAACAAGGCGGACCCGCACCCCAAGCTGCTGATCGACGGTCTCAGGCTCCATCACGACCAAGTTCGGATGCCTCCCACCTTCAAGCTCGGGCTTGCGGCTTCGACGGGCACCGCGATGGAGAGCCACCAGATCAAGAACCTGCACGTCTCGCTGCCCGCCGACATCCCTCTGAAGATCCACGGGCCGGCCACTGCCACTGCGGGCGACTCCATCAGCTACACCGTCACCGTCCGTAACGACGGCCCCAACGCGGCGAAGGAAGCCGAGATCGTGGGGAACATTTCGACCGAGATCCTGCACCCCACACTCGACTGCGAGGTTCATGGGGGCGCGGGCAAGGGCACGGGCTCGCTCGAGGAGGGAGTGCTCAAGCAGCCACTGTCCCTGCCGAAGGGCGGCTCCGCCACCATCACGGTCACCGGCACGATCAACCCGGACTACAGTGGCCCCCTCGTCGCCACCACCAAGATCCTCGCGCCCGAGGTGGTGAACACCGCCCGTCACCAAGGCGGCACGGTGGACACCCGGGTCCGGCCCAGGACGGCGGACATCCCCCTGAGCATGACCGGCACGACGTCGGCCACCGCGGGGGGCCGCGCCTCGTACATCATCGCGGTGCACAACGAGGGCCCCTGCGACGCACCCGACGCGGTGATCAAGGGGAGCTTCCCGCCTCCGCTGCGAAACCTTCAGTGGACCTGCACGCCATCAGGCGGAGCCTCGTATCACGGGGGTTCGCTCGACAACGGGACGCTGCACCAGCCCGCGCGCATCCCGAAGGGCGGAAGCCTCACGGTCCAGGTCAGTGGTGACATCGCCGACGACTTCGCCGGTCCTTTCCCCACCACGTCCAAAATCGTCACCACCGTCCACAACATCGCCCAGCACACCACCGGCGAAGTGGTCACCCAGGTGACGAACCCGACGGCGGACATGCCGCTGTACATGTCCGGGCCCACGACGATGCTGGCGGGAAACACGATCACGTACCACATCCACGTGAACAACGAGGGCCCTGACGCGGCGCCCGACACGACGGTCGAGGGAATCATCCCCAAACAGCTGCAGGACCCTGTCCTCGAGCCTGTCCAGGTCTCCGGGAATGCCAGTTCCGGCCGCGGAACACTCGTGGACGGAAAGCTCGGCCAGCCGCTGTCCATGCCCAAGAACAGTTCGGCCGTCATCACCGTCGTCGGCTTCGTCGACCAGGCCTTCGAGGGCCCCCTCACCGCTACGTCCCGGGTCACGTCCAAGGTCCACGACACCTCTGGCCATACCTCCGGCGAGGTGGTGACCCACGTTCGGCCGAACAACCTCGTCCCGACCCAGAAAATCGACAGTCACTGGGATGGCGGAAAGATCTGGAGCTACACCGTCACGTTCGCAGCCCGGGAGACGGCGGTGGAGCGGTGGAAGATCTCCTTTGACGTACCCAAGGGAACCACGATCAAGACAGGATGGGGCCACGTCATAGACCCCGGGACGGACGGGCACGTCATCGTGGAGTCCCCCCGTGGAGACGTCGTCCTGCCCACCAGGAAAGTGCAGTGGTGGGTCGAGGTGACGTACCCCCACCCGATGACCCGGGAGCAGGCCGGTCTGAAGCACCTCCGCGCCGTCCAACTGGACTAGCGGAACCGCACGACCATCGGAAGAGCTGACGGACTCCGCACCATACGAGCCGCCCCGCGTCCCTCGCGCACCCGGTGCCCCGCGCTTCCCTCAGGAAGCGCGGGGCACCGCCGTTTCACCGCCGGTTCAGATGCCCCGCCACCACACCGTCGCCAGCGGCGGCAGCGTCACCGTGATGCTCGACGGGCGGCCGTGGTGGCGGGTCGCCTCCGGTTTGACGGGGTCGGGGCAGGCGAGGCCGCTGCCGCCGTAGCGCTCCTCGTCCGTGTTGAGGACCTCCTGCCACCCGGCGAAGCCCCCCGGCACCCCCAGGCGGTAGCCGTGCCGCACCACCGGGGAGAAGTGCGAGACCGCCAGCAGCGGGGAGCCGTCCGCGGCGAAGCGCAGGAAGGCGAGGACGTTGTCCTCGGCCGCGCCGCCGTCGACCCAGTCGAAGCCCTCGGGCACGGTGTCGCGTTCCCACAGCGCGGGCGTGGCGCGGTAGCCGCGGTTGAGGTCGCGCACCAGGTCGCGCACGCCCCGGTGGTCCGGCTCCGCCGCGTACGAGGGGTCCAGCAGCCACCAGTCCGGGCCGTGCCCCTCCGACCACTCGGCCCCCTGGGCGAACTCCTGGCCCATGAACAGCAGCTGCTTGCCGGGGTGGGCCCACATGAAGCCCAGGTACGCCCGGTGGGTCGCGCGCTGCTGCCACCAGTCGCCCGGCATCTTCGACACCAGCGACCGCTTGCCGTGCACCACCTCGTCGTGCGAGATCGGCAGCACGTAGTTCTCGCTGTACGCGTAGACCATGGAGAAGGTCATCTCGCCGTGGTGGTACTTCCGGTGCACCGGCTCCTTGGCGACGTACAGCAGCGAGTCGTGCATCCAGCCCATGTTCCACTTCAGCCCGAACCCCAGCCCGCCGAAGCCGCCCGCGCCCGTGTGGTGGGTGGCGCGGGTGACGCCGTCCCACGCGGTGGACTCCTCGGCCACCGTGACGACACCGGGGCAGCGGCGGTAGACCGTGGCGTTCATCTCCTGGAGGAACGCCACCGCGTCCAGGTTCTCCCGCCCGCCGTGGACGTTCGGCGTCCACTCGCCCTCCGCGCGGGAGTAGTCGAGGTAGAGCATCGAGGCCACCGCGTCCACGCGCAGCCCGTCGATGTGGTACTCCTCGCACCAGTGGACCGCGTTCGCCACCAGGAAGTTGCGCACCTCCGTGCGGCCGTAGTCGAACTCCAGCGTGCCCCAGTCCGGGTGCGCCGCCCGCGCCGGGTCCGCGTGCTCGTACAGCGGGCGGCCGTCGAACTCCGCGAGCGCCCAGTCGTCCCGCGGGAAGTGCGCGGGCACCCAGTCCATCAGCACGCCGATGCCCGCCCGGTGCAGGGCGTCGATCAGGTACTTGAAGTCGTCGGGCGTGCCCAGCCGGGCCGTCGGCGCGTAGAAGCCCGTCACCTGGTAGCCCCACGAGCCGCCGAAGGGATGCTCCGCCACCGGCATCAGCTCGACGTGCGTGAAGCCCAGGTCCTTGACGTACGCGGGCAGCTGCTGGGCCAGCATGCGGTAGGTCAGCCCCGGCCGCCAGGACGGCAGGTGCACCTCGTAGACGGAGAACGGCGCCTCGTGCACCGGCCGCTCGGCGCGCCGCGCCATCCACTCGTCGTCCGTCCACGTGTGGTGCGAGACGTGCACGATCGACGCGTTGGCCGGGGGCGCCTCGGTGCGCCGCGCCATCGGGTCGGCGCGCAGCGTGTGCGACCCGTCGGGGCGGGTGATCTGGAACTTGTAGAGCGCGCCCTCGCCGACGCCCGGCAGGAAGAGCTCCCACACCCCGGACGCGCCCAGTGACCGCATCGGATGGCCCGTGGCGTCCCAGTAGTTGAAGTCCCCGGCCACCCGCACGCCCTGGGCGTTCGGCGCCCACACCGCGAACCGGGTGCCCTCGACGCCCTCGTGCGTCATCGGGTGCGCGCCCAGGGCCCGCCACAGCTCCTCGTGCCGCCCCTCGCGGATCAGATGCAGGTCCAGGTCGCCCAGCGCGGGCAGGAAGCGGTACGGGTCGTGGACCTCCGGCTCGGCGTCGTCGTACGTCACGAGGAGCCGGTAGTCCGGGACGTCCCGCAGCGGCAGCACCCCCGCGAAGAGTCCGTCGCCCTCGTCGTGCAGCGGGACGTGCAGGCCCTTCGCGCGGACCGCCACCGCGCGGGCGTACGGCCGCAGCGCGCGGAAGGCGATGCCGCCCGGCACCGGGTGCGCGCCCAGCAGGGCGTGCGGGTCGTGGTGCGCGCCGTGCAGCAGCCGGCGGCGGTCGTCGTCGCCGAGCGGGGGCGCGGGGCGCACGCCGCGCCCCGCGCGGACCGGGGACGCGCTTTCGGCCCGCCCGGCCCTGGCCCGCGCGGGCAGGAAGGTGGCGGGCACTGTGCCGCCCAGGCCCTCGGGGCGGCGGCCGGCCCCGGGCTCGTGGGACGGTCGACGGGACGGGGGACGAGCGGTCACGGTGCGGTCCTCCTCTGGATCACGCGCTGGATCACGGTCACATGGGGCGGTCGTACGGGGCGGTCACAGGGGCCCGCCGTGCTCACACGGGCGCGCCGTCCGGCGCCTTGGGGCCCGGGTGCGCGAGCCGGTGGATCGCCGACATCGGCACCGGCAGCCAGTCCGGGCGGTGCCTGGCCTCGTAGAGGACTTCGTAGACGGCCTTGTCGGTCTCGTGCGCGCGCAGCAGCTGGGGATCCTCGCGGGGGTCGCCGCGCACGCTCGCGTAGCCCTCGCAGAAGGCGGCCCGGGCGCGCTGGGACCAGGTGCCGCCGGTCGCCCGGCCGACCGCCGCCGCGTAGTCGAAGGAGCGCAGCATGCCCGCGACGTCCCGTGCCGTCGGCTGCGGGCGGCAGCGCTCGGCCAGCGGCCGGGCGGGCTCGCCCTCGAAGTCGATGAGCGCCCAGCGGCCGTCCGCCGCGGTGCGCAGCGCCTGCCCCAGGTGCAGGTCGCCGTGGATGCGCTGGGCGCGCCAGGTGCGTCCCGCCCGGCCGAGCGCGGCGAGTTCCTCGTACGCGGTGCGCAGCGCGTCCCGGTAGGGGCGCAGGACGGGGACGGCGTCGGCGGCGGCGTCCAGGCGGCGGGTCATGGCGTCGGCGAGGTGTTCCAGCTGCGGGCGGCGCAGCACGACGGTCGGCAGGGCCTCGGCGAGCGCGCCGTGGACCTCGGCCGTGGCGTGCCCGAGCGCGCGTGCCGAGGCGGTGAAGTCGGCGCGCACGGCGAGGGCGCTCAGCGCGAGCTGCCAGCCGTCGGCGGAGCCGGGCAGATAGGGCTGGAGGACGCCGAGCGTGACGGGCTCCGCCTCCAGGCCGGGCAGCTCCGCCTCGAACCAGGCGGCGGGCGCGGGCACCCGGTCGCAGCCCTTCGCGGCGAGCGCGCGGGGCAGTTCGAGGTCGGGGTTGGTGCCGGGGCTGACGCGGCGGAAGAGCTTCAGGATGTACGTTTCGCCATAGACGACGGAGGAGTTGGACTGCTCGGAGCCGAGCAGCCGCGGGGTGAGCCCGGCCGGGATCACGGCGCTCTCCTCGCGCGTGAAGCGCAGCGGCCCGAGCCTGCCGGGCATCCGCAGCCGCTCCAGCAGGAGGCCCGCGAGCCGGGGGTCGGCGAGGCCCTCGTAGACGGTGCGGCCGTGCAGGGGGCCGCCGGAGGGGCGGCCGATGCGGGCCCCGGCGAGGTGCGGCGGGAGCACTTCCTGGAAGCCGAGCAGGAGTTGGTAGCAGTCGTCGGCGCCCGCGCGCAGCGCGG
Source organism: Streptomyces sp. UNOC14_S4 (assembly GCF_020740835.1). Lineage (GTDB taxonomy): Bacteria > Actinomycetota > Actinomycetes > Streptomycetales > Streptomycetaceae > Streptomyces. The sequence goes on from NZ_JAINFC010000032.1 coordinate 17,212, forward strand.
GGCCGCCGCCGGGCAAGGGGGCGGGCGGTGCGGCGGCCGGTGAGCCGGTCTGGTGCGCGCGCACCAGCACGTGCAGCAGGCCGGGGGCCGTGCTGCCCGCGTGGTGGGGGAGCAGTTCGGTGGCCGAGACGAGCGTGAAGCCGGAGATCGGACGGCCCTTGCCCGCGAACCAGCGCCTGCGCGGCAGCCACTCGGCGAGCAGGGGCACCAGGGAACCCAGCAGCCCCGCTTCGTCGTCCATCCGCCGCACGGCGTCCGTGGGGGCGGCGTGGAGCGAGGACAACAGCGGTGCGGCGGGGGGCACGCCCCGGCGAGCGGTCCCGCGGCGGGACGGTGCAGCGTCCGACATGGCGTCGCGTCCTTTCCCCGGGCACACGACGGATAGGGAGAAGTGTCCCGGATTGCGGCTTTCACCGGCGTGCGGTGCGGGACGTGTCGGGCGAGGATCGTCCGTACGGTCAGCCCGCCCGTGCGACCGGCGCGTGCGAGGCGTGCGGTGCGTGCTGTCGGCCTCGGGGGCCTCGGCGGCGGGCCGAGGCGCCCCGGGGGACGGGGCGTGCCGTGCGGCCCGCTCGTACGTAGTAGGGAGCGTGCCCAGGGTTCGCAGGGGGAAACCGCCCGGACGCGGCCTTGGCGACACGGGGCGACGGGCCGCGCCCGGGCCGGGGTCAGTGTCCCGGCGGGGGCGGCGCGCTCTTGCGCAGCCGGAACCAGTAGAACCCGTGCCCGGCCAGCGTGAGCAGGTAGGGCAGCTCGCCGATCGCGGGGAAGCGCACCCCGCCGATGAGCTCCACGGGGTGCCTGCCGTTGAAGGCCCGCAGATCCAGCTCGGTCGGCTGTGCGAAGCGCGAGAAATTGTTCACGCACAGGACCAGGTCGTCGTCCCGCTGCCCCGGCATCCGCACTTCGCGCAGGAAGGCCAGCACCGCGGGGTTGCTGGAGGACAGCTCGGTGTACGTGCCGAGGCCGAAGGCCGGGTTCTGCTTGCGGATCTCGATCATCCGGCGGGTCCAGTGCAGCAGCGAGGAGGGGCTGCTCATGGCCGCCTCCACGTTGGTGACCTGGTAGCCGTAGACCGGGTCCATGATGGTCGGCAGGTAGAGCCGCCCGGGGTCGCAGGAGGAGAAGCCGGCGTTGCGGTCCGGCGTCCACTGCATGGGCGTGCGCACCCCGTCGCGGTCGCCGAGCCAGATGTTGTCGCCCATGCCGATCTCGTCGCCGTAGTAGAGGATCGGCGAGCCGGGCAGGGAGAGCAGGAGCGCCGTGAAGAGCTCGATCTGGTTGCGGTCGTTGTCGAGCAGCGGCGCGAGGCGGCGCCGGATGCCGATGTTGGCGCGCATCCGCGGGTCCTTGGCGTACTCCGCGTACATGTAGTCGCGCTCTTCGTCGGTGACCATCTCGAGCGTGAGCTCGTCGTGGTTGCGCAGGAAGATGCCCCACTGGCAGCGCTCGGGGATGGCCGGGGTCTTGGCCAGGATCTCCGAGACGGGGTAGCGGGACTCCCGGCGCACGGCCATGAAGATGCGCGGCATCACGGGGAAGTGGAACGCCATATGGCACTCGTCGCCCCCGTTCTCGAAGCTGCCGAAGTAGTCGACGACGTCCTCGGGCCACTGGTTGGCCTCGGCGAGCAGCACCGTGTCGGGGTAGTGGGCGTCGATCTCGGTCCGCACCCGCTGGAGGAACTCGTGGGACCGGGGGAGGTTCTCGCAGTTGGTGCCCTCCTCGGCGAAGAGGTACGGCACGGCGTCGAGCCGGAAGCCGTCGATGCCGAGGTCGAGCCAGAACCGCAGGGCGGCGATGATCTCCTCCTGCACGGCCGGATTCTCGTAGTTGAGGTCCGGCTGGTGGGAGAAGAAGCGGTGCCAGTAGTACTGCTTGCGCACCGGGTCGAAGGTCCAGTTGGAGGACTCGGTGTCGACGAAGATGATGCGCGCGCCCTGGTACTGCTTGTCGTCGTCGGCCCACATGTAGTAGTCGCCGTAGGGCCCTTCGGGGTCCGAGCGGGACTGCTGGAACCACTCGTGCTGGTCGCTCGTATGGTTCATGACAAAGTCGATGATGACGCGCATGCCCCGCTGGTGGGCCGCGTCCACGAACTCCACGAAGTCGGCGAGGTCACCGAACTCGGGCAGGACCGCGGTGTAGTCCGAGACGTCGTAGCCGCCGTCGCGCAGCGGCGAGGCGAAGAACGGGGGCAGCCAGAGGCAGTCCACGCCCAGCCACTGCAGATAGTCCAGCTTGGCCGTCAGACCCTTGAGGTCGCCGATGCCGTCGCCGTCGCTGTCCTGGAACGACCGGACCAGCACCTCGTAGAACACGGCGCGCTTGAACCAGTCGGGATCGCGATCCTTGGCGGGAGTGTCCTCGAAGGTGTCGGGGACGGGCTCGTTGACGATCATGGTGTGGGTGACCCTCCGATCGGTGAGGACGGTCGCAGGGAGAACACGTGCGCGGGCGCGATGGAACGGCCCGGCTCCAGGCGCACATAGTTGTCCCTGCCCCAGTGATAGGTCTCTCCGGTGAGCTCGTCGCGCACCGGGACGGACTCATGCCATGCGAGGCCGAGTTCCGGCATGTTCAACGAGACCGTCGCCTCCTGGGTGTGGTGGGGGTCGAGGTTGACGACCGTCAGGACGCACGAGTCGCCCACCCGCTTGGAATACGCGACGACCGCCTCGTTGTCGGCGTCGTGGAAGCGCACGTTGCGCAGCCTGCGGAGCGCGGGCTGCCGCCGCCGCAGCCGGTTGAGGACGGTGAGCAGCGGAGCGATGCTGCGGCCCTCGCGCTCGGCCGCGGCCCAGTCCCGGGGCCGCAGCTGATACTTCTCGGAGTCCAGATACTCCTCGCTGCCCGCCCGCAGCGGGGTGTTCTCGCACAGCTCGTAACCGGCGTAGACACCCCACGAGGGGGCCAGCGTCGCGGCGAGCACGGCCCGGATCTCGAACGCCGCGCGGCCGCCTTCCTGGAGATAGGCGTGCAGGATGTCGGGGGTGTTCACGAAGAAGTTCGGCCGCATGCACGCGGCCGCCTCCCCGGCCAGCTCGTTGACATAGCCGACGAGCTCCCCCTTGGTGTTGCGCCAGGTGAAATAGGTGTAGGACTGCTGGAAGCCGACCGCCCCCAGGGTCCGCATCATCGCGGGCCGGGTGAACGCCTCGGCGAGGAACACCACGTCCGGATCGGTACGGCCGATCTCGGCGACGACCTTCTCCCAGAAGGCCACCGGCTTGGTGTGCGGATTGTCGACCCGGAAGATGCGCACGCCGTGCGCCATCCACAGGCGCAGCACCCGCAGCGTCTCCCGGACGATGCCGTCGAAGTCCTCGTCGAAGGAGAGCGGATAGATGTCCTGGTACTTCTTCGGCGGGTTCTCGGCGTACGCGATCGAGCCGTCCGCGCGGTGGCGGAACCACTCCGGGTGCTTGCCCACCCACGGGTGCTCGGGCGAGCACTGGAGCGCGAAGTCCAGCGCCACCTCCATGCGCAGCTCCCGGGCCCTCGCCACGAAGTGGTCGAAGTCCTCGAAGGTGCCGAGGTCCGGGTGGAGCGCGTCGTGCCCGCCGTCCGCCGAGCCGATCGCCCACGGGCTGCCCACGTCGTACGGGCCCGCGGTCAGGCTGTTGTTGGGGCCCTTGCGGAAGGAGGTGCCGATGGGGTGGACGGGCGGCAGATAGACCACGTCGAAGCCCATCGCCGCGATCGCCGGGAGCCGCTGCGCCGCCGTGCGCAGGGTGCCGCTCACCGGCGGCCTGCCCTCCGTGACCCGGGCGCCCTCCGAGCGCGGGAACATCTCGTACCACGAGCCGAACAGCGCCCGCTCCCGCTCGACCAGCACCGGCACCTGGCGGCTGCAGCCGACCAGTTCGCGCAGCGGGTACGTGGCCAGCGCCGCGGTGACCTCGGGCGCGAGCGCGGCGGCGAGCCGGGCCTCGGCATCGCGGGCGCGGTCCCGCAGGGCGTCGACGGCGGCCAGCACGGCCTCGCGGCCCTCGTTCTTGGGCACCCCGGCGGCCGCGCGCTCCAGCAGTTGCGCGCCCTCCTCCAGGACCAGGTCGTGCTCCATCCCGGCCGGGATCTTGATCCGGGCCGCGTGCCGCCAGGTCTCCACCGGGTCGCCCCACGCCTCCACCGCGTACGTCCAGCGGCCCTCGACGTCCGGGGTGACCTCGGCGCCCCAGCGGTCCGTGCCCGGCCGGAGCTCGCGCATCGGCGTCCACGGGCCGCACCGGCCGGCCGGTCCGCGCAGCACCACGTTGGCGCCGAGCGCCTCATGGCCCTCGCGGAACACCGTGGCCGTCACCTGGAAGGTCTCGCCGACCACCGCCTTGACCGGTCTGCGGCCGCAGTCCACGAGCGGTCCGAGGTCCAGGACGGGAATGCGACCGATCATGGGATCACCTGGGAATTCGAGAAAACGGCAGCGGATTCAAAAGGGATGCGGGCGGTGCTTTCTTTCTATCGGCTCGGCCCCTTGCCTTCCGGGTGCGGGCATGGCTCCTCCCCGCCGCTTTCACCCGGGTGGGTGCGGGCAGGGAACCTACCGGACGTCTGTGGGGCGAAGCCGTCGGACGAAAGGGCGGACACGGGGAGTTCACTGCGTACCGATGGAGCTTTCCCACCGGCACCTGGCGAGCATGCCCGCCCCGCGAGAACTACCGGTGCGTAGTTTCTTCCCGGGTTTCTTCCCGGGATTCCCGGCGTTCCCGTGGCACCGAGCGGCGAGGGCGGCCAGCACTCCGTCACCCTTACGAAGTCTCCCCGTTGGGCCGATCGTGTGCAATGCGCCGCGAGGGGAGAGGGGGCGGCTCGGCGGGGCGGCCGGGCGCACTCGGCGGCGGTGCGCGGCCCTCGCGCCGTCCGCGCGCCGGAGGGCCCGTTATGCGCGTGACGTAGGCCGTTCTCATACGGATGCGGCAGGTGACCGGCCATGACCGGACGTGGCGCGTACGGCGGGAGCCCTCAACTCGGCAGGTATATCTGTGCATCCGGCCGATGCCGCGCACGTGCGCCCCGCCTGCTTCCGACGGCGCCCCGGAGTTGACCCCAACACGCGCGATCCGGGGCCGCCGCGGCGCTACCGTCGTGACGGTGAAGGCCATTCGTCGATTCAGTGTGCGCCCCGTCCTTCCGGAGTCCCTACGACCGCTCAGCGAGCTGGCGCGCAATCTGCGCTGGTCCTGGCACCCCGAGACCCGGGAGCTCTTCCAGGCCGTCGACCCCGAGGGCTGGCAGGCCGCGGCCGGTGACCCGCTGCGGCTGCTCGGCAGCGTCTCCGCCGCGCGGCTGGCCGCCCTCGCCGAGGACCGCCGCTTCCGTCGCCGCCTCACCGCGGCCGCCGACGACCTGCACGACTATCTCACCGGCCGCCGCTGGTACCAGGAACAGCCCGAAGGACTGCCGGCCGCCGTCGCCTACTTCTCACCCGAGTTCGGCATCACCGCCGCCCTCCCGCAGTACAGCGGCGGCCTCGGCATCCTCGCGGGCGACCACCTGAAGTCCGCCAGCGACCTCGGCGTCCCGCTCGTCGGCGTCGGACTGCTCTACCGTCACGGCTACTTCCGGCAGTCCCTCTCCCGCGAGGGCTGGCAGCAGGAGCACTACCCCCTGCTCGACCCCAACGAGCTCCCGCTCTCCCTCCTCCGCGAGGCCGACGGCACCCCCAGCCGCGTCTGTCTCGCCCTGCCCGGCGGCCGCAGCCTGCTCGCCTACATCTGGCAGGCCCGCGTCGGCCGCGTCCCGCTGCTCCTCCTCGACTCCGACGTCGACGAGAACGCCCCCGGCGAGCGCGACGTCACCGACCGGCTCTACGGGGGAGGCGGCGAGCACCGGCTGCTCCAGGAGATGCTCCTGGGCATCGGCGGCGTGCGCGCCGTCCGCACCTACTGCCGCCTCACCGGTCACCCGGAGCCCGAGGTCTTCCACACCAACGAGGGCCACGCCGGTTTCCTCGGCCTCGAACGCATCCGCGAACTCTCCGAGCGGGGCGTCGACTTCGACGCCGCCCTGGAGAGCGTGCGCGCGGGCGCCGTCTTCACCACCCACACCCCCGTCCCCGCGGGCATCGACCGCTTCGACCGCGAGCTCGTCGCCCGCCACTTCGGCCCCGGCGGCGAACTCCCCGGCATCGACGTCGGACGCGTCCTCGAACTCGGCATGGAGAGCTACCCCGGCGGCGAGCCCAACCTCTTCAACATGGCCGTCATGGGCCTGCGCCTGGCCCAGCGCGCCAACGGCGTCTCCACCCTCCACGGCCAGGTCAGCCGCCAGATGTTCGCCGGCCTGTGGCCCGGCTTCGACGCCGACGAGGTGCCCATCACCTCCGTCACCAACGGCGTCCACGCCCCCACCTGGGTCGCCCCCGAGGTGCTCGGTCTCGGCGTCCGGCAGATCGGCGCGGGCCGCGCCGAGGACGCCCTGGCCGTCGGCGGCTCCCCGCGCTGGGACGCCGTCGCCGACATCCCCGACGCCGACATCTGGGAGCTCCGCCGCACCCTGCGCGAACAGCTCGTCGAGGAGGTGCGGCACCGGCTGCGCGCCTCCTGGCGCGCGCGCGGCGCGGGCACCGCCGAACTCGGCTGGATCGACGGCGTCCTCGACCCCGGGATCCTCACCATCGGCTTCGCCCGCCGCGTCCCCTCGTACAAGCGCCTCACCCTCATGCTCCGCGACCGCGACCGGCTCATGAGGCTGCTGCTGCACCCCGAGCGGCCCGTCCAGATCGTCGTCGCCGGCAAGGCCCACCCCGCCGACGACAGCGGCAAACGCCTCGTGCAGGAGCTCGTGCGGTTCACCGACGACCCGCGCGTGCGCCACCGCATTGTCTTCCTGCCCGACTACGGCATGGCGATGGCGCAGAAGCTCTACCCCGGCTGCGACGTCTGGCTCAACAACCCGCTGCGCCCCCTGGAGGCCTGTGGCACCTCCGGCATGAAGGCCGCGCTCAACGGCTGTCTCAACCTGTCCGTCCTGGACGGCTGGTGGGACGAGTGGTACGAGCCGGACTTCGGCTGGGCCATCCCCACCGCCGACGGCGCCGCCACCGACGAGGACCGCCGCGACGACCTGGAGGCCACGGCCCTCTACCGGCTGCTGGAGGAGCGGGTCGCGCCCCGCTTCTACGACCGGGCCGCGGGCGGCCTGCCCGGCCGCTGGATCGAGATGGTCCGCCACACCCTCACCACCTTGGGGCCGAAGGTTCTCGCGGGGCGCATGGTGCGGGAGTATGTGGAGCGGCTGTACGGGCCCGCCGCCGAGGCACAGCGGGCCCTGGGCCCGGAGACGGCGGCCGAGTTGGCCGCCTGGAAGCGACGGGTGCGGGACGCCTGGCCCGGCGTCGCGGTCGACCACGTCGAGGCGGTCTCCGACACCGCGCTCAACGGCACGGCGGAGCTGGGCTCCACGATGTCCCTGCGGGTGAGCGTCTCGCTCGGCTCGCTGTCGCCCTCCGACGTCGAGGTGCAGGTCGTCACCGGGCGCGTCGACCCGGCGGACCGGCTGAGCCGGACGTCCACGTTCCCCCTGAAAGCCACCGGCGGCCCCGGCCTCGACGGCCGCCGCCTCTACGAGGGCCCGCTGACCCTCGACCGCACGGGCCCGTTCGGCTACACCGTGCGCATCCTGCCCGCGCACCGGCTGCTGGCGAGCGGCGCGGAGATGGGCCTGGTCACCCTGCCGCCGGAGACGGCGGTGGAGGGGGCCGGGGTGCTGCTGAGGTGACCCGCCGCCGGTGCCGGCGGTGTCGGCGGTGACCCGCCGACGCTGACGTGTGGCCTGTTCCCTACCGTGGGCCGGTGATCCGTTTCCGGGTCCGTGAAGGTCCGCGAAGGTCCGCGAGGGGGACAGGCACATGGGCGGCAGGAGCAGACAGCGGCGCAGGAGGCAGAGCGGGCGGGGCGCGGCGCAGCCCGGGCCGCCCGCCCGCCGGAAGTGGTACGTCGGGCAGCGCCTCGCGGGGGCCTGCGTCCTCGTGCTGGCCGTCACCTGCGGCGCGTTCTCCGTTCCCGGCCTGCCGCGCAGCTTCGGGCTCGTCGGCACCACCGGCACGCTGACCGTCCAGTGGTGCGGAACGGAAGGCTTCGGCAGGAGCTCCCACACGGTGTGCCACGGACCGTTCCGTTCCGACGACGGCAGGACCACCGACCCCCTGGCGAGCATCGAGACGGAGTACACGAGGGGCCACCGCGTGCCGGTGACGAAGAGCGGGGGCGCGTACTACTCCGTGACGCCCTCGGCCTGGTTCGGCTGGCTCGCGGGGATCTTCGCGGCCGCGCTCTTCCTCTGCCTGGGGGTGCCGATGGCGCTGTTCGGCACGCTCACGGACCGCAGGCCCCGGGCGTCCTGGATCGTGGCACGCGGCGCGACGGTCCTGTTGCCCGCGATGCTGGTGTGCCTGGCCGTGTCCTTCGTCCTGGACGTGGCGTTCTCCTGACCCGGGCCCCGTACAGGTGAGACGCCGCCCGGGGGAGTCGGCTCACCCCGGGCGGCGTCTGATCATGGGTCGTTCAGTTCAGGTCGCTCAGAAGCTGAGCTTCCAGCTCTGGATCGTGCCGGAGTCGCCCGCGTAGAGGTCCTGCACCTTGAGCTTCCAGGTGCCGGTCGCGTTCGAGGCCGACGCGTCGACCGTGTACGTGTCCTTCACGTCCGCCGCGGAGTCCCAGGCGTCGGAGTCCTTGAGCCGCCACGTCTTCCCGTCCGGGGCCACCAGGTCGATCTGGAGGTCGCCGCGGTAGGTGTGCGTGATGTTGACGGTGACCTTCAGCGCCGAGGAGCCGCTGCCGCTGCGGGTCACGACGATCGGCGAGGTGACCGGGTCACCGGCGTCGGGGATCGCCACCGGGGTGGTGTTCTCGAAGACGCTGCCGCCGTCCGAGGCGTTCACCGTCCACTTGAAGGTCGCGGTGCCGGTCTTGCCCGCGGAGTCCTTCACCGTCACGGTCACCGTGCTCGTGCCGGTGGTGGTCGGGGTGCCGGAGACGAGGCCGTTCGTGGAGTTGATCGACAGACCGGCGGGCAGCCCGCTCGCCGCGTACGTCAGCGCGCCGGAGTTCGAGCTCGTCGCCTTGATCTGGAGCTGGACCGCGGTGTTGACGATGCTCGTCTGGTCACCGGGGGACGTGACCGAGACCCCGGTCGAGACCCGGCTGCCGACGTTGACGGCCGCCCACGCGTTGGCCGCGTTGTTGTACGTCTCGCTGCCGACGCCGAACAGCTCGCCGGCCGCCCACAGCGTCGCATCCCGCGCGCCCGCGTAGTTGGTGTTGGACTGCATGCGCTGGGTCAGCGCCTTGTACCAGATCTTCGCGGCGTTGTCCCGGCCGATGCCGGTGACCGGCAGCCCGTCGGAGGTCGGGCTGTCGTAGTGCACGCCGTTGATGTCCTTCGGGCCGCTGCCCTCGGACGCGAGGTAGAACCAGTGGTTGGCCGGGCCCGACGAGTAGTGCACGTCGACGCCGCCGATGCCGGAGTACCACGCGTCCTTGGAACGGCCGTCCCGGCTGGGCTTGTCCTGGTAGCGCAGCGGGGTGCCGTTGCCGTTGATGTCGATCTTCTCGCCGATGAGGTAGTCGCCCGGGTCGCTCGGGTTGTTCGCCCAGAACTCCACGGCGGTGGCCATGATGTCGGACGTGCCCTCGTTCAGCCCGCCGGACTCCCCGCTGTAGGTGAGGTTGGCGGTGGCGGAGGTGACGCCGTGCGTCATCTCGTGCGCGGCGACGTCGATCGCGGTGAGCGGCTTGGCGTTGCCGGAGCCGTCGCCGTACGTCATGCAGAAGCAGCTGTCGTCCCAGAACGCGTTGACATAGCTGTTGCCGTAGTGGACCCGGCTGTACGCGCCCTGGCCGTCGCCGCGGATGCCGCTGCGCCCGTGCACGTTCTTGTAGTAGTCCCAGGTGAGCGCGGCACCGTAGTGCGCGTCGGCGCCCGCCGTGGCCGGGTCGCTGTTGGAGCCGTTGCCCCAGACGTCGGTGCTGTTGGTGTACAGCGAGCCGGTGCCCGAGGAGCCGTGGTTCAGGTTGTACGTCTTGTGGCCGCCGCGCGTCGCGTCGTTGAGCGTGTACGAGCCGCCGGACTGCGTCGTGCCGAGCTGGACCTGGCCGCTGTACTGGGTGTTGCCGGTGCCGGTCTTGATGCCCTGGTACTCGAAGAGCTTCTTGCCGGTCTTCGCGTCGGTGACGACGTGCAGCTGGTTGGGCGTGCCGTCCTCCTGGAGGCCGCCGACGACCGTCTCGTACGCGAGGACGGGCGTGCCGTTCGCCGCCCAGATCACCTTGCGCGGGGCCCGGTCGGCCTTGGTGGCCTTGGAGCCCTTGTCGTTCGCGGCCTTGACCGCGGCCTTCTCGGCGGCGGAGGCGGCGAGCCCCGGCGTGGTGGTGGCCACCGCGACCCTGGCCTTGGTCGCCTTGGCGACGCTCTTGACGGTGCCACCCTTGGTCGTGTCGACCACCAGGTCGCCGCCGAGCACCGGCAGTCCGTCGTAGGTGCGCTCGTAGCGGGTGTGGGCGGCACCGTTGACGTCCTTGACGACGTCCTTGACGACCAGCTGCTCCTTGGCGCCGAGCCCCAGGGCCCTGGCGGTCTGCGCCTTGGTCGCGTTGGCCTCGCGCATCAGCTCCGCGCGCTGCGAGGGGGAGAGCTTGGCGGGCAGGGCGCCGGGGTCGGCCTTGGCGACGACCTTCCGGCCTTCGGGGGCGCGCTCGGACTTCGCGCTGGCGGCACCGGTCTGGGCGCCGACCGCGAGCACGGCGGTGACGGCGACGATCGCGCCGGTGGCGACTGCGCGCCGATGGGGGGTGGGTCTCACACTGACTCCTTCTGCGAACGGTCACTCGGTGGGCAGAGCGAGGCAGAACACGAACGTGTGGGGACTGGGAGAACCGAGGGAACTGGGAAACGAGGAGAACTGGAAGAGCGAGGAGAACCGGGAGAACAAGGGGAACTGCGGGGCCCGTTGGGGCGGGCCCGTACCGACGAGCGCGGGAACGACGACCGGCCGCCGATGCCGTGGGGGGAGGCCGTGCGTCGGTGGAGGGAAGAGTGCCACCGCACCCGCGCACATGTCAGGAGCGCGACAACAAGTTGGCCTGATTGCGTCCGTTGACGAAAGAGCCGGGTCCGCATAGCGGTACGGGCCGGTGGGGCCGGTGGCCTGGAGTGCGGGGG
>NZ_JAINFC010000320.1 GCF_020740835.1 Streptomyces sp. UNOC14_S4
CCCGGCCGGCCGCCTTGGCAGTGGGAGACGCCGTGGCGCGGCGCGGGGCACGTCTTCGGGCCGCCGCGCCCGTCGCCCGGGTCCGCCGCCGGGGAGCCCGGGCCGTCGGCGGCCCTCGGCCCCGCGGTGCCGGGGGCCGCCGGGGACGAGGGCGCGGAACCCGAGAGCCGTGCCGTGCAGAGCCCCGTGGACGCTCTCCTCGCACGGGTCGCCGAGGTCTGCCGCGTCCGCTACGAGGGGGTCCATCTGCGCCGCACCCCCGGCGACGTGCCCGGGCTGCTGGCCACCTGGACCGAGGCCGGCTTCGTCCGGCAGCAGCGCATCGCCGTCTGCGCCGACGGGCTCGGGCCCGAGGAGGCGCGGCAACTCGTCGACACGCTCCGCGCGGCGGGCACCGACACCGAGGCCGTCCTCGTCCACGCGGGCCCGCCGCTCCCCTCCGAGGTCCGCGAACTGGCCCGGCGCCGCGGCGTCCTCGTCCGCAGCTTCACCGAATTCCAGGGCCTGCTGGACCTGCGCGACTACGTGGCGGCACAGACCGACCGGATCGGCACGGACCCGCAGTACCCGCCGGACCTCTACCTCCCCCAGCGCTACCGGGAGATCGAACGGCCGGGGGCGGTGGAGCGCGACGCGATCGTGGACGACCTCCTGCAGCTCCTGGCGGCCGAGCACGGACGCTTCGTCCTGCTGCTCGGCGAGTTCGGCCACGGCAAGACCTTCGCCCTGCGGGAGCTCGCCCGCCGCCTGCCGGTGGAACTGCCGCACCTCACCCCGCTGCTCATCGAACTGAACACCCTGGACAAGGCGCACTCGCTCGACGGTCTCGTCGCCGCCCACCTGGCCACCCACGGCGTGGACAACATCGACCTCCGCGCCTTCCGCTACATGCTCGGGCAGGGCCGGATCGTCCTGCTCTTCGACGGATTCGACGAGCTGGTCCGCCACGTCAGCTACGACCGGGCCGCCGATCACCTCCAGGTGCTCCTCGACGCCGCCGTCGACAACGCCAAGATCGTGGTCACCAGCCGCACCCAGCACTTCAGGTCACAGGCGCAGGTACTGACCGCGCTCGGCGAGCGCGTCGGCCTGCTGCCGCAGCGCCGGCTGCTGGCGCTCCAGGAGTTCAGCCCGGAGCAGATCCGCGCCTACCTGGCCGGCCGTTACGGCGACGACGTGGCCGCCGACCGGCGCCTCCGGCTCCTGGAGGCCGTTCCCGACCTGCTCACGCTGTGCCGCAATCCGCGGCTGCTCAGCTTCGTCGCGGGCCTCGACCACGAGCGGCTGCGCACCGTGACCGGTGCCGGGCGCGCGCTGAGTCCCGCCGGGCTCTACGAGGAGGTCTTCACGGCCTGGCTGGAGTTCGAGGAGCGGCGCGGCCGGGGCGGCCACGGCGGCCCTCCCGGGCTCGACCTGAACCAGCTGTGGCGCGCCGTGACGACGCTCGCCCTGCGGCTGTGGGAGAGCGGCGAGAGCGGCCTCCGGCTGGACGAGCTGACCGATGTGGCCACCACCCTCACCGAACTGGCCGACAGCAGGCTGTCGGTGCCGCAGGCGGCGCACGCGGTCGGTTCCGGCAGCCTGCTCGTGCGCACCGACGAGGGCCTGTTCCGCTTCATCCACGGCTCGGTCGTCGAGTGGCTGGTGGCACGCGAGGTGGCGGTGGGCCTGAGCGGGGCGGACGAGGGCGCCCTGGGACTGCTGACCCGGCGCCCGCTGAGCCAGCTGGCGGTCGAGTTCCTGTGCGACATCGCCGACCACCGCACCTGCCGCGAGTGGGCCGAACGGACCCTGGCCGACTGGCCGGACGGCGGCGGGGAGGCACAGGGAACCACCAGGGCCAACGCCATCAAGGTCCTCAGCAGGCTCCGCGTCCCCGCCCACGCGGACCTGCGGGGCGCCCTGCTGGCGGGCGAGGACCTCTCCTACCGCGACTTCTCCGGTGTCGACCTCACCGGTGCCGACCTGACGGGCGCGAGCCTGGTCGGAGCGGGCCTGTCCCGCACGGTGCTGCGGGGCGCGCGGCTCGCGGGCGCCCGGCTCGCCGACGCCGACCTGACCGGGGCGGACCTGCGCGACGCCGACCTGCGCGGAGCCCGCCTGATCCGGGCCACGCTGGACGGAGCCCGGGTGACCGGAAGCCGCTGGTACCAGGCCGCGCTGATCAACACGGTGGCCGGGCAGGACGTTCTGGACACCCCCGAACTGCGCTTCGCCTCCATCGCGCCCGGGCTCCCCGCCGATCCCGGCCTGCGCCCCTCGGCGGTCGGTGTGCCCTACGGCTACGGCATGCGCACCGGCCGGCTGCCCGAGCCCGTTGCCTTCAGTCCCGGGGGCGAACTCCTCGCGCTGGGCAGCGACGACGGCGGGGTCCTGGTGTGCGACGCGGCCACCGGCACGGCGCTGCGCACCCTCCAGGGCCACACCGGCCGGGTCTACGCCGTGAAGTTCCGCGGGCATGTGCTGGCCACCGGCGGGGCGGACGGCGTCGTACGGCTGTGGGACCCGGTCGCCGGGACCTGCCGCCACGAACTGGACGTCCACCGGGACGGGGTGTGGCCCGTCTCCCTCGACGGCTCCGGCACCCGGCTGGCGACCGGGGACGCGGAAGGCACCGTCACCGTCTGGGACACCGCCACAGGAACCGTCGCCCACCGGCTCCCGGGCCACCGGGCGCCGGTCTACACCGCCGTCTTCAGCCCCGACGGCACCCTGCTCGTCACCGGGGACGCCGACGCGGCGGTGCGCCTGTGGGACACCGCGACCGGCCGTCTGCTCGGCGAGTTCACCGGCCACCACGGGGCCGTCTACCGCGCCGCCTTCAGCCCGGACGCCACGCTCCTGGCCACCGGCGACAGGGGACAGGACAGCGGGCCGGGCACCGTCCGCGTCTGGAACGTCGCGGACCGGCGGCTCCTCCACCGGTTCACGGGGCACACCGGCCGGGTGTACACCCTCGCCTTCCACCCCGGCGGCCGGCTTCTGGCCAGCGGCGACACCGACGGACAGGTACGGCTGTGGGATCCGGTCGCCGGCACTGCCGCCGCCGATCCCGTCAAGGTCCGCGGCGGCGCCGTCTACCAAGTGGTCTTCGACCCCGCGGGAACCCTCCTCGCCGCGGGCGACAGCGACGGCGAGGTCCGTCTCTGGCAGGTCGCCCACGACGCGGGCACCTGGTCGGCCACCCCGCTGCGCCGGCAGCCCGACGACCACCAGGGGTCGGTCTGGGCCTGTCTGTTCCGCCCCGGGGGCGGCGCCTCGGACGGGGGCCCGCTGCTGGTGTCCGTGGGCAACGAGGGCGTGGTGCGGCTGTGGGACGCCTCGACCGGGCAGGGCCGGCGCATCCTGCGCGGACACGGACGGAAGGTGACGGGGCTGGCGTTCAGTGCCGCGGGTGATCAGCTGGCCGCCTGCGGCAACGACGGCGTGGTGCGACTGTGGGACACCTCCACCGGGTGCCGGGTGCGTGAGCTGTCCGGCCGGGGCGACCGTCTGGTGTCGGCGGTCTTCCATCCCCGCGGCTCCGTGGTCGCCACCGCGAGCAGCGACGGTGACGTCTACCTGTGGGACGCCGCCACCGGCGAGTACGAGCGCGAACTCGACGCCGAGACCGACCATGTGTGGGCCGAGGCCTTCAGCGGGGACGGCGAGCTCCTCGCCACCGCCAACGACGACGACACCGTCCGGCTGTGGTACCGCAGCACGGGGACCCAGGTGGCCACCCTCGCCCAGCACCGGGGCCGGGTCCGGTCGATCGCGTTCCGCAAGGACGGCCCGGGCCTGGCCACCGGCTGCGACGACCGCTACGTACGCCTGTGGAACTTCGCTGCCGACCGCCTCGTCGCCGAACTGGGCGGGCACACCGACCGTGTGTACGCGGTGGTCTACGGCCCGGACGACGCCTGGCTGGCCAGCGCCTCCTGGGACGGCCAGGCGATCGTCTGGCAGGACGGCACCGCGGTCCACCGGCTGCGGGGACACTCCGGACGGCTGTGGACCGCCGCGGCCCACCCCACCCGTCCCCTGCTGGCGACCGGGGGCGACGACCGGATCGTACAGCTGTGGAACGCCCGCACCGGCGAGGACGCCGGCCGGCTCACCGGCCACACCGGCCGCGTCCTCGCCCTCGCCTTCGGCCCCGACGGCTCGCTCCTCGCCAGCGGAGGCGCGGACGGCACGGTCCGGCTGTGGGCCGTGCCGTCCGACGGCACCCCGTCGGCACGGGCCACGCTGATCGGGGTGCAGGGCGGCTGGGCGACCCTGACCCCGTCCGGCGGCTACAAATACGACGGCGACACGGCAGGAGAGTTCTGGCATGTGGTGGGCATGTCCCGATTCGAACCGGGCGAGCTCGACGACCACCTGCCGGGTGTGCAGCGGCTGCCCATGGACACCCCGCTCCCGTAGCGCCCGGCCCGCCCGACGGGTCCCGCCGGGACAGGGCCCGGTAGGTTGCCCGCATGTCTTCCGCACTTGTCGTCGGTTACGATCCGCGCGCGATTCCCGGCGTCGACGGGAAAGCTCTTCTCACGGCTCTCGAAGCGGAGTTGGCCCGGTTCGGCGAGCACGGCATCGACGCGGCCATGGCGCTGATCGTGTTCGGCGAATCGGCCGAGTCCACCCTCGTCGAGTCGCTGACCAGGCACCCGTGGGATGTCGTGGTCGTCGGTGGCGGGATCCGCAGGACCGAGCCGTTGCTTCCGCTCTTCGAGCAGGTGGTGAACCTGATCCGTCGCCATGCGCCCCAGGCCGCCATCGCGTTCAACACCAGTGGCGGGGACAGCGTCGAGGCGGCACGGCGATGGCTGTGAATCTCCTCATGACCAAGACCTGAGGGAACTGCGCCGACAGCCGGGCGGCGGGTGAAGGCCCGCCGACGACCGCGTCGCCCGGGTTCAGCCCGCCGCGTGGGGCGAGAGCGCCGTGAACCACAACAGGACGACGGTCGCGACGCCCATCACCGGGGTGAGGATCTCCGTCTCGAGCCGGTTGCCGCTGTGCTTGATCACCACGATTTCGTAGCGGGTCTTGAGCGGCCACAGCCACGGGGCGCCCCGTTTGGTGAGGGAGTCGCCCAGGAGATGTGCCACGCAGCCCAGCCCGACGGCATACGGCAGCCAGCCCGGTGCCGAGGGGATGAACTTGGCGATCACCGCAGTGCCGATGCCCGCCATCGCCACGATGGTCCCCCAGGCATGGAAACCGTGTCCGGGCGGGCAGATGTTCAGCGCCCGGACGGCCAGGGCCAGCAGGAAGAAGGTCAGGCCCAGAGTGAACGGCCGCCCCAGGAACGTCGCCCCCGCCCAGCTGCCGAGCGTCATCAGCATCACGAAGAACAGCGAATGCGTGGCGTGCCGGTGGCCACCGGAGGCCCAGGCCACGAAGCGGCACAGCGCCTTCGACACCGGGCCGAGGAAGTTGGCTATGGTGCCGTCGTGGTGATCGAGGTCCGGGAGCAGCGCGGCACCGGCGCACAGGACCGTGCCCATCAGGATCTCCTGCGGCGCCAGATGCGTGTGCAGCACCAGCGGCGGCAGGTACGGTGCCGTGCCCGCGAAGAGCAGCGCACCGCTCACGGCGTGTGAGTGTCCCATCATGACGTGGTCGTTCTCCCCCGTCCCGGCGTCACTTGAGTGACGCTCCATCAAAAACGCGGGAGACGCTACCAGCAGGATCCGGGGTTCCCGGACGCACGCTCTTCCGCCCCCGAGGGCGGCCCCTGGAAGCCGCCGGAACGACCGGCCCTCGCTCCCGGCCCGACCACGTCGGCGGCGATACCCGGAGACCCCGGGCTCACACATCCGAAAAATGCTTGCTAGATTGCGCAACTATGCAACCTGGTACGCCCGCGGCAGACCGTTCGCCGGACCCGGCGATATCCCCACCCCAGGCGCCCGTCGCGCGCCGCGTCCCCCGGCCGCGCGGCCGGGTGGAGGGTGGGGTGCCGGGCGACCGCCGTACGCGCCGGAACGTACGGGCCGGGGCGCGCAGGTCCCGCTGGATGCCCCTGATCGCCCTGGCGCTGCCGGTGCTCGGTGCCATCCTGGGCGAGATGTCCGGTTCCAGGCCGGGTTGGCCGTTCGTCGTCGCCGGGGTCCTGGGCGGCGCCCTGGCCGCGGCCACCTGTTCCCGGGCGGGCGCCTGGTGGGTGGCGTACGCACCGCCGCCCGTGGCGATGTTCATCACAGTCGCGGTCGAGTCGGCAGCCGGCAGGACCGGCTCCCACGTGGCCACCGGCGCGGTGCGCTGGGCCGTCGACGCCTTCCCGGCCATGGCCTGGACCGAGGCGGCGGTCGTCGCCGTACTGGCCTCGCGGTGGTTCCGCGCCCGGCGGAGCACGCCGGGAAAGGGTATGGAGAGGGGTGCGCGGCACGATGCGTAACGGACGGACGAGGAAGCACTGCCGGACGGAGGCGCCGCGGCGCCGTACGCGCCGCGCGGTGATCGCCGGGCGTGCGGTGGCGGGCGTGGTGTCCTTCACCGTGCTGGCCGGCAGCGGGGTCTCCTGGGCCGCCTATCACTGGGTCACCGGTGGCCTGAACACATCCGACGCCTTGGACAAGGTACGCAAGAACGCACCCAAGCACCTGGACGATTCGGTCAATCTGCTGCTGATCGGTCTGGACTCGCGCAAGGACATGGACGGCAACGACCTGCCCAAGGAGTTCGTCCAGGACCAGCTGCACGCCGGGTCCAGCGACATCGGCTACTACAACACCAACACCTTGATCCTGATGCACATCCCCGCCGACGGAGGCAAGGTGCAGGCGTTCTCGGTCCCGCGCGACGACTACGTCGAGACCTACAACGAGGACGGCTCGGTGCAGGGGCACTACAAAATCAAGGAGGCGTACTCCAACGCCTACACCGGGCGCAGGGAGAAGCTCTACGCCCAGGGCCTGCGGGGTGCCGAGCTGGAGGCGCAGAGCCGTGAAGCGGGCCGGGAGGCCACCCTGGCGACGGTGCAGAACTTCCTCGGGCAGCCGGTCGACCACTTCGCCGAGGTCAACCTGCTCGGCTTCTACGACATCGCCAAGGTCCTGGAGCCGATCCAGGTCTGTCTGAAGCATCCGGTCAAGGACCGCTACTCCGGCGCCGACTTCCCGGCCGGGCTGCAGAAGGTGAACGCCAAGCAGGCCCTGGCCTTCGTCCGCCAGCGGCACGGGCTGGACGGCGGCGATCTGGATCGCACCCACCGGCAGCAGGCCTTCCTCTCCTCGGTCACCCACAAGCTCACGTCACAGGGCGTCTTCGAGAGCCTGGGCAAGCTGCAGGATCTGTTCGGCGTGGTGAAGAAGGACCTGGTGATCGACAGCAAGCTGAACGTGATCGACTTCGCCCAGCAGGCCACCAACCTCACCGGCGGCAAGGTCGAGTTCCGTACGCTGCCGACCGAGGGCTCCGCCACGCGCAACAACGAGGACGTCGAGCTGGTCGACGTGGACAAGGTCCGTTCCCTCGTGGCCGCCGTGTTCGGCGGCGGACCGGCCGTCTCGCCCGGCGCGGGCGGCCCCGGGCACTCCGCCTCCGCCGACCATGACCAGGTGCCGCCCCCGGGCGAGAACCACAGGGCTCCGGGCCCGTCCGGTTCCCCTTCCTCGTCGAGTTCCCCGTCGAGTTCCCCGTCCGGCCCTCCGCCGAAGGTGTCCGACGACCAGTTCGCGGGGGAGTCCGTGAAGGAGGGCGGGATTCCCTGCGTCAACTGAGGGCTGCGTCAACTGAGAGGCTACGTCAGCCGAAGGCTCGGTCGCCCGATCCGGATTCGTCCGAGGAAGCAGGTCATGGACTTCGCGGCGCCGCCTTCGACGGTTCGAACGCGTACCCGGCCTCCCCCGCGTCCGTGAGGACGGCGGCGTAACGGGAGCCGAGCTTGCGCCGCAAGCGTGCGACGTGGGTGTCGACCGTCCGTTTCTCGTCGGCGGCGGACCGCTGCCACGCCATCTCCATCAACTGCTCGTGCCGGTGAAGACGTCGGGGATGCGTGACCAGGTAGGCGAGGAGCTCGAATTCCATGCAGGTCGGCTTGACCGGCCGACCGTCCACCGAGACCGTACGGCGCTCGAGGTCGAGGACAAGGCCGCCCGCGCGGTGCACCGGCGCGTGCGGTGACTCCGCGTCGTCGGGAACCGTCGATGACTGGTGGTCCAGGTGCCAGTGCAGGTCGCTGACCGCGGGCTCCAGCCAGACGAGGGAGAGCAGTTGCGACAGGGCAGGGGTGATGGGGCCCCGAGTGGCGAAGGCGGCTTCCAGGAGTGCGTGGCCAGGCGTTTCGCTCCGGCTGGACATCTCCGTCAGGAGCACGTCGGGACCGGTCAGGGCCTGGGTGAGCCGGGCCCGTACACGAGGTTCGTCAAGCGCGTCGCACATCACATGTGCGACGCCGTGCAGAGGGGCGTTGACGGCTGCGTACGGGGCACTGGCGATGAGGCGTTCGACGGTTTCCTGCAGCAGGCCGGTCGGAAAGAACATGCCGGGGTCTCCTCTCTGTTTCCAGGAGAGCTGGTCGGTCAGCGGGCCAGGTGCCAGGCGGCTTCGAGGTGACGCCGGCCGTCAGGGCCGGTGACCATGCGCCAGCGGGCGTGGGGGCGTGCGGGCCGGTCATCCGGGACGGGCCGGAAGACCGGTGCCGGAGCAGGGGCCACACGCAGGACGGTGCTGTCGAGGGGGCTGTCGGCGATACGCCGCGCGAACGTGGCGACGGCGTCCCGGAGGACACCGGGTCGGAGGACGCCGGGTCGGCGAGTGGCCGTACGGCGTTCGCGGTGCGCACGGACGCGGATGTGGATGACGGCGAGGACGGACATGTGGTGTCACCTCCATGAGACGACGCTCCCCGGGGGAAGACGGGCCGCGCCGGGGGCCGGGGAAAGGATGGGGC
>NZ_JAINFC010000321.1 GCF_020740835.1 Streptomyces sp. UNOC14_S4
TCGGCGTACTGCGCGTCGTCGACGGCGATGAGCAGGGGGCCGTCGGCGGCCAGTTCGGCGAGGGCGCGGTGGAAGCCCTGGAGCATGTCGGGCGGTACCTGCTCCGGCGCTCCGGGGCCGGCGCCCGGGGCGAGCTCCGGCCCGAGCAGCCGCGGGGGCACTCCGAGCAGCAACTGCTCCAGTACCGCGTAGGGGAACTCCTGCTCCGAGGCGCAGGCCACGGCGCTCAGCAGCCGAACGCCCTTCGCGACAGCAATGTCCGACACCCTGTTGAGCAGCTCGGTCTTTCCCGAGGCAACGGCGCCGGTGATGACACCGACCCCGCCGCCCGCGCCGGTTTCCCCGGCGAAGAGCTGCGTGAGCTCGGCTATCTCCTCGTCGCGCTCGACCAACACGTGTATGAACTCCTTACCCCGACAGGATTTTTCCGGGGTGGCGAAAGTACCTCGCACGCTTTACACAATCCATACGTCCGCGGAAACCGGGGCGGAAGAAAGCGTGCTCCCCCGTGTGCAGAATTCCCAGCGCGGGAGCCTTGGCGGCCCCGCTCGTTCTTGAGCTGTGTGCGACGGTCTGGACACCCTGCGTCAGAGGGTGTCTCCCTCCCCTGGGACCTGTGGCGCTCCGTTCCGTTGTGCCTGCTGTCCCGGGCGATGGGCGCAACTGTAGCAGTGTCCCGGGATCTTGACGTAACGCCACGGTTTCCGTCGTGCTGCGCGCAGGGGTGCCCGAATCCGGCACCGGTTCCGGACGTCGGCCCTCCGTCCGGGGTGGGAGCAGGGCATTCCTTGAGGGGGTCAAGTTATTTCAGATCTGTTACGTGCCGCTCGTGAAGGTAAAGGGTTTCTTCTGGTAACGCTAACCCTGTCCCGGCATTGGATGCGCCACACATGAATTTTGTCGAAGCTTGCCCGGGAGTTCACAACATCTATTACCGTGGGGGTCGATGCCGAATGGACCGCGGCAGTACCGCCGCTGCGGACCTTTGCTCTCGCATACGAAACGGAAGGAAGTCAGCGTGCACACAGACAGGTTGACCTTTGTCGTCGGCACCGGGCGCTGCGGGTCGACGGCGCTGTCCTCGGTGGTGAACATGCACCCGGACGTGCTCAGCGTCAACGAGCTGTTCGCCAGCATCTCGGACCCCGCCGCGCTGACCGAAGAGCCCCTCACCGGGCCCGAGTTCTGGGGCGTCCTCAGCCGGCCCAACCAGATCAGCGACAGCATGATCCGCAACGGCACCCCGCCGTCGGAGTTCCTCTACAACCGCCACCCCGAGTGGCGCTACTCCGCGGAGACCACCGGCATACCCGCCATCAGCCTGATGGTCCTCCCGCACCTGACCGACGACCCCGACGGGCTGCTCGACGAGCTGGAGCCCGAGGTCAACGCCTGGCCCTCGCGCCCCGTCGCGCTCCACTGGCAGGCGCTGTTCGCCACCCTGGCCGCGCGCTTCGGCAAGCAGGGCGCCGTCGTCGAGCGCTCCGGACTCTCCCTCGGCCGCGTACCCCAGCTGCGCGCGCTGTTCCCGCAGGCGCGCTTCGTGCACCTGTACCGCAACGGGCCCGACTGCGCCCTCTCCATGAGCCGCCACTTCGCCTTCCGCATGCTCCCGATGTTCTGGGAGATGGCCCAGCGCTGCGGCCTGGAGTCCCCGCTGGAGCTGACCCCGGAGCACGCCGCCCAGCTGCCGCCCGACCTGGCCCCGCTGCTCACCGACAGCTACGACCCGGCCCTCGTCCTGGACCGCCCCATCCCGCTCGCCACGTTCGGCGGCATGTGGTCGCGTTGGATCGTCGACGGGCTGCAGCACCTGGAGGAGCTCCCGGCCGACATCCGCACCTCGCTGTCGTACGAGCGGCTTCTGGAGGAGCCGCGCAAGGAGCTGACCCGGCTGGCGGAGTTCATCGGCGTCGAGGCCCGCCCAGACTGGCTGGACGCCGCGAGCGCCCTCCTGGACGGCGACGGCCGCCGTGGCTCCGCCCTCGCACTGCCGCAGGAGGAGCTGGACGCGCTGCGCGAGTCCTGTACAGCCGGCACCGAGGCCCTGGCCCTGGCGGACCAGGGGCGGTAGCGATCCGCCGCGGGCCCCGCGGGAGCGTGGCCTGATCGGTGTCCCCGGCCGGATCGTGCCCCTGCGGGGCCGCTGGGCGGCGCGTAACGTCGCCCGGCGAGCCGTAGCGGCAGCGACGGAAGGGGACGGTTATGAGCCGGACGACGACGTCCGCGGCGATCGACGCGAGGTACTACAACTCCTTCTGTGAGGCGCCAGGACCAGTTCTGGCTCAAGGGGCAGCCGTACTCCCTGGAGAACATGCTCAACGGCAGCCCGTAAACCGACGAGTTCGTCGGCGGTGACGTTCTCCAGACCTTCCTCTCGGGCGCCGACTACCACCGCTGGCATGCGCCGGTGGACGGCAAGGTGGTGGCCCTCGACATGGTGCCCGGCTATATGTTCGCCTAGCTCCAGTCGATGGGCGACGACCCGACGGCCGGTACGCACTCGCAGTGCTACGGCGCCTCGGTCAACACCGTTCCTAGTGATGTTGGCTGGTGTTGGCCGAATCACTGGAATCCGGACAGGTGGTCCGGTGACCTCGCGAGCGGTCTTCGAGGTCGGGGAACAGCGTGAGTTGGTCCGCTCGGCTCCAGCAGGTCTTGTCGCCTCCGTTTGGCGTGCCTGTGGTCCTGATCGGGCTCACGGCCCCACGCGGCCTCGGGATGTGCACGGTCTGGGTGGTAGCTCTCCGCGCAGCCATCCTCCGGTGGCTGGCGGTCACACCTGCCCGACGCCGTGCGCCATGTCCGAGGCCGCGTCGTCCGATGGCCACCGAGGCACCGTGGTGCCTGGTGACGCTGGTTTTGGCCTGTTGCCGGAGCGGCGTCTTCCAGTACCGCTCGCCCCAGATGCTCGTGTAGGCCGGGTCTACGGCGATCACGGCGAGCCCGGCGTGGAAGGCCATGCCGCGCAGGCGTTCCCGGAACTTCGCGGTGGGGATGCCGGCGACAGTGCGGCGGAAGCGTTTGCCGCGTCCGCCGCGGCCCATGGTCTCCCGGCCGGTGGCGCGGGCGTCATCGAAACCGAGGTTCTCGATGACGATGCCCGCGCAGCGGTGCTCGCGAGCGATTCGCAGGAGTTCGGTGATCGCCGACCGTAGGCATCCGTCCCTATGGCTCGCCGGGCCGCCGATGACGATCGGCACGGTGATCGGTTCGCCGACAGGATTACCGTGCGCGTCGAGGACGTACGCGGCGAGGTGGTCAGCGTTCAGGTCGACGCCGAGGAGGCGTTCGCCGAAGGCCTGGATCTCCTGCGGTGTCGGCAGCACGGCCGTGTCGGCGCCCCAGCTGGCGTCGATGTACCAGCGGTCGCGTACCGGCTCGTACACGATGTCGTACCGCACCGCCCGGTTGGCGCTCACCCGGTCCAGCCATTCCTCCCGGCGGTGTGAGAAGGCCACAGTACAGGCGAGCTTGTAGCGGCCGCGAGGCGCGTTCGCCAGGTGCCGCAGCGGCTCGGGCAACACGATCGACACCTCGCCCGAGGCGGGATCGACGGTGATCGTGTAGTTGCCGTGCGGGGCGCCGGACTCGCCGTCAGCGGTCAGGAACAGCCGCGCGGCTTCCCACCGGGCGTGCCACTCGGCCTCGGTGAGCCGGGCCTTGCCGAGGTTGTGTCGGGTCTTCGCCAGGCGCCGGCCACCGACCACGATGCCGGGGCGCCCGGTCTCGATACGCTGTTCGACAGCCGCGAGCCGGGTCTTGAGCACCGCGAGGCGGCGCTGCTTGGCCCAGCGTTCGCGCTGGTCCGGGTAACCGCGGGTCTTGCCTTTCCGCTGCCCGCACGGCACAGCCAGGCGCCTGGCGATGGTCCGTACGGCTCGGCGGAGGCTGGCCCGCTCGTCGTACAGGCAGCGCAGGGAAAGCTGGTACTGGTCCTCGCTCGCCCTGGTCATCGCCCCGGCCCAGCGCGAGGACGACACAGCGGTGAGCTTTTTCTTCCGCTCGGCCCGCCGGTTCTCCTTGACCTTCACCCGGCCGAGCGCCACGCGCTCAGCGAGGTCGGCTCGCTGGTGATGTCCGAGGTGCTCGCCGACCAGGCGCAGCACTTCCGCCTCGGCGGCAGTGCTGCGCAGCCGGTCCCGGATACGGGCTCCGGTCGGGGCGGCAACGGTGAAGGGAGCTGCGATCGCGCGGAGTTCACGCTTCTTCTTGCGTCTCGCCACGACCATGACTCCCTTCTCCGCTCGGTTCCTCAACCGGCAAGCCGCAGCCTATACACGACCAGCAGTGGCCTACAACTTGCCCTCTTCAACAGTGGACTTGACCACCCTGGTGAGGGCCCTGGCTTTCGCCGAACGGGAGCCGTACAGCCTGCCGGAGAACGAGGTCACCACGGCGAGCATGTCCCGCACGAGATCGCCGTCCTCCGTCCCGTCCAACTCCTCATCGCCGCCTGCGATCTCCAGCTGGCATCCCCAGGAGGGAAGGACGACTTCGGCGAGCATGGCCGTGCCGAACCTCGCGAGCCGCTCCTCATGCGTCACCAGCAGTGTCGTCACCGACTCGGCCTGGCACGCCCTGAGCGCCCGCCGCAGGCCCTTGCGCTTGTCCGACAGGCCAGAGGCGACATCGCTGAACTCGCCGGCCACGATGCGGTCCCCGGCCGCCTGGCGGAGCCTGGCCATCTGCCGGTCCAGGTCCCCCTCGGAGCGCTGCCGATGCGAGGAGACACGCCCGTACAGCACAACCCCGCCCGCTGGCGGCAGATTCGGGGCACCGCGGCGACGGGCCACCGCGTCCAGATCCCCGACACGGAAGATCCGCCGGCCGCCAGGCGACCGCCGGTCCTCCAGAACGCCTTCGAGGGTGTACCGCCGAAGCGTCCGAGTCGACACTCCAATCAGCTTCGCAGCCCTACCCGCAGAGACCCAATCATCAGCCTTCTCGCTCATGTGGGGGACTTTATGACCCACCATGACCTACAACCGAATCAACAGCTGCCTACCCGCGGCATCGCGATCATCGAGAGCACCGCGCCCAAGGTCGGCCTGGTGTGCGTGATGCCGGTCGGCACCACCGAGATCTCCTCGACCAGGTACCCGGACGGGCTGGAAGTGGGCTCGACGGTCACCAAGGGCGACGAACTCGGCCGCTTCAGCTTCGGCGGGTCGAGCATGTGCCTGATCTTCCAGCGGGGCGCCGTCGACCGCCTCGCGCCGGACAACCCGAGCAGCGACCCGGACAACGGGGGCTCCGGTCTTCGTCAACGGGCAGATCGCCCGGGCCCGGTAGCCCCTCGGCGGCAGCAGGGAGATCTGCCGCTGGACCCCGTCGTCACCACCCAGCTCGGGGAAGCGGCCGAGACGACGCCAGGGGAGATCCGGCCAGGGGTGACCTTGGGAGCGGAATCGGCCAGTGCTTACACAACTCCTTTTCGGAAAAAGGGTTGCTGATGGGCAGTCGACTCAAAGTCCGTTGTCCGTGTCCGGCCATGTGCGGGATGCTGACGGGCATGATCGAGCGTGAGTTCGCGATCCGGGTGGTTCAGGAAGAGCTGGACCGGAAGTACGCGGGACGGCTTGTGGTGGACGAGGTCGAGGAACACGAACTCGTCTGGATCGTCCATTACGCATCCGTGGAGTACGTGCGCACGCGAGACCCCCGCGAGCAGTTGGGCGGCGCCGGACCCTACCTGGTGGATCGCCTCGACGGCAGTCTCCACTCGGTCGGCGTGGTCTCCTGGCTCCAGGGGGTGTGGGAGGGGGACTACCGGACCCGTATCCGGAAGATCCCCGTACGCACGGCAGTGGACGACCTGCACGACGAGGTCCGTCACGAAGCGGCGGCCCACGGCCGTATCAGGGCCATGTACCTGCTGCGGCAGCGCGTCGGAACACTCACGCACGCGCAAGCCGCCGCCTACGTCACCGCACTGCAGGCCGGTGCCGTGCCACCGTCCTTGACGGACATCGCCACCGAGCTCCTCGTCCCCGTCCTGAGCCCCGTCCTCCGAGTGGGGACCGTCCGGGGACCGCGGGGCCCGGAGGGAGCTGTCTGACGGCGGCCGATCCCGGGACCCGAGGCCGCCCGGAGGCCTCGAAGCGACTGTCGTTGCCGTACCCGGCGCGCTCGCCGTTCCCGGGGCGGCGAGCGCGCCGATGTCCTGCGGGAGACCTGTGCGGGGCTGGCGGAAGCGCTGCGGCCCCTCGTGCGTCTGGAGGCGGTGCCCCGGGTGGGTGGTGAGGGGGTCACCGGTGAGCGGCTCGTCGACGTGGCCGAGCGGCGGATCGTGGACACGTACGGCGTGACGCCCCGGCGCGATGTGGCGGCCATGGACGCGCTGCACCAGTACGCCTTCTACGCCGCGGTGGCCATGAGCGGACCGTGGTTCCTGGCGCACCGCGTGCCGTGGATCGGCCGCGACGGTCTCGCCCATGACGGGGCGTCGGACACGCTCACCGTCGCTCCGTCCCACCTGCTCTGCCTGCCGGACGACCCGGTGGTCCCCCTCCCCGGCGTCCCGATGGCGGCGCCCGCGTATCGAAAGGCGGAGTACGCGCGGGCGCGCGGGGGAGCCGGGCAGCGAGTGGTTCCGTCCCGGTCTCGCGCTCATACCATGAACAGGGATAAACAATTGATTGATGAATGCGGTGAGCGGCGGACGGTCCGGATTTTCCGGCCCACCTCCTGACGGATGAGTCGCGGCCCGCATTCTTCGAGAACGCCGTGTGCGTTGTGTGACGGGCGGTGGATACCGGGCGAAGCGCCCGTAACGGGCCCCGACGTGTGGTGGCCCTCACGGTGGTATCCGGACCGCCGAGCCACGGCGACTCCGTGAAGCATCGTGTGGATGAACGCGCTTATCGGCAACCCGGTGGGCGGAACGCTGGGTGATCGGCGAGAGCCGGCTGTCCGGTGCGCCATCGTGGCCAGGGGTTCTGTCGAGCCGATCACGGCGGCGGACAGCGTCAAGCGCGCCTTTCCGGCCGGTGATCGATAAACGGCGTGAACCGGGCGCGTCGGGCTCGTTCCGCTCCGTCGGCTGAAAAGAATCAGCCGGACTCCGGGGCTGGTCGATACTCCTTCTGCCCGGTCACACCGGGTGCGTTGGGTGGCCCGCTGTCTTCCTGTACACCACACGTTCCGCGCCGACTTCGATGCCGGTGATGAACGTGAGCATCTGCGTGACGGGAGGGGTGGTTGAAGATGCGGCACCCGCCTCCGATCCGCACCCTCGCGGTCCGGGGGGCGGAGCATCGACGCCCCGCTCGCTGGCCGATAGTAATTTCCGCGTCGTTGACGTTCCCGCAGGAGCCGTATTGACTTGCCGATCGCCTCCCCCAAGATCACGGTCAATCGCCGCACAACCGGACGGCAGAAAAACCGAAAGCAGTATCGACCCAGCCGAATCCCCGGCGAAGAGAAGAGGAATCTCTATGACGACGGCACCCGCTTTATCCCCCGAGAGCGCGACCCCGGACCCCGAGTGGGCGGGTATCCGGACTCTCGGGTACGCGAACCGCTTCGCCGTCTGGGACAGCGAGTTCCGGTACGACGGCAGGATTCGCGTCCCGATGGGTGTGAAGATCAAGGAGATCAGGTACTCCTACACCGGCAACGACCAGCCGGATGTCGCCGCCGTCGAGGTCAAGCGCGGCCGTGGCGGCATCGACCAGGAATTCGAGGTGATCGACCTCGTCTTCCTCGACGATTCCGACCTCATCACGTTCACGCTCCGCGGCGACCTCAATGTGGACGCCGATCCGCGCCCGGCCTACGGCCGCCGCTACCGGATTCGCGTCGACGTGATCCTCGACAACGGGGACGTCCGCACCGCGAACCCGGAGATCGAGGTGCTCGCCGGGGCCTGGCAGAATTCCGATCCGGAGCTGGTGGGACGGCCGTTCGTCCGCCTGCCGTACGACAACAACTGGGGCGGCGCGCCCAACAGCCAGGCCGGCTTCGGCCACGTGTCGGACAACGGCCGCATCCCGGGTGACAAGTTCATCATCGACCTGGTGAACCTCCGCCAGGGCGAGCCGGGAGTGGCAGGCAGCGACAGCGACCACGTGTACTACCAGCTCGTGCACGAGGACGGCACACCGTCCCACTACACGCCCACTCCGCAGGTGCAGAAGGCGGAGGGCCACAGGGACTCCGGTACGGGCCGCAAGGTGACCCTGCCCGCGATCGACCTGCGGCAGCTGGGCGACAAGCCGGGGTACTACCGCTTCCTCGTCTGGCCCCAGGCCGCCGACCCCGACGGCTCCGTCAGCGCGCTCGGCTGGGACCCGGCCAAGCCCGAGGACGCCTTCCAGCTCGGCAGCGTCTACTACCGCTACCGGGCGCCCCGCGCCGTCGCCCCCGGGCTGCGCGCCACGGTCAAGACGGAGCAGCTGACGGCGACCGCCGGGCAGGACCGGTGGGTCTACCCGCCGTTCGTCGTCCGCAACACCGGCCAGCGCGTCATCGGTACGGTCAAGGTGGTCTTCACCGCCCCCGAGGGCACGCACTTCACCGAGGACCACGTCGCGTTCACGCACTGGACGGACGAGAGCCGGGAGATCGTCGCCCAGGGCGTGCTGTCGGCCGACCGGCGCACCCTCACCTGCCCCGCGGTCCCGCTGAACATCGAGCCGAGCGGCCCGGGCACGGACGCGTGGGTCTCGCTCTACCCGGCCCTGGTCGTCGAGGACACGGCCCACGGCACGGTCCAGGTCGGCATCCAGCTGGGCGAACCGGCCTTCGCCACGGCCCACGACGCGATCGTCGTGCAGCCCGCGAGCTGACCCGGCCCCACCCGGACGACAGGGGTGCGGCGCTCCGGTGCCGCACCCCCCCATAC
>NZ_JAINFC010000322.1 GCF_020740835.1 Streptomyces sp. UNOC14_S4
GCGTGCCGGGGACGACGGCCGAGCCGAGCGCGACGTGGTCGGCCAGCCAGGGGTGCGAGCCGGCCGACAGGCGGCCGGTGAACACCGTCGCGGAGCCGTCGGCCAGGTCGACGCCCGCGCCCAGCACCGGGTGCTCGACCGCGAACTGTCCCCAGCCCGCGCCGCCGGAGGCCGCCGCGCCGGACGCCTCGGCCCAGTGGCGGCGGCGCTGGAAGGCGTAGGTCGGCAGGTCCACCCGGGTGACCCGGTCGTGGGCGACCAGCCCGGCCCAGTCGACCGGCAGGCCACGGACGTAGGCGTCGGACAGCGCCGTCACCAGCCGGTCCGGTCCGCCGTCGTCCCGTCGCAGGGTGCTCAGGACGGCACCGGGGGCGCCGAGGTCGTCGAGGGTGTCCCCGAGCGGCACCACCAGTCCGGGGTGCGGGCTGCACTCGACGAACGCGTCGTGGCCGTCGGCGGCCGCCGCGCCGACCGCGGTCTCGAACAGCACGGTGCGGCGCATGTTCTCGAACCAGTACGCGGCGTCGAGGGGCGTCCGCTCGTCGAGGACCGTGCCGGTGACGGTCGAGTACATCGGGATGCGGCCGGGCAGCGGCCGCAGGTCCGCCAGCAGGCGGGTGATCTCGTCGCGGGCGGCGTCCATCTGCGGCGAGTGCGACGCGTACGCCCCCGGCACCCACCGGGCCCGGGTGCCCTCGGCCTCGCACCGGGTCATGAGCGCGGCGAGGGCGTCGGTGTCGCCGGAGAGCACGACGTTGCCCGGGCTGTTGACGGCGCCGATCGCCACCAGGCCGTCGGCACCGGTCTCCTCGATCAGTGTGCGGGCGCGTTCGGCCGTCAGGGCCACCGCGAGCAGCGCGCCGTGGCAGGCGTCGGCCGCCTGGACGGCCCGGACCCGCATGACCGCGACGCGCGCGGCGTCCTCCAGGGAGAGCAGACCGGCGACGTACGCGGCGGCGGCCTCGCCCTGCGAGTGGCCGATCACGGCGGCGGGGCGCACTCCGCAGGACTCCCACCACCGGGCGAGTCCGACCATGACGGCGAACAGGACGGGGTGCAGCACCTCGACCCGCGCGAGGGCCGCGGCGGTCCCGTCGTCGGTGCCGCGCAGCAGGTCGAGCAGGGACCAGCCGGACACCAGCGGGTCGATGACCGCCGCGCACTCGGCGACCGCGTCCGCGAACACCGGGCAGTGCTCCAGCAGTCCGGCGGCCATGCCGAGCCACTGCGACCCCTGTCCGGGGAAGACGAAGACGGGCCCCGGCCCGGAGACCACCGCTCCGGTGGCCGTCCAGCCGCCTTCGGCCCGCTCGGCGAGGGCGGCGGCCAGTTCCGTGGTGGTGCGTCCCCGTACCACCGCGCGGTGGTCGAGAACGGCGCGCCCGGTCGCCAGGGACCAGGCCACGTCGGCGGGTTCGGCGTCGGGGTGCCGCAGGGCCCAGTCCCGCAGGCGGGCGGCCTGCGCGCGCAGGCCCTCGGCGGTACGGGCCGACAGCGGCCACGGCACGACCCCGGCGACGCCCCGCGTGTCGGGCGACAGACTCACAGAGGCGGTGGCCGGGCGGTCCTCGGCGGGGGCCTGTTCGAGGATGATGTGCGCGTTGGTGCCGCTGACCCCGAACGAGGACACACCGGCCCGGCGCACCCGCTCCCCCGCGGGCCAGGCGACCGGCTCGGTCAGCAGCGCGACGCCGCCCGCCGCCCAGTCGACGTGCGGGGTCGGCTCGTCGACGTGCAGGGTGCGCGGGAGTTCGCCGTGGCGCAGGGCGAGCACCATCTTGAGGACACCGGCGATGCCCGCGGCGGACTGGGTGTGGCCGATGTTGGACTTGATCGACCCGAGCCGCAGGGGCCGGTCGGCGGGCCGGTCCTGCCCGTACGTCGCGAGCAGTGCCTGGGCCTCGATCGGGTCGCCGAGCCGCGTGCCCGTGCCGTGTGCCTCGACCGCGTCGACATCCGCGGGGGCCAGCCGCGCGGCGGCGAGTGCCTGCCGGATGACGCGCTGCTGGGACGGGCCGTTGGGTGCGGTGAGTCCGTTGGACGCGCCGTCCTGGTTGACGGCGGAGCCGCGTACGACCGCGAGGACGCGGTGTCCCCGGCGCCGGGCGTCGGAGAGCCGCTCGACGAGGACCAGGCCGACGCCCTCGCCCCAGCCGGTGCCGTCGGCCGCGGCCGCGAAGGGCTTGCAGCGGCCGTCGGCGGACAGGCCGCGCTGGCGGCTGAACTCGACGAACGCCTGGGGCGAGGTGAGGACGGCGACGCCGCCCGCGAGCGCGAGGTCGCACTCGCCGGAGCGCAGGGCGTTCGCCGCCAGGTGCAGTGCGACCAGCGACGAGGAGCACGCGGTGTCGACGGTCACCGCCGGGCCCTCTAGGCCGAGCACGTAGCTGACCCGGCCACTGATGACGCTGGTCGCGGTGCCGGTGAGCAGATAGCCTTCCTGCCCTTCGGCGAGCGATCCCGACGAGGTCGTGTGGTAGTCCTGCGCCATCGCGCCGACGAACACGCCCGTGCTGCTGCCGCGCAGCGAGGTGGGGTCGATCCCGGCGTGTTCGACGGTCTCCCACGCGGTTTCCAGCAGCACCCGCTGCTGCGGGTCCATCGCGGCCGCCTCGCGCGGCGAGATCCCGAAGAACTCGGCGTCGAAGCGCACGGCGTCGTCGATGAATCCGCCTTCGCGGACGTAGGACTTGCCGGGGCGGTCCGGGTCGGGGTCGTAGAGGGTGTCGAGGTTCCAGCCCCGGTCGCGGGGGAACGGCGTGACGGTGTCGGTGCCGTCGGCCAGCATGCGCCAGAGGCCGTCCCCGTCGGTGACGCCGCCCGGGTAGCGGCAGCCGAGGCCGACGATGACGACGGGGTCGTCGTCGGTGGCGGGCGTGTGCGGTGCGGGGGGCGTGGCGTCCGCGGCGACGGCACGGCCGGGGGTGCCGAGCAGTTCGGCGCCGATGTGGGCGGCCAGCGCGTCGGGGGTGGGGTGGTCGAAGACGAGCGTGACCGGGAGCCGCAGTCCGGTCGCGGCGGCGAGCCGGTTGCGGAGCTCGACGGCGGTGAGCGAGTCGAAGCCGAGTGCCTTGAACGGGCGCTCCCGGCCGATCGCGTCGGGGGTCGCGTGTCCCAGGACGGCCGCGGTCTCCTGGCGGACGAGGGCCGACAGGGTCTGCCGCCGCCGGTCCTCGGGGAGCCGGGCGAGCCGTTGCGCGAACGACGCCGCGTCCGGGTCGGGTCCGGTGGCGGCCCGGCGCGGCCGGGGGCGGACCAGGTCGCGCAGCAGCGCGGGGAGGTGGCCGGCGTCGCGCAGCGCGGCGAGGTCGAGCCGCGCGGGGAGCACGGACGGCCGGTCGGCGGTGCGCGCGGCGGCGTAGAGCGCGAGCGCGTGGTCGGTCTCCAGCGCGGCGACGCCGGTGCGGGCGATGCGGTCGAGGTCGGCGCGGTCGAGGTGGCCGGTCATGCCGCTGGCCTCGGCCCACAGGCCCCAGGCGAGCGAGGTGGCCGCCAGGCCGCGGGAGCGGCGGTGGTGGGCGAGGGCGTCGAGGAAGGCGTTGGCGGCGGCGTAGTTGGCCTGTCCCGCGCCGCCGAAGGTGCCCGCCATCGAGGAGAAGAGCACGAACTCGGCGAGGTCCAGCTCGCGCGTGAGCTCGTGCAGGTTCCAGGCTGCGTCGGTCTTCGGGCGCAGCACGCGGTCGAGCCGGTCGGGGGTGAGGGCGTGCAGGGCGGCGTCGTCGATCGCGCCGGCGGCGTGGATCACGGCGGTGAGGGGGTGCGTGTCGGGGACGGTGGCGAGCAGGGCGGCCAGCGCCGTCCGGTCGGCGGCGTCGCAGGCCTCGATGCGGCCGTCCGCGCCGAGGGCGGTGAGTTCGGCGGCGAGTTCGCCCGCGCCGTCGGCGGCCGGGCCGCGGCGGCTGGTCAGGAGCAGGTGGCGGGCGCCGTGGCCGGTGACGAGCCGCCGGGCGAGGAGGGCGCCGAGGGTGCGGCGGAAGCCCTCCTCGTCGCCGCTCTCCATCTCGTCGAGCAGCTCGTCGTCCAGCGCGTTCAGCTCGGTGAAGTGGCTGTCGGCCAGCTTCACCTGCCCCTCCCCCATGATCCGTACGATCATGACGGTCTCCCTCGGTCCGGTGCGTGCGGGCTCATGGCCTCTTCACTGCCCAGGTCACTGCTTGTCGAAGCGCGGGGTGTCCTGGGGCTGCTGCTGTGCGCCCTGGCCGGGACGGCCGCCCTCGATGGCCTGCCGGTCGGCGCTGCTGCCGCCCGCGAGCTCCGCCTTCATGCGCTGGAGCTCCAGCTCGACGTCGTTGCCGCCGGAGAGGCGCTCCAGCTCGGCCGTGATGTCGTCCTTGGCCATGCCGGTGGGGTCGTCGAGCGCGCCGGAGGCGAGCAGCTCGTCGATGGCCCCGGCCCGCGCCTGCATCTGCTGCGTCTTGTCCTCGGCGCGCTGGATCGCCAGGCCGACGTCGCCCATCTCCTCGGAGATGCCGGAGAACGCCTCGCCGATGCGGGTCTGTGCCTGGGCGGCGGTGTAGGTGGCCTTGATGGTCTCCTTCTTGGTGCGGAAGGCGTCGACCTTGGCCTGGAGGCGCTGGGCGGCGAGCGTCAGCTTCTCCTCCTCGCCCTGGAGGGTGGTGTGCTGCGTCTCCAGGTCGCTGACCTGCTGCTGGAGGGCGGCACGCCGGGTGAGCGCCTCACGGGCGAGGTCCTCGCGGCCGAGGGCGAGGGCCTTGCGGCCCTGGTCCTCCAGCTTGCTCGACTGGCCCTGCAGCTGGTTCAGCTGGAGTTCGAGACGCTTGCGGGACGTGGCGACGTCGGCCACGCCACGGCGCACCTTCTGGAGCAGTTCGAGCTGCTTCTGGTACGAGTAGTCGAGGGTCTCGCGCGGGTCCTCGGCCCGGTCCAGGGCCTTGTTGGCCTTCGCGCGGAAGATCATTCCCATACGCTTCATGACACCGCTCATGGGCCTCGGGCGCCCCCTTCTGACGGACTACGAACTCCAGCACATCTTGCAGAACCCACAGTACGGGGCCCGCTTCCATTACCGCACCGTTCGGGCGCCGATGCGCTCCTACTCCAGGACGATCAGAAGGTCACGGCCCTCCGGCCCAGGGAGTAGGTGGACCCCGGCCGGAACAGGGGACGGAACGAGGGACGGAACGAGGGGTGCCGGTGGTGCCCGCGTGCCGTGCCGTGCACGGGTGCCGCACACGGGCTTTCACCAGGGGGAACGAGGGGGCGTTGCCGGATCGTTCCCCGGACGGCCGGTGGCCATCCGTCCGTACCACGTACCCTTGGGTTTCGTGTTCCGAAGCCGTTCCACTTCCAAGGACGAGCAGGCCGCGGCCGCCAAGGCGACCCCGGACCAGCCGAAGCAGACCCGTGACCCGCAGGCCCCCAAGGGCCGCCCGACCCCCAAGCGCAGCGAGGCCACCGCGCAGCGCCGCAGCCTGGCCAGTACGCCGGCCAACCGCAAGGACGCTGCGAAGCGCTCCCGCGAGGCCCGCCGCGCCGACCTCGCCCGGCAGCGCGAAGCCCTGGCCAATGGCGACGAGCGCTATCTGCCGATCCGCGACAAGGGCCCGGTCCGCCGCTTCGCCCGCGACTACGTGGACGCGCGCTACTCGGCCATGGAGTTCTTCCTCCCCCTCGCGGTGCTCATCCTCATCCTGAGCATGATCAACCGCGGCAGCTTCCAGGTGTACGTGCTGTTCGCCTGGATGGTCGTGATCGCCCTGCTGGTGGTCAACGCCCTGGTCCTCGGGCTCGGCCTGCGCAGCGCCCTCAAGCAGCGCTTCCCCGACGAGAACCGCCGCGGCGCGGTGGCCTACGGCGTGATGCGCACGCTCCAGGTCCGCCGGCTGCGGCTGCCCAAACCCCAGGTCAAGCGCGGGGAGAAGCCCTGACCGGTTTCGGCGGCGGCGCCGAGGGCTGGCTGCGGGGACTCGGGGGGCTGAGGAACACCGTCCGCCAGGAGCTGGTGGCGCGCCAGCTCGACACGCAGATCGCGGCCCGCTTCCCGGTGGGCCGCCGCCTGCGCGTCCTCGACGTGGGCCCCGGGCAGGGGACGCAGGCGCTGCGGCTGGCCCGCGCCGGTCACGAGGTGACCGGCCTGGAGGCCGACCCCCGGATGGCGGCGGCGCTGCGCGAGGCGGTGACCGCCGAGCCGGAGGGCATCCAGGAGCGGATGCGTGTCGTCGAGGGCGACGGGCGGGACGCGGGGGCGCACTTCCGGCCGGGCACGTTCGACGTCGTCCTGTGCCACGGTGTCCTGATGTACGTGGCGGAGCCGGACCCGATGCTCGCCGGGCTCGCCCGGGTGCTCGCGCCCGGCGGCCTGCTGTCCCTGCTCGTGCGGAACGCCGACGCGCTGGCCCTGCGGCCGGGGCTGGCCGGTGACTGGGCGACCGCCCTGGCCGCCTTCGACTCCCCCGCCTACACGAACCGCATCGGCCTGGCCGTGCGGGCGGACCGGCGCGAGACCCTGACCGCGACGCTCGCGGGCATCGGCGCCCCGGTGCAGGCCTGGTACGGCGTGCGGGTCCTCACCGACCAGGCGCCGGACGGCACGCCGCCCCCGGCGGGCGAGGAGCTGCACCGCCTGCTCGCCGCCGAGGACCGCGCGGGCCGTACGGATCCGTACCGGGCGGTGGCGGCCCTGCTGCACCTGTGCGGCGTACGGGGCTGACGCCCGCCCGGGCGACTCCGGCCTGTCGCGCACAGCGCGCGACAGGCCTTCCACAGGGAGTAATACTTCCTGTATGGACGGTTCACGCGCCCGTACCCTCCCCCTCGTCGCCGCGGCCTGCGCCGTGACGCTGCTGGCCGCCGCCGGTCTGGCGGGCTGTTCCGGCAAGAAGGCGTCGAACAGCGCCGCGGCGTCCTCGGCGTCGTCCGCGTCCCAGTCCTCGTCCGCCCCCTCCCCCGCCGCGCCCGCCGGGTCCGCGGGGGACCTCCAGGCCGCGTACGAGAAGGTCGTCAAGGACGTCCTGCCCTCCGTCGTGCAGATCACCACCGGCGAGGGGCTCGGCTCCGGCGTGATCTACGACGACAAGGGCCACATCGTGACCAACGCGCACGTCGTGGGCAACGCCGAGAGCTTCAAGGTCACCCTGGCCACGGGCGGCGGCAGCGTCGGCGCCCGGCTGGTGTCCAGCTATCCGGAGCAGGACCTCGCCGTCGTCCAGCTGAACGACGTCCCCAAGAACCTCAAACCCGCCACGTTCGGCGACTCCGCCAAGGTCGAGGTCGGCCAGATCGTGCTGGCCATGGGCAATCCGCTGGGCCTGTCCAGCAGCGTCACCCAGGGCATCGTCTCCGCCGTGGGCCGCACGGTCAGCGAGGGCAGCAGCGGCGGCGGCACCGGGGCGACCATCTCCAACATGGTGCAGACCTCCGCGGCCATCAACCCCGGCAACAGCGGCGGCGCCCTCGTCAACCTCTCCGGGCAGGTCATCGGCATCCCGACGCTCGCCGCCACCGACCCCGAGCTGGGCAACGGCGCCGCGCCCGGCATCGGTTTCGCGATCCCGGCCTCGACGGTGCACACCGTCGCCGGTCAGATCATCAAGAGCGGCAAGGTCACCAACTCCGGCCGGGCGGCCCTGGGCATCACCGCGCGGACCGTCGTCGGCGACAACTTCGCGCCCGCGGGCGCCGCGGTGGTCTCGGTGACGCAGGGCGGGGCCGCCGACAAAGCGGGCATCAGGGCGGGCGACGTCATCACCGGCCTGAACGACACGGCCATCACGACCATGCAGTCCCTGACCGAGACGCTGGCGGGCCTCAAACCGGGCGACCGCGCCAAGGTGACGTACCTCCGGGACGGCTCCGAGCACACGGTGACCGTGACGCTCGGCGAGATGTGAACCACGCGCGTCGGGGCCGCGGGACGAGCCCGCGGCCCCGACGGGCCGTCAGCTCTCGGCGGCGGCGCGCAGGCTCATCGTGTAGATCTCCGTGCCGTCCTCGAACAGCGTGACCTGCTCGGCGCCCCCGTCCAGGAGATCCTTCCAGACCTCGCCGATCCAGGTCTCCGCGTCACCCTGCGTGCTGAAATCCTCCGGTTCCACCGCGGGCGAGGTCTCCGTCCCGTCGGCCTTCTCGAACCGCCACACCCACGCCATGTCCGCCTCCCGGGACTCGGATACGCGCATCAGTGCAGCGCACTCTAACGGCCCGTCGGGAACGGGAGCAGTGCGAGAAAGGGTGAGCCCCGCGCGACCACGGCCCGCGGACGCGAGACGATCAGTGCGTGGAACTCACTCTGCTCGGCACCGGGGCCCCCGACGGGCTGCCGCGCCCCGACTGCCCCTGCGCGTCCTGCGCCACCGCCGTCGGCGAGGACGCGCGGGCCGCGACCGCGCTCCTCGTCGACGGGGTCCTGCTGCTGGACCTCACGCCGGGGCCCGCGTTCGCGGCCGCCCGCGCGGGACGGTCGATCGCCGGGGTCCGGCAGGTGCTGCTGTCGCACCCGGCCGACGGGCCCGCCGTCGAGTTCCCGGCGGGGCTGCCCGCGCCGGTGCGGGTGCCGGACGGGCGCGAACTGGCGCTGATCAGCGGGCACAAGGTGCGGGCGATGGCCCTGGACTCGCCGGGCACCGGCTACGAGGTGACCTCGCCGGAGGGCGAGCGGCTGCTCTACCTGCCGCCGGGCGGCGCCCCGGCCGGGCCCGTCGGGGCGAAGCCGTACGACATGGTGCTGCTCGACGTGACCGGCAGGCCCGACGCGCTGGCCCGGCTGCGGGCCGCGGGCGCGGTCGCGGCGACCACCGACGTGCTGTCCGTGCAACTCGACCACGACGTGCCGCCGGGCCAGGAAATGCGCCGGCGGCTGGCG
>NZ_JAINFC010000323.1 GCF_020740835.1 Streptomyces sp. UNOC14_S4
GCCGATACGTATGGGGAGCCGTACTCCATGCACCGTCGTTCCAGAACCCCGCCCTCCGGCCCCGCCCCCTCCACCGTCGGTTGGCTACCCGTAGGGGGTGCCTGCGTCCGCTGTCGGCTCTCCGCAAGGGGTGGTTGTCCTCGCCGCCGCGCCCCGCTGAGGGTGCACCACGGTGCCGGGCGGGCTGCCGCGCCCCATCAGGGGCGCGGGGAACTGCGCGAGCAACCAGCGACGACCCGCACTCGCCGGACGAGCAGGGACGACCGAGCTCGTGGGCGGCTTTTCAGGGGCGCGGGGAACGGCGCGAGAAGTCCCCACCGGCCCGCAGTCGCCGGACGAACGCAGCGCACCGAGCTCGCAGGCGGCATTGAGGGGCGCGGGGCTGCGACATTGTGCGGCTCCGCCGCGTGGGCGCGACAAGCCCCCACCGGGCCCGCACCCGCGCGCGCAGCGCAAGCCGCACGACCGGACCACTCGACCGGCAACCGACCACGGAAGGAGAAACCATGCGCCGCCTAGCGGCCATCCTCATCGCAAGCCTGCTGCTGCCCCTGGTCTCACCCAGCGGTAGCGCCCACGCCCAAAGCCCCCGGATACCCGACGCCCGCGTCCAGTGGATCGACCGGGACACCCTCGCCTGGCCCGGAGACCTCGGTACGCCCGATCACCCTCACCACCTCGTCCACGACGGCGGCACCCTGACTCTCACCCGCCGCCCCGGAGGGCTGACGCCCGCGCAGCGGGAGCGGTATCCGCACCTCGCCGCGGCGGGGTACGACGCCTTCACCGTGGACGCCCGCGGCCGGGAGCGCGACATTCTCAGAGGTGCCGTCACCGCCGAAGCCGACGGCGTCGTCACCGGTGTGCAGATACCGGGGGTGCTCGACGACCTCTATGCCGGGGCCGCCGCGGGCAGACGCCTCGGGCCCGACTTCGAGCACGGCCGCCCCACCCTCTCCGTCTGGGCGCCCACGGCCCGTACCGTCGCGCTGGAGATCGACGGCCGTGCCGTCCCCATGCGCCGCGACGACGCCAGTGGTGTCTGGAGTGTCACCGGGCCGCGGGCGTGGCAGGGGAAGAGCTACCGGTACGCCGTCACCGTCTGGGTGCCGAGCGTCGGGCAGGTCGTCACCAATCGCGTCACTGATCCCTACTCCACCGCCCTCACCACGGATTCCGAGCGCAGCGTGGTCACCGACCTCGCCGACCCCGCGCTCGCCCCGCCCGGCTGGCGCGGGTTGCGCAAGCCGAAGGCCGTACCGCTGCGGGACGCGCAGATCCAGGAGCTGCACATCCGTGACTTCTCCGTCGTGGACCGCACGTCGGCGCACCCGGGGCAGTACCTCGCCTTCACCGATCAGGGTTCCGCGGGCATGCGTCATCTGAAGCGGCTCGCCGAGGCGGGTACGTCGTATGTCCATCTGCTGCCCGCCTTCGACTTCGCCACCGTTCCCGAACGGCGGGCCGACCAGGCCGTACCGCCCTGCGACCTCGCCGCGTTGCCCGCCGATTCGGACCGGCAGCAGGAGTGTGTGGGCAGGACCGCGGCCCGGGACGCGTACAACTGGGGTTACGACCCGTTGCACTACACCGTCCCGGAGGGCTCCTATGCCTCCGAGCCCGACGGGCCTGGCCGGACCGTGGAGTTCCGGCGGATGGTGCAGGGGCTCGCGGGCGCCGGGCTGCGTACGGTCATGGACGTCGTCTACAACCACACCGCGGCCTCCGGTCAGGACCCGAAGTCCGTGCTCGACCGTGTCGTGCCCGGTTACTACCATCGGTTGCTCGCCGATGGCGGTGTCGCCACCTCCAGTTGCTGCGCCAATACCGCTCCCGAACACGCGATGATGGGGCGGCTCGTGGTGGACTCCGTCGTCACCTGGGCGAAGCAGTACAAGGTCGACGGCTTCCGGTTCGACCTCATGGGGCACCATCCCAAGGCGAACATCCTGGCCGTGCGCCGGGCCCTCGACGCGCTCACGCCCCAGAAGGACGGGGTGGACGGGAAGGCGGTTCTTCTCTACGGCGAGGGCTGGAACTTCGGGGAGGTCGCCGACGACGCCCGCTTCGTCCAGGCCACCCAGCGGAACATGGCGGGCACCGGCATCGCCACCTTCTCGGACCGGGCCCGCGACGCCGTGCGCGGTGGCGGCCCCTTCGACGCGGATCCGCGGCTCCAGGGCTTCGCGTCCGGCCTGTTCACCGACCCCAACGAGGCCGCGCAGGGCACCCCCGACGAGCAGCGGGCCCGCCTTCTGCACGCCCAGGACCTCATCAAGGTGGGGCTCAGCGGCAATCTCGCGGGCTATCGCTTCACGGATTCCACGGGCCGCGCGGTGCGTGGTGCCGACGTCGACTACAACGGCGCGCCGGCGGGCTACGCCGCCGCACCCGGCGACGCCCTCGCCTACGTCGACGCGCACGACAACGAGACGCTTTACGACGCCCTCGCCTACAAGCTGCCGCGGTCCACGTCCGCCGCCGACCGGGCCCGGATGCAGGTCCTCGCCATGGCCACCGCCACGCTCTCCCAGGGCCCGGCGCTCTCGCAGGCGGGGACGGACCTTCTGCGGTCCAAGTCCCTGGACCGCAACTCCTTCGACAGCGGCGACTGGTTCAACGCGATCCACTGGGACTGCGCCGACGGCAACGGCTTCGGGCGCGGCCTGCCTCCGGCCCGCGACAACGCCGCCAAGTGGTCCTACGCCCGTGCTCTGCTGGCCGAACCGGCCCTCCGCCCCGGCTGCTCCGCCGTCGAGGCGGCCTCGGCCGCTTACCGTGATCTGCTGCGTATCCGTGCCACGGAACCGGTCTTCAGTCACGTGAGTGCGGAGGCTGTGCAGCGGGACCTGTCCTTTCCGCTCTCGGGTGAGGGGGAGACCGCGGGCGTGATCACGATGCGCGCGGGGAGCCTTGTCGTCGTTTTCAACGCCACGCCCCGGCGCCGGGATCAGCGGGTCGGTGGGCTGGCGGGCAGTCGCTACGGGCTCCATGAGGTGCAGGCGCGTGGCGCCGATCCGGTGGCCAAGTCCGCGTCGTACGACGTGTCTTCCGGCACCTTCTCCGTGCCGGGGCGGACGGTTGCGGTGTTCCGGCAGGAGGGCTGATGTGCGCAGAGGGCATGCCACGTTCTAGTGGATGAAAAGCAGGCCGTGGGCAAGTGACGGCAAATGACCGCTCCTTGGTCCAGACTGGCCAATACGTATGCCTTCATGAGTACTTGGCTGTTCAGCAGGACTTTCCTGCTGCAAGGCGTAGGGAAGGGGCGACAGCCGCTAAGCTCGTGTCCAGCTCCCTGACGGGCCGGTGCCAATCGGCTCCGCGCGCGCGGGTCGAAGTGACCCGGCTACCTGAAGGGAGAGGTTCATGGCCAACTCCGAACGGCAGGGCGACCGGGAGGGCGACGGCTCCGGGCCGCCGAGCGCGGATGATCCCGATGCTCGGGGACAGGAGTACGGAGTCCCCCAGTGCCACCGCCACGAGGGGCCGAACCGAGGTGTCTGGCGGTTCTTCCGGTTCTTCAAGGGGAATTGGGCGATTCTCAAGGCAATTCTCTGGATCGTCCGGTTCCTCTTCGAGTGGGAGGACAGCGCCGGTGGGTGAGGGGATTTCCCCTCACCCACCGGCTGATACCTAGCTGGCAGATGGACCCGCCTCGGCTGCGCAGTCGGAGGGCGGGTCCATCGTCGCGTTGAGCTAGGTACGTGTACGGGGGTGGGCCCCTGTCAGGTTTCCCCCGACTCTCAAGACTTATCTGCCTGCACGTGCAGGACGATACCGAGATGGTTCTTAACGGTACCAGGAAAGAGCCGCTGATCAGGGGGACGGTAGCCCTTAAGGGTGCTTGCCATGGCGCGAAGCTGACCCTAAGCGGTAGCTTGGCAGCCGCCTTCGGCGGCCGCGTGAGGGGGAGATGTCAGTGGCGCGTGGTAGTGCGGACTTCAGCGGGGTTGCTCTGCGTACGCTACGCAACACCCGCCGGGTCGACGGACGTCTGCTCAGTGCCGCGGCACTCGGTGCCAGAGTGGGCACATCCAAGGCCCGGATACTCTCGTACGAGAGGGGGCGCTCCACTCCGGAGCCGGCGCGCATCGTGCAACTGGCCGAAGTGTTCCGCGTCTCCCCGGTCTTGCTGTCGGCTTCCGACGCTCGCTACTCGTCCATACGGGACTTACGGGTCCAGGCCGGACTGACGGCAGCCGAGGTCGCCGGGCACATCGGTGTGAGCCGGACCACGTACCGGGACATCGAGCGGCTCGCCCGGCTGCCCGTGCGGGACAACGGCGGCCTCCGTCACGTGCTTGCGGCCTGCCTCCGGGTGAAGCCCGTCGACATCGACCGCGTACTGCACCAGCATCCGGTGGCCATCGCCCGGCGCGCTCAGATCACCGACCAGTTCAGGGAGGTTTTCCAGCGTGCGCACGAGCGGGGCACCCCCGCCGTGGTCGAGCCGGGCGATCCGGAACTACTTGTCATCGCCTCGCTCGTCCAGCGAGCCCCCACCGTCATCTGTCGCCTCGTCAACCACGAACTGGACCGGTTTCGCAAGCTGCTCAAGGACCGGGGCGTGGCAGAGCTGGAAGCCGCCTACGCCCAGAGCGAGCGCGCCGCCGAGCAGGCCGGCGAAAGGCAGAAGAGGATCACCGGCCTGCTGGACACGGCCCCGGTCCGCTCCGCCGACCGGCTCTCCGTGTTCCTCGCGGAGGCCATGCCCGCGAAGCAGTGGCGGGCCATGGTCGCCCTGGCGGATGCCGGTCCGGACGGGGTCGCCCTCTCCCGGGCCGTGGCGGAGTACGAGATCTGGGGCGCCCTCCTCGACCGTTCCTTCGCCGACTACCTGGTCCGCGCGGACGGTGCCGCCTGCGTCCTCAATCGCCGTGGCCGTGGCGTGATCCGTGCCGACTTCCGGATGTACGCCTGCCTCTACCCGAGGGTCGGAGTGCCCCTCCTCGCCGGTGGCCCGGCGGTGACCGCCCGGCCCGGGCGGCGCAGGCCCCGCCGGTCGACGGGCAGACTGTGATCCGTCAAAGCGCCTGCGGCGACGGCTGCGGCAGCAGTGCCGAGAGCCGGGCGACCAGGGTCGGCAGCGGCCCCCCGGGCGGCTCCTCGGCCACGATGCGGCAGAGGATCTCCATCATGTCCGGGTCGTAGGCCGCGCCCACCGCCGTGAGCGCGACGAAGGCGTGCACGAGCTGGCGCTCCAGCTCGTCGCGCGGGATGCGGCGGCCGTCGAGCCAGAGCAGGGCCGTGGTCTCGGCGAGGGAGATCCAGGAGCGGACGGCGAGCTCCAGCCGCGGGGACGGGTCCCGTACCGCCAGATGGGCGAGCACCTCCTCGTACGCCGCCCGGCGCACCCCGTCGATGACCGTGTACGCCGTGCCCGGACCCGCCGCCGGGCCGCCGCGCATCAGGGCCGAGAAGCCCGTGCCGTGCTCCTCGACGAAGTCGAAGAACCTGCTCATCACCCGCGCCAGCCGCACGCCCAGCGGGCCCTCCTGGGGCTCGGCCAGCAGGGCGGCCAAGTCGTCCGCCGCCCGCCGCAGCGCCGCCTCGTAGAGGCTCTGCTTGCCGGGGAAGTAGTGATAGACGAGCGGCCGGGATATCCCGGCCGCCGCTGCGATGTCGTCGATGGAGACGTCGTCCGGGGGGCGATGGCTGAACAGGTCGAGAGCGACCGCGATCAACTGCTCGCGTCGCTGCGCGACACCCATCCTGCGGCGTACCCCGTTCGTCATGGCGGTCATACTAATGTGCGACAGGTGGGGTGATCGCACTCATCGTCCCACTTTTCAGGGGATGTTGACGGCTCAACAGAAACGGTCACTGGATGGCCGTCAGCTTCGTCCCGTCCGCCAGGCGCGCGCTGAGCTGGGTGCGGGCCCCGGGCTTCGCCGGGGCGGAGAGCAGCCGGCCGGGCGAGGTGGCCTGCACCGCGCCGGTCGCCGTGATCGACTCGACGTCGTCGCTGCCCGCCGCGAGTGCGTACCAGGTGCCGCCGGGCGACTTCCACAGCGCGCCCGCCAGGGCGTGCGGGTCGTGGGCGCCGCACGCGGGGGAGTCGTCGGCGCGGGCGACGGACGCGCCCGGCGCGCCCTGCCGGGCCCCCGGCACCTGGAAGAGGGCCAGCACCCGGCTGCCGGTGCCCCGCCAGGTCTCCGCCCGGGCGCACAGCCACTCGGCGCTGCCCGGCGTGCCGCCGCCCGGCAGCGGCTGGGTCGCGAAGAGCCAGGAGTTCACCGAGCGCACGCCCTGCCCGCGCATGGTCGTCAGGTGGCAGGCGGTGTGCGCCCAGTCCGCGCGGGCCGCCGGGGCCGTGACATCGTGCCGCGCGCCGGGGCCGCCCGTGGTGAGCCGGGCCGGGACGAGCTCCCCGAGGTCGGTCACCAGCCGCCCGCCCATCTGCAGCGCGGGCCAGCTCTCGCAGGTGCTCGCCGCCACGGGGCTGATCGTCGGATCGGTCACGCCGTCGGCGGCGGTGTGCAGGGGGCGCCCGTTCTCGCCGGGCTTGAGGAGGTCCCGTACGGTCACGTCGGTCACCCAAGGGGCCGTCAGATAACGGACGTCGCTGTCGGCCCGGCCGACGACGACGGCGGTCGCGGAATCCGCGTCCGAGGCGTCCGCGCGGGCGAAGTCCAGGGCCGCGCCGCCGGTGTCGCCGTTCTTCGCCTCCGCGTAGCGCACCAGGCGCAGCCCGTCGTACAGCACCACGACCGCCGCCTGGCCGACCTCGCCCGCGTAGAGCAGCTGGGGCGGGCCCGCGGCCGGGCCGGTGGCGGTGCCGGGGGTGGACGTCACCCGCACACTGCTCCCCGGGCGCGCCCATACCGCGAGGGCGCGGCGCAGCAGCTCCTGGTCACCGGTGCGGCTGCCGCGCGCGGGCCAGGCCGCGAAGCCCGCGCGGTCCGCGCTCCTCCAGGCCCCGTCGGCCACCTTGGTCAACTTCGCCGGGTCCAGGGCCTGCTGGGCGGCGGCGTTCTGCGCGTACGGCGGGGCGGCGGCCCCGTCCGGGCCCCAGCCGCCGCCGGGCAGGCCCAGCAGCGCCGCGCACACGGCCACCGCCGCGGTGCCCGCGAGCGCGGCGCGGGCGTGCTGGCGGCGGCGCATCAGGTCCGTCGGCCGGGCCTGGAGGGAACAGGGGTCGAACTCCATCGACTCCAGCAGCGACGCGTCACGGCTGCCCGCGGGCGCCCGCAGCGCCGCCGCCTCGGCCAGCGCCGCGTCCGGGGCCTCGACCCCCGCGGCCGCGAGCACCTGACGGACGTCCCGCTCGGACG
Organism: Streptomyces sp. UNOC14_S4; assembly: GCF_020740835.1. Taxonomy (GTDB): domain Bacteria; phylum Actinomycetota; class Actinomycetes; order Streptomycetales; family Streptomycetaceae; genus Streptomyces. Next base: position 7,275 of record NZ_JAINFC010000323.1, read on the forward strand.
GCACCTCCAGGGCACGCAGCACGTACGCGGCCCGGGCGGGCCCGGACAGGGCGGCCAGCGCCTGGTCCAGGGCGAGTTCGTCGGCGCCGCCCGAGCGGGGGAACAGCCGCAGCCCCCACACCTGCGGCAGCAGCGGCGGCAACTGGCCCGGCCTCGGCAGCTGCCATCGCCCGCGCGGCCGCCCCGCCTCCAGCGCGGACTTCAGGACCCGCTGCCGTACGTACGCGTAGCCCGGGTCGGCCGGTGAACCGTTCGGCCCGCGCGGCGCGGGCACGGCGAGGCCGGAGAGCTCGGAGGTGGCCACCCTGTTGCGCGGCAGCGCGCGCTGGACCAGGGAGTGGGCCGTCAGCACACGGCGGTTGCGGCCCAGGGTGGGCGGCAGCACGAGATAGCCCAGCCGTACGAGGCGGGGGTAGTGCTCGATGAGCGCGGCTTCCGCCTGCTCCACGTCGACGGGCGGGATCGGCCGGGGGGCTGTCGCTTGCTGCTCCACGATCCGTAGAACGAGTGAATGGTGAGATGGTCACCTCACCCCGCGGGGGACGGACCCGGCCGCGCCGTGCTCACGCCACGCAGCGGGCGCGGACGCGGTCGACGGCCTCGTCCGGGATGCCGAGCCCCTCGCGGACGTACGCCTCCACGCCGCCGTACGTCAGCTCCATCTCCTCCAGCGCCGCCGCGAGGTACGCCGGGCGCACCCCGAGGATCGCGTCGGAGATCTCCGGGTCGCCGCCCGCCGCGACGAAGCGGTCGATCATGGGGGCGAAGGCGGCACGCACGGCGGGGGCGACGGACAGGTACTCCTCCCGGACCGTGGCCTCGTCCGCGCCGAGCAGCAGCAGGATCACCGAGGCCGCCCAGCCCGTGCGGTCCTTGCCCGCGGTGCAGTGGAACAGGAGCGGGCCGCAGTCCGGCTCGGCGAGGGCCGACAGCAGGGTGCGGTACGCCGCGCACGCGGCCTCGGAACGTACGAAGGCCCGGTACGCGTCGCAGAGCAGCTTCTCCGCCTTGCCGCCGCCCAGGTGCTCCTCGGCGGCGGCGGGGTTGCCGAGCAGCGTGTCCAGCCTGGCGGGCACGCGGTCGCCGCCGCCCGCCGCGGCGCCGCCCGCCATCACGTCCGCGACGATCAGCCGCGCGCCCTCCGGCAGCCGGTCGGGGCGGGCCCGCCGCTCCTGTTCGGTGCGCAGGTCCACCACGGTGTGGATGCCGAGCCCGGCGACGGCGGGGTCCTGCTCGGGATCGAGTCTGTCGAGCTGCCCGGAACGGAGCAGCAGCCCGGGGCGCACGGCCGAATTGCCGGTCAGCGCGATGCCGCCGAGGTCGCGGAGATTGATGATGGTCGAGGCGTCGAACTGCGGCATGGGCGGGTCTCCCTAGTCGGACATCTCCGCCCATTGTGCCGCTCCTGTGGGGCGGGCGCCCCACGGGGGTACGGGGCCTTTCGCGCTTGCAGCGCGGGCACGGGGCGGTCGTGGCGGGTCGTGGCCGGTTGCGCCCACCGGGGTGCCCCTTGTGCTCGGCGCGCGGCTGCGGGTCGCGTT
>NZ_JAINFC010000324.1 GCF_020740835.1 Streptomyces sp. UNOC14_S4
GGTTCGGGGTCAGGCTCGGGATCGGGCCACGGGTCGGGCTCGCCGTCCTCGCACGGGCCGTCGTCCCACTCGCCGTCGCCCAGTTGCAGCCCGACGCTCCAGGGCAAGTAGCGCGCGCGGCCCCGTTCCCGGGAGCGGGGTGCCGACCCGGGTGCGACGCGCTGTCAGAGCCCCCGCATACTCTGGGGCCATGTCCGAGTCACCGCTCCTCACGAGCCTGCGCGCCGCGGTGGATGCCGCCCCCGACGACGTGCCCCTGCGCCTGCACCTCGCCCAGCTCCTCCTCGACGCCGGACACAGCCAGGACGCCATCACCCATGTGGCGGCGGCACTGCAGCGCGACCCCGGCAACGCGGAGGCGCAGGCGCTGATAGCCCGCGCCGTCGCGCCCCCTGCGCCCGCCGTGTCCGCTCCCGCGCCCGCGGCCGAGGTGCCCGCACAGCCGACGGCCTCGGCCCCGGCCTCGTACGACTGGACGCGCGCCGAGAACGAGCTCTCCGAGGTCATCCCGCCCCGCTTCGTCCAGCCGCAGCAGCCGGAGCCGGAGGGAGAAGCCGAGCCGCAGGAGCCGCACCTCCCGCTCACCGTCGACGGCAGCGGCGAGGACGACGGCTCGTCCCTGTGGGAGGTCGAGACGGGCGACGTCCGGCTCGCGGACGTCGGCGGCATGCACGAGGTGAAGGAGCGGCTGGAGGCCGCCTTCCTCGCCCCCATGCGCAACCCCGAGCTGCGCAAGCTCTACGGCAAGAGCCTGCGCGGCGGGCTCCTGATGTACGGCCCGCCCGGCTGCGGCAAGACCTACATCGCCCGCGCCGTCGCGGGCGAGCTCGGCGCCCGCTTCATGTCGGTCAGCATCAGCGACGTCCTCGACATGTACATCGGCAACTCCGAGCGCAACCTGCGCGAGCTCTTCGAGACCGCCCGCCGCAACGCGCCCTGCGTGCTCTTCCTCGACGAGATCGACGCGCTCGGCGCCAAGCGCAGCCAGCTCCGCAACAGCGCCATGCGCAACACCGTCAACCAGCTCCTCACCGAGCTCGACGGCGTCAACGGCACCAACGAGGGCGTCTTCGTGCTCGCCGCCACCAACCACCCCTGGGACGTCGACACCGCGCTGCGCAGGCCGGGCCGCCTCGACCGGATGCTGCTCGTGCTGCCGCCCGACGCGCCCGCCCGCGAGAGCATCCTCCACCACCACCTCAAGGACCGGCCCGTCGCCAATATCGACCTGGCCAAGCTGGCCAAGAAGACCGACGGCTTCTCCGGCGCCGACCTCGCGCACCTCTGCGAGTCGGCGGCCGAGCGCGCGCTGCTGGACTCCATCCGCACCGGCCGCGCCCGCATGATCGAGATGTCCGACCTGCTGGGCGCGCTCGGACAGCTGCGGCCGTCCACCGGCCCGTGGTTCGCCTCCGCCCGCAACGTGGCGCAGTTCGCCAACGAGGGCGGCTCCTACGACGAGCTGCTCGCGTACCTGAAGCGGAAGAAGCTGCTGTGACCACCACCGCCGCGCCCGTGGCCCGCGCCATGGCCCTCATCGAGCTCGGCCGCCACGAGCAGGCGGCGGAGATGCTCGCCCAGCACCTGGCCTCGCATCCGGACGACTCCCGCGCCCTGGAGCGCCTCTCCCTCTGCCGCTTCCGGGCACGGGACTGGACCGGCGCCCGGCAGGCCGCGGAGCAGGCCCTGGCGGCGAACCCGGACCAGGCGGACGCTTACCTGCGGCTGAGCGAGACGTACCGGGCGCTGGGCATGCCCGACGAGGCCGTGGGCGCGGCCCGCGAGGCCATCCGCCTGCTGCCGCAGGAGCCCGTTCCCCGGGTGGTGCTGTCGGAGGCGCTGCGGGCGCTGCCGGGCCGCCGGGGCCTCGCCGCGGCGTACGAGGCGGCCGTGGAGGCGGTCCGGCTGGGCCCGGAGGTCTCCTCCGCCCACTTCGCGGTCTACTTCGCGGCGTACGAGATGGGGCGCAAGGACATCTGCGAGCAGGCCATGCGGCAGGTGCTCGCCTTCGACCCCACCCACGGCGGGGCCCGCAACAACCTCGCGGCCCTGGCCGCCGAGAACCCGCACGCCGACCTCTGGGAGGCCCTCGGCGACATCTCCGGGGCCCTCGCCGCCGACCCGAACTCCTGGTCGGCCCACCACAACCTCCAGCTCATCACCCGCAAGCTGATGCGCCGCGCGTGCTGGCCCGCCCTCGCGTGCTTCGTCCTGGCCCTCGCCACGATGGTCGCCACCGACACGTCCGAGTCCGGCCGCGGCCTGCCGCCGGAGATACCCCTGCCGGCCCGGCTCTTCGCCGTCGCGGCGATGGCGGCGCTCTGGACCGGCTGCCTCCTGTGGGCCCGGCGCAGGATCCCGGCCCCGCTGCGGCGCCCCGTCATGCAGCTGCCGCGGCGCAGCGCCGCCCTGCGCGCGATCATCCTGGGCGCCGCGTGGTGCACGCTGTTCTCGGTACTGAACCTGACGGTCCGTCTGGACCCGCAGTGGCTGTTCGGCGCCTTCAACGTCAGCGCCCTGGGCGGCCTGGGCGCGTGCATGGCGTTCGCCGCCAGGACGAAGCGCTGGAAAGTGCCCAGGTAATATCCGCTGCGAAGCAGCCGACGAGCACGGACGAATTCACCAGACTTCACCAGAGGGGAGCCACCAGTGGCGGGAGAACCGCAGGCAGACTGCCTGTTCTGCAAGATTGCCGCGGGGAAGGTACCGGCGACGATCGTCCGGGAGACGGACACGACCGTCGCCTTCCGGGACATCAACCCCCAGGCGCCCACGCACGTCTTGGTGATCCCCAAGGTCCACTACCCCGACGCCGCCACGCTGGCCGCCGCCGAGCCGCAGGTCGCCGCGGACATACTGCGCGCCGCGGAGGAGATCGCCGAGCTGGACGACATCAAGGAGACGGGCTTCCGGATCGTCTTCAACACCGGCTCGGGCGCGGGCCAGACCGTCTTCCACACGCACGCCCACATCCTGGGCGGCCGCTCCCTCCAGTGGCCGCCCGGCTAGACCCCGGCCGAACGGGAGCCACCCTTGTCCGTACGCGAACTCGTCGTCCTGGGCACCGCCAGCCAGGTGCCCACCCGGCACCGCAACCACAACGGCTACGTCCTGCTCTGGGACGGCGAGGGCCTGATGTTCGACCCCGGTGAGGGGACGCAGCGGCAGATGCTGCGGGCGGGGGTGGCCGCGCACGACCTGAACCGGATCTGCGTCACCCACTTCCACGGCGACCACTCGCTGGGGCTGGCCGGGGTCGTCCAGCGCATCAACCTCGACCAGGTGCCGCACCCGGTCACGGCGCACTTCCCGAAGAGCGGCAAGCGTTTCTTCGACCGGCTGCGGTACGCGACGGCGTACCGCGAGACGGTGAAGCTGACGGAGGAGCCGGTCTCCGGCGAGGGCGCGGTGCTCGCCGAGACGCCCTCCTACACCCTTGAGGCGCGGCGGCTCTCGCACCCCGTCGAGTCGTACGGCTACCGGCTGACCGAGCCCGACGGCAGGCGCATACTGCCCGAGCGCCTGGCCGCCCACGGCATCTCCGGCCCCGACGTCGGCCGCCTCCAGCGGGAGGGCGCGCTCGGCGGGGTCACCCTGGACGACGTCAGCGAGGTCCGCCGCGGGCAGCGCTTCGCGTTCGTCATGGACACCCGCCTGTGCGACGGCGTGCACGCGCTCGCCGAGGGCTGCGACATGCTCGTCATCGAATCCACGTTCCTGGACGAGGACGAGGCACTGGCCACGGAACACGGCCACTTGACGGCGGGTCAGGCGGCGCGGGTCGCGGCTTCCGCCGGTGTGCGGCACCTGGTGCTCACGCACTTCTCGCAGCGCTACTACGACCCGTCGCTCTTCGAGCAACAGGCGCGCCGCGCCGGCTTCACCGGGGAGCTGACGGTGGCGCGGGACCTCATGCGGGTGCCGCTGCCGCGGCGACGCTGACGCATCGGGGCGCGCCCCGTCAGGGGCGCGGGGAACTGCGCGAGCAACCACACACGACCCGCAGCCGCGCGCTCAGCGCAAGCGGCACCCCGGTGGGCGCACCGTCCCACCGGGCCGCACCCGAAAACGGGGTCCGGGGCGCAAGCCCCGGGTCACCCCACCGGCTCCACCAGCACCGTCACGATGCGATTGCGCCGCCCCGCCGCCGCCTCCGCCGTGAGGCGGAGGGCGCGCATGCCGGTCTGGTCCGCGAGACCGTACTCGGCCAGGCCGACCTCCGCCGTGGCGCCCGCGATGGGGACGCGGCCGAGGGACTTGGCCAGGAGGCCGCCGACCGTCTCGACGTCCTCGTCGTCGAGGGCGAGGCCGTAGAGCTCGCCGAGGTCGCCGATGTCGAGGCGGGCGGTGACGCGGTAGCGGCCCTCGCCGAGTTCCTCGACGGGCGGGAGCTCGCGGTCGTACTCGTCGGTGATCTCGCCGACGATCTCCTCCAGGATGTCCTCGATCGTGACGATGCCCGCCGTGCCGCCGTACTCGTCGATGGCGACGGCACAGTGGTTGCGCTGCTGCTGCATCTCGCGCAGCAGGTCGCCCGCGTTCTTGGTGTCCGGGACGAACACCGCGGGCCGCATCGCCGTCGACACCAGCTCGGACTCGGCGTCACGGCTGATGTGCGTCTTGCGGACGAGGTCCTTGAGGTAGACGACGCCCACGATGTCGTCCTCGCTCTCGCCGGTCACCGGGATCCGGGAGAAGCCCGAGCGCAGCGCCAGCGTCAGCGCCTGACGGATCGTTTTGCCGCGCTCTATGACGACGAGGTCGGTACGCGGCACCATCACCTCGCGGACGAGCGTGTCACCGAGCTCGAAGACGGAGTGCACCATGCGGCGCTCCTCGTCCTCGATCAGCGACTCCTTCTCCGCGAGGTCGACCATCGCCCGCAGCTCCGCCTCCGAGGCGAAGGGGCCCTTGCGGAAGCCCTTGCCCGGGGTGAGGGCGTTGCCGAGGAGGATCAGCAGCTGGGGCACCGGGCCCATGATCCGGGCGAGCGGCAGCAGCACGTACGCCGCGGCGGTCGCCGTGCCCAGCGGGTGCTGGGCACCGATGGTGCGCGGGGAGACCCCGACGGCCACATAGCTGACCAGCACCATCACCGCGATGGCGACGGTCAGCGCCTGCCAGGTGGTGTCGAAGGCGTGCAGACAGACGTAGGTGACGAGGACGCCCGCCGCCATCTCGCACGCGACGCGCACCAGCAGCGCCAGGTTGAGATAGCGGGTGGGGTCGGCGGCCACGGCCATCAGCCGCGCGCTGCCGCGCCGCCCGGACCGTACGGCCTCCTCGGCCCGGAACCGGGTGGTCCGGGCGAGGCCCGCCTCGGCGCAGGCGGCGAGCCACGCGACGACCAGCAGCAGGACCGCGACCGCGATCAGCCGGCCGGTCACGTGAACGTCGGGGCCGGGGAGGGCCCCTCGATGCCGCGCTCGGCGCGCCAGCCGTCGATGATCGCCGCCTGGAGACCGAACATCTCGGCCTTCTCCTCGGGCTCCTCGTGGTCGTAGCCGAGGAGGTGCAGCACACCGTGGACGGTCAGGAGCTGGAGCTCCTCGTCCATGGAGTGCCCGGTCGGCGCCTCCTCGCCCTGCTTCTTCGCGACCTCGGGGCAGAGCACGATGTCACCGAGCAGCCCCTGCGGGGGCTCCTCGTCGTCCTTGGCGGGCGGCCGCAGCTCGTCCATCGGGAAGGACATCACATCGGTCGGCCCGGGCAGGTCCATCCACTGGATGTGGAGCTGTTCCATGGCCTCGGCGTCGACAACGATGACCGAGAGTTCGGAGAGCGGGTGGATGCGCATCCGGGCGAGCGCGTAACGGGCGACGTCGAGGAGCGCCTGCTCGTCGACCTCCGTGCCGGATTCGTTGTTGACGTCGATTGCCATGGGTCTGGGTGACTTACTTTCCGTCGCGGCTGTCGTACTTCTCGTACGCGTCGACAATACGGCCGACGAGCTTGTGCCGTACGACATCGTTGCTGGTGAGCCGGGAGAAGTGGACGTCCTCCACGCCTTCCAGGATCTCCTGCACCTGACGCAGACCGCTCTTCGTGCCGCCCGGGAGGTCGACCTGGGTGACGTCACCGGTGATGACGATCTTCGAGTCGAAGCCCAGCCGGGTGAGGAACATCTTCATCTGCTCGGGGCTGGTGTTCTGCGCCTCGTCCAGGATGATGAAGGCGTCGTTGAGGGTGTTGTGCGTCAGCAGGTAGTCCTGGGTGACGTACAGCGAGTCTTCCGCCGCGACCTGGATACAGACGGCTTCCTCGCGCCCCGCGGGCTCGATGCTGTCGATGAAGCGCATCGGACGGCCACCGCCCCCGGCCGCGTGGTACTTGTCGCGCTTGCGGGCGAGCCGGAAGGGCTCGATGCCTTCGGGGAGACGGATGTCGACGATGTGGGCGTCGTGGCGGTGAGCGACCTCGCGGCCGTTCGCCTTCCCGGGCTTCCGCCCCTCGGCCGCCCGGCGACGGGTGTACGCGACGCCGCCCAGCGACTGCACCAGCGAGATCACGTCATCCCGCAGAAGAATCGACGTGGTCGTGTACTGGATGCGGCATGTGCGGTCCGCCTGCGTGACCGGGCCGCCATCGGAGTCGAGCAGTCCCTGGAGGACGGCCAGACGCACCTCGGCGGAGTTCTGGAGGTAGTCGTCCGGGATGAACTTCGTGTGGGAGCGGCTGCCCAGCAGGTCCAGGGTGCGCAGCATTCCGGTGACCGGGTTTTCCAGGGTGACGACGTCGCCCGGGGCCTTCACACGGCTCAGGGTGTAGTCGGCCCGGCTCTTCCAGCGCACCTCGATGCCCGGAAGAGCAGCTTCCAGAGCAGTGGCGAGTTCCGTGTCCTCTGTGGCGAAGGCCGGGGTCGTACGTCCCGTGAGGCAGCCGTCGCCCAGCAGGAGGCCCAGGGCATACGGGTCCATGGGGACCTCACGCTCGGGGAACTCGACCGGCGCGGTGAGCAGCGGCAACTCGTAGCGGCGGGCGTGGGCCGCGCGCAGGTTGCCGATCATCTCTTTGGTCTCCAGGACCCGCCACGGCTTGTCGCGGCGCTTGTCCGCGGCCGTGCGGACCGTCCACAGGTGCTCCCCGCAGCACAGGGTCCAGGCACCGTCCTGGGCCGTGACGCGGTAGATGTCCTTCTCGCCCTGCGGGTAGACGCCCAGGACAGGGGTCGGCTCACCGTTCGAACCGATGACCAGGTCACCGACCTGGAGGTCGCCGATGGGGCGCCAGCCGTCCGGCGTCAGCACGTTCGTGAAGACCGGCTGCGCCCTGCCACGCATGTACGCGAGCGGCGCCACCTCGATCGTGCCCGCCGCCATCAGGCGCGGGATCGAGTCGGGGTCGAGCATGTCGTGGAGGGCGTCGTAGAGCGGCCGCAGGTAGGGGTCGATCTTCTCGTAGAGGGTGCCGGGCAGGAAGCCGAGGCGCTCGCCCGCCTCCACGGCGGGCCGGGTCAGGATGATCCGGTTGACCTGCTTGGACTGGAGGGCCTGCACGGCCTTGGCCATGGCCAGGTAGGTCTTGCCGGTGCCCGCGGGGCCGATGCCGAAGACGACCGTGTGCTTGTCGATGGCGTCGACATAGCGCTTCTGGTTGAGCGTCTTGGGGCGGATGGTGCGACCGCGGCTGGAGAGGATGTTCTGGGTGAGGACCTCGGCGGGGGTCTCCGGGGCGCCCGCCCCGCCCGCCTCGTCCCGCAGCATGGCGATCGAGCGTTCCACCGCGTCCTCCGTCATCGGCTGTCCGGTGCGGAGCACCAGCATCATCTCGTCGAACAGGCGCTGCACGAGGGCGACTTCCCGAGGGTCCCCGCTGGCGCTGACCTCATTGCCCCGGACGTGTATGTCGGTGCCGGGAAAGGCCTTTTCGATCACGCGCAGAAGCGAGTCCCCGGAGCCCAGGACCGTGACCATGGGGTGCTTGGCCGGGACGGTGAACCGGGCGGTCGCCTGCGGCTTTGTGGGTGTCTGAGTCATGGGCCGGCGCTGGGCCTGCTCGTCCCTCTTTTCCGTCTTTTCCGTGTCTGACGCTGTATGGCGCCGTCCGGCGCCGTCTGGCTGTGTCTTCAGGGTACGTCGGAGGTACCGCCGTATCGGAGGGGTTTTGCCGCCGGGCCCCGCGGGGTCACGGCTGCCGGAACCCCAGCGTCGGCACCGCCCGCCGCAGCGGCCACGGCCGGGCCGCCGCGGGCAGGAGGCCGTCGAGGAAGGCGTAGCGCTGCAGGGTGCCCGCGGGCAGCTCGTCGTAGGACCGCACGTGCTTCCACCACGCGGCGATCTCCACCCAGCCGGGTGCGGACAGTGACCCCCCGAATTCCTGTACGGACAGGGCGGCGGACAGGCCCGCGAAGGCCAGCCGGTCGGCGAGCGGCCACCCCGCGAGGGTGCCGGTGACGAAGCCCGCGACGAAGACGTCGCCCGCGCCCGTCGGGTCCAGCGCCTCGACCGCGATCGCGGGCACCTCGGCGCTCTCGCCCGTGCCGCTGTCGACCGCGTACGCGCCCCGTTCCCCCATGGTGACGACGGCGACCGGCACCTTCTCCGCGAGCGCGCGGGCGGCGGCGCGCGGGCAGTCGGTGCGGGTGTAGCGCATGGCCTCCTCCGCGTTGGGCAGGAAGGCCTCGCAGTGCTCCAGGTCGGCGAGGTCGGCGGGGTCCCAGCGGCCGGTCTCGTCCCAGCCGACGTCCGCGAAGACCCGGCTGCCCCGCCGGGCGGCGTGCCCGATCCACTCCTCCTGATGGCCGGGGACCAGCAGGGCGACGGCGGCCCTGGCCGGGGGCGGGCACTCG
>NZ_JAINFC010000325.1 GCF_020740835.1 Streptomyces sp. UNOC14_S4
CCTCCCAGGGCCACGGCGGCGGCCAGCGGCCGAAGCGGCGCGGTCTGCTGATCGCAGCGATAGCCGTCGTGGTGGTCGTCGCGGGCGGAATCGGCGCCGCGATGATCGCCAACAACGGCGACAGCAAGGTGGACGACAAGCTCAGCGCGGGCGGCGGTGACGACAAGCCGAAGCCGCAGCAGAGCGGGAAGACCAAGGAGCCGTCGCCGGACCCGTCCCCGAGCAACGCCTCGGCGGCGAGCCAGCTCAGCCGCGACGCGGCCACTCTCCAACTCATCGGCGGCGCGAGCACCGAGACGAAGGTCGCGGGGGCGAAGTCCCGCGGCGGCGTGTACGTGAAGGGCCTGGAACAGCAAGGCGCGGGAGTGGACTGGGCCATCCAGGTCCCGGACGGCGGCGACTACCGCCTCTACCTCTCGTACGGTGTGCCCGGCAAGGACGCGAACCTGGCCGTGACCGTCAACGACCAGCGGAATACGCTGCCGATAAAGATGGACAACCACGGCAATACGAATCCGGGTGAGTGGTCCAGCAACTGGATGAAGACCTGGACTCTGGTGAAGCTGAATCCGGGCAACAATCACATCAAGATTTCCTGCGAGGCGGGCAACCAGTGCGACGGCCACCTCGACCAGGTGTGGCTGACGCCAGGAGGAGCGTAAGGACACGGCCCCCGCTTCGGCGGGGGCTCTTTGCTTGTGTCCTGCGAGCGCCCAGCGAGGCGGCCCGGCCCGGCATCCCGGCGGGGCCATGCCCACTGCGCGCCCCACCGCCCCGAACCAGTTCCGGGCGCGACACCCGCGCCCATGCTCGGGGCGTCAGGCGATTATCCCGGTTACGAAGTCCGCCCAGGCTGGGACCTGGATGCTCAGGGCGGGGCCGGTGGGGGTCTTGGAGTCCCGTATGGGGATGGCGGAGGCGATGCCGGTGACCGCTTCGACGCAACTGCCGCCGCCCGAGCCATCGCCGCCGTTGCTGTAACTGCTCTTGCGCCATGCCGTTTCACTGTTCGTTCGCATAATCCTTCACCACCGATTCGATCAGAGACGCGGATAATCAGCGGCCGGCCGAAACCGGTACGGGCGCGCCCCGCCCCCACAGTTCCTCTGCGTGTTCGGCGAATCGGGAGAACATGCCTCCGTCGCCCTGGCGGCGCAGGTGCAGCAGCGGGGAATCGTGTCCGACGAGTCGGGCCAGGTGGGGAGTCACCAGGAGTTGGTCGTCGAAGCGGAAGACGGAGAGGGAGACGTGGTTGACCGCGTCCTCGGAGGCGGAGAAGCGGGCTTCCACGCCCTGCTCCGCGCCCAGTTTCCGCAAGTGCTCCAGGGTGATCCTGACGCGCGTGGAGACGGTGAGCTCGACGTCTTCGAGCTGCTCGCGCTGGTGGGTGACGTCCACGTCGGGGTCGCCCAGGAGGAATCGCACCCGGCACCCCTGCTCGGCCTTGCGGCGTAGCGTGCCGACGAAGTCGGGCTGATCGAGCCAGAGGAAGTAGTTCGTGTAGCCGGCGAAGAACAGGTCCTGGGACGAGCCTCCGATGAGCTCTCCCCACACGCTGGACGGGCACGCCGACCGGAACGGATAACTGTGGACCAGCTCCCTGTCCGTACCGGTCTTGATGCGGTCTTTCACGGATTTCGGCCACAGCATCTCTTCGTCAACTCCCGTGTCGGCGACGGTGATGTCAGGTGGCGATCCCGGCTGTGAAGTCCGCCCAGGCTTCGGTCGGAACGCCCAGGGCAGGCCCGGCGGGGGTCTTGGAGTCCCGTATGGGGATGGCGACCCCGGATATGCGGTCCGTGACTTCGACGCAGCTGCCACCCGGGCCATCGCTGTAGGAGCTCTTCCGCCATGCGCACTCAGCATTCATGTGCGTATTCCTCCGCCACTGATTGGACGAGCGCCAAAGACGCGTCAGGGGACAGCGCGGCAGCTCGGACGCGATCATAGGCTCGCTCGATACCTGTCACGCGTTCCGGGGTGTCCACCAGGCATCCCGAATGAGCACCCTCGCTGTACGCCACCGGCGGGGCGTCCTCGAAGGTCATCAAGGTGACCATGGCAGCCAGCGCTGGGGCACCCGCCTCGTACGGCAGGACCTGCAAGGTGATCCGGCGCTTGCGCGCGAGTGCGGCCGCGTGCAGCAGTTGCTCACTCATGCACGCGGCGCCACCGACCTTGCACCTGATGACGTTCTCGTGGAGAACCACCCACAACAGCGGCTTTGTTGGATCCTCAAGAATGCGCTGCCGCTCCAGTCGAGCCCTCACTCGGGCCTCGACCTCATCGTCCGACAGATGAGGAACACTTGCCAGGACGACGGCCCGCGCGTACGCGGCGGTCTGAAGCAGGCCCGGCATGAACACTGGCGCGTACTCACGAATCGTGTCCGCAAGCCCCTCCAGGTACGCGGCCTCCGCGAAGTAGTGCTGATACGGCGAGCTGTCGATCAGCTCCCTGCACATCCGCTCGAAGAACCCGTCCGTCTTCAGCACCGCGTCGATCCGTTGTGCGAGATCCAGCTGCGGCTTCCGGATGGCCGCTTCCAGCTGGCCGATGTACGAGCCCGAGCAGAAGACCTGGTGACCCAGGCGCTCCTGGGTGTAGCCGGCCACCTCGCGGCGCCGCTTCAGTTCGGTGCCGAAGAATTCCCAGCCAACCTTGGACTGCCCCAGCGCGCTTCGAACATTGGCCATGACTTAACTCCCTTGCCCAACACTGCCGTTGTAAACGGGTCACCCCTTCCGAGGCTAGTCCCGTACCGCGACGCTGTGGACGCAGTCCGTAAGCGACGCCACGAAAGGGAACTCATGACCGACACGCCACAGCAGCCCGCGCCGGAGGAGCGCGACGCCGCTCTTCGCGACAAGGTCCGCGAAGTCAACAAGCGCAGCACCACCGGGAGCCACATGTGATCGCACTCGCCCATGCCTCCGTCGGGCCGTACACGATCGTCAAGGGGGACGCCCGGAGCTGTCGTACCTGCCGGTGGCTGAACGGGGTCCGGGAGCGGGCCTGGGCCCGGGGTGACAGCGCCGCCGTCGCCGCCTGCGACGAGCACGCCGCGCGGCACTTCCACGAGACGCACCGGGTGGGCCCGTGAACGTGAACACGCACACCTGGTGCCTTCTCTGTGCGCGGCTCACGCTCGCTCGCGCCTCCGCGCTCCGTTTCGGGGAGTTCGACCGCGTGGAAGCGCTCACCGCGGAGTTGCGGAGCCATCAGGGGCGCCCGTCGCCCGCAGGAACTGCGCCGCTACCTCCGCTATCGCCCCCATCACCCATGTGAAGCCGTGCAATGGCCCCCGCTTCGGCGGGGGCCAGTCCTCCCGCCCGACCCGGTCCCGTCCTCCGGGCGTAAGTCCATTGGCCGTTACCCGGGCAGCCGCTCCCTGCCTAGCGTGGCTTTCATGAGCGATACAACGACCGCCGCGTCGGCGGATTCCACACTCGACGAAGCACTGGACCGGCTGCACCGCAGCGGACCCGAGCGGCTGGGCTGGCTTTCCAATCACGCGCCCATGGCCGTGGAGGCACTCGTCCGGCACGGGCACGCGCCCGTCGTGCACGGCTGGATCGACGGTTACCGGCACAAACTCGAGGACATACCGTCCGGCACCGGAATCCGGCTGGGCGAGGGGAATTGGCGCGACGCGTTAGGGGATCCGCGCCATCTCGGCGACTGGATCACCTATTTCACCGGCCAGGTGGGCGGGCGCCCCTGGCGGGATGTGCTGGCGGTGTGGTGGCCGCGGCTGCTGCCCGGGATTCTGGCGGGTGCCGCGCACCCGGCGATCCGCGTGGGCCACGCCGTACGGGCCCTCCTCGCGGACGAGGGCAACACCGCGCGCCACGCGGAGCTGGGGCACGCCCTCGGCTACTGGGCGGCACGTCATCTGCCCCTGGCCCCGGCCGTCGTGCCCTCCGGCACCGCCCGCGCCGCCGAGGCCCTGGCCGCCGTACCGGCCGTGCCCGACCAGCGGGGCGGGATCCTCGACCGCGTCGCCCAGCTCCCGGCCACGCCGGACTGGACCGCCGCGTCGGGTCTCCTGCGGGCGCCGTCCGGCCCCGACGAGGCCCGCGACCTGCTGGCGGAGCTGGTCGCGGAGGCCACGTGCCGCTACGCGGACCACGCCCACGGCGACGCGATCATGCTCGTCCACGCGGCCACCGCCCCCAACGCCGTCCTGCGCACCCTCCCGGCACTCCCCCGCGACCTGTGGGTTCCCAGCTACGCCGCCGCCTGGCAGGCCGCCGCGGTGGTCACGGCCGCCTACACCCCGGCCTCCCCGCTCGCTTCCGTCTCCCCTCCACCGCCCACACCCGAGGAAGCCTTCGAACGGGCCGCGGCGCACGGCAACGAACACGTCATCAAACTCGCCGACACCGCACTGGACGTCATCGCCGCCGCCCCCGACCGGACCGACCGGGCCCTGGCCGCCGTGGGCCGCGCCTGCGAGCTGATCGATACGGAGGATTGAGCGGAGGAATCATTCGGCGGCGCTCTCCGCCGACCGGCTCGCATTTCCCCGTATCGATGTCCGCAAAGCCCTTGCCGGTTAGGCTGATCTGGTTGCCCGGCGAGGGAAGCCGTACCGCTGACGCGGGGTGCGGCGCATCCGTCATCGACGTGCGCTCTTCGTAGCAGTTCGTGGAGTTCCGCCGTGCGCCGGGCGAACGGTCGGCCAGCAGATCCCACGAGTCGATACGAGGAGTGCGAACAATGGCTGAAGTGAAACTCACCGCCGAGCCGCGCAGCGACTTCGGCAAGGGCGCCGCGCGCCGGATACGCCGGGAGAACAAGGTCCCCGCCGTCATCTACGGGCACGGCGCCGAGCCCAAACACGTAGCCGTCGACGGGCACGCGCTGATGATGGCGCTGAAGACCCCGAACGCCCTGATCAGGCTGGACGTCGGCGGCAGGTCCGAACTCGTCATCCCCAAAGCCGTGCAGCGCGAGCCCATCCGCCGATTCCTGGTCCACGTGGACTTCCTCGCCGTGAAGAAGGGCGAGAAGGTCACCGTCGAGCTGCCCATCCACACCGAGGGCGACCTGGCCCCGGGCGGCAATCTCCTGGAGCACCTGCTCAACACCCTGCCCGTCGAGGCCGAGGCCACCCACATCCCCGAGGCGGTCACGGTCTCCGTCGCCGGCCTGGACGCGGGCCACACCGTCCACGCCAAGGACATCGCGCTCCCCGCCGGCGTGACGCTGGCGGTCGACGGGGACGCGGCCGTACTCCAGGTCGTCGCGGCCCAGGCGGAGACCCCGACGGAGGACGAGGAGACGACGGAAGCGTAACTCCACTTCCCCGCGCCCCGAAAGGGGCGCGGGGAACTGCGCGACCAGCCACAACGCACCCGCAGCCGCATACGGACCGCAAGAGGCACCCCAGTAGGCGCACGCCAAACGACTCACAGCACCCCTACGCCCGCACCCCAAAGTGCACCGTCTTCGCCGTCAGCAGGAACAAGTCCGTACGCCGGTCCACGCCCGCCGGGTCGGACGGATCGAGCAGGCGGTCCAGCGTCTCGCCGTCCTCCGTGGACAGGCCGTCGAGAAGGCCCCGCTGCCGCTCCAGCACCGCCCGCACGCTGCGCCGCGGGCCCTCGCCCAGCGGCGCGCGGTGTTCCACGAGGAACGTACGGCTGCGGACCTCCGACAGCCCCGCCGCACGCAGCATCTCCGGCCAGTCCTCGACCACCGCCACCGAGCCGGGGAGTTCCACGCGCATGCGGTCGAAGCGGGCCGCCATCGCCGCGTCCAGGCGCTCCTGGAGGCCGGGGCGGCCGAAGCCGAGGTCGCGCGGGAGGAAGCGGGCCGGGAGGCCGCCCTCGACGATGGCCAGGACGCCACCGGGGTTCAGCAGCCGTGCGAGGCGGTCCAGCGCGTCCTGCTGGTCGCCGACGTGGTGCACGACCTGCGCCGACCACACCAGGTCCGCGGGTTCGAGACCGGCCAGCCCGTCCGGGAACTCCGCCGCCCGCGTCCGCAGCCGTACGCCGAGCCGCGCGGCCCGCGCCTCCGCCCGGGCGAGCAGCTCGGGGCTGCCGTCCACGGCGGTGACCTCCGCCTCCGGGAAGGTCTCCGCGAGGCGGCAGGCGGCGACGCCGGGCCCGCTGCCGATGTCGAGGACGCGCCCCGGCCGGAGGTCCTTCAGCTCGTCGAGCGCCTGGCGTACGTACGGGCTGTGCGTCTCGCCCTCCAGCTCCAGCAGATCGGCCATCGCGGCCCAGTCGAAGTCGAAGTCTCCGTCATGGCCGTGGCCGTGACCGTGCTTGTGGGCGCTCATCGCGCGTACTCCTTCACGTCTTCCTCGATCAGATCCATGTTCACGGCGAGCGCCGCCTTCGCCCCGGCCGCGGCGGCGGCCACCACATGGGCGCCGTACTCCGCGACGTTGCCGACCGCCCACACCCCGGGCGCGCTGGTCAGCCCGGACGCGTCGACGCGCACCCGGCCGCCGTTCCCGTCGCGCTCGCAGCCCAGGCCGGTGAGGAGCGCGTCATTCGGTACGGGCCTGGTGGCCACGAACAGCGCGGCGCACGGTACGACGGTGCCGTCGGCGAGCCGTACGCCCCGCAGCGCGTCGTCCTCGACGGCCAGGCCGACGGGCTCGCCCTCGACGATCCGTACGCCACGGGCCGCGAGCCGGGCGCGGTCCTCGGCGGACAGGCTGCCGCCGACGAGGGACACGTCCTCGGACCACTGCCGTACGAGCAGCGCCTGGTGCACGGAACCGGGCAGTCCGCCGAAGACGGCGAACGGCCGGTCGCGGACCTCCCAGGCGTGGCAGTACGGGCAGTGCAGGACGTCGCGCGCCCAGCGTTCCCGCAGGCCGGGCACGTCGGGGAGCTCGTCGCGCAGCCCGGTGGCCACGACCACGCGGCGGGCGCGCACGGTGGTGCCGTCGGCGAGCCGGGCCGCGTAGCCGTCGCCGTAGCCGTCGCCCTCACGGGTCAGCGCGCGCACCTCGCCCCGTACGACCCGGCCGCCGTACCGCTCGACTTCCGCGCGCCCGGTGGCGAGCAGTTCGGCGGGCGGCATGCCGTCGCGCGAGAGGAAGCCGTGCATCTCGCGCGCGGGCGCGTTCCGCGGCTTCCCCGAGTCGATCACGAGCACGCGGCGGCGGGCCCTGGCGAGGACGAGCGCGGCGTTCAGCCCGCCCGCACCGCCTCCGATGATCACGACGTCTTCCCTGGTGGACATGGTGGACATGGTGAACACCTCCTGGCGCCGAGAGTCCGCCCGGGCCGGCCCGTTTGACAAACCTTGTTGCCGTTTCTGCAATAAAGGGATGGAGGACGTACTGGCCGCCGTCGGCCCGCGGCTCAAGAGCATCCGGCAGCGCCGGAAGTGCACCCTCGCCGCGCTGTCGAAGACCACCGGGATCTCGGTCAGCACGCTGTCCCGGCTGGAGTCCGGGCAGCGCAAGCCGAGCCTGGAGCTGCTGCTGCCGATCGCGCACGCCCACCAGGTGCCCTTGGACGAGCTGGTCGGCGCGCCTCCGGTGGGCGACCCGCGCGTACGGCTGAAACCGGTCAGGCACGGCGACGACTCCACGATCGTGCCGCTCACCCAGCAGCCCGGCGGCGTCCAGGCGTTCAAGATGGTCATGGGCCCGGCCCGCAGCACCCCGGAGCCGCGCACGCACGAGGGCTACGAGTGGCTGTACGTCCTGAGCGGCCGCCTCCGTCTGGTTCTCGCCGAGCACGACGTGGTGCTGAAGGAGGGCGAGGTGGCGGAGTTCGACACGCGCCTGCCGCACTGGTTCGGCAGCACGGGGGACGCCCCGGTGGAGATCCTCAGCCTGTTCGGGCCCCAGGGCGAACGCATGCATGTCCGCGCACGGCCGCCCCGGCGGTGAGGGCCGCGGCCCCCGAAGAGCGGTGGTGCGCACCGGCGGATCCCGCGAACAGTAGCGCCGCCCCTCCGCATCGGCACACAGGTTCAGCCCCCCGTGAGGACGTAACCCGCACCTCAGCGGCGGAGTTGGGCAACAACGGGGCGGGTAGGGAGTTACCCGAGGAGGGGATCCCGTGGAGACAGGACACACGCACCATGGACGACGGCGCTTCGCTCGAACGCATCCTCGCCGCTGCGATCGGCGACCGGGGGCAGGCATACGAGCGCTGCCCGCACTGCCGGCGACTGCTGAGGGTCGTCGTCGCGGCGGAGAGCCCGGGCGACGCCACCTCGCCGGTGGTCGTCCGCGGTTTCTGCCCCCGCTGCGCCACCGAGCCGGGCGTCGTCGGGCCTTGAGGCCCTCGACGCGCTTGATGCCCTTGGCGCCGCCGGTGCCCCTGACGCCGCTGGCGCTGGCGTGCCCCAACTGCCAGAACATGATGCAGCAGATGGGCAACGGCGTGTACAAGTGCTGGAACTGCGGCTATACGAGTACGGGCTGACCAGGACGGGCTTCTGCCCGTCGTCCGTTTCGGGGCTTCGCCCCGGGCACCGCGCCTGCCGGGCGCCTCGTAGGCCCGGTTCGCGACTGCGGGTCGTCCGCCGCCGAGTCGCCTACGAGCTCGGTTCACCAGGTTGTCCGGCGACTGCCGGTCCGTTGTGGCTGGTCGCGCAGTTCCCCGCGCCCCTTACGGGGCTGCGACTCACCTACCCCACTCCCCCGGGTGGGGTTTTCCTATGTCCCGGCGCGGTTCTTCCTTTGCCGCCGCATTACCGCCCCATTCGGGCGCTCGCCATTCACTGTCGGTGCACGGAAGAACACCCTCGATTCACCCCCGATTGACGGGTGCATCCGCCACCCACCCGGCCCCCGCCACAATCC
>NZ_JAINFC010000326.1 GCF_020740835.1 Streptomyces sp. UNOC14_S4
AACCAACCCGCACCCGAAGGGAACCCCCATGCCAACCCCCCGCATCGCCTGGATAGGCCTCGGCCTCATGGGCTCCCCCATGGCCGAGAACCTGCTCAAGGCCGGATACCCCGTCCGGGGCCACACCCTCGAACCCGAAAAGCTGGCACGGCTCGCCGCAGCAGGCGGCGAGCCGACCGCATCCGTCGCGGAAGCGGTGCGCGGTGCCGACGTCGTCGTCACGATGCTCCCCGCCGATCCCCAGGTCGAGGCCGTCGCCCTCGGCGACGACGGCGTCCTCGCCCACGCCGCCCCCGGCACGCTGCTGATCGACATGTCCACGGTCGCGCCCAGGACATCGATCATGCTGGCGGAGGCGGCCGCGGCCGCCGGGCGCGGCGTCCGCGTGCTCGATGCGCCGGTCTCCGGCGGCGAGTCGGGTGCCGTCGAAGGCGTTCTCTCGATCATGGTGGGCGGGGCGCGGGAGGACTTCGACCGGGCCGGGCCGCTGTTCCGCGCGCTCGGCACGACCGTCGTCCACTGCGGGCCGCACGGCTCCGGGCAGACCGTCAAGGCCGCGAACCAGCTGGTCGTCGCCGTCAACATCCAGGCGTGCGCGGAGGCCGTGGTCTTCCTGGAGAAGGCGGGCGTGGACCTGCCCGCCGCTCTGGAGGTACTGCGCGGCGGGCTCGCCGGTTCGACCGTGCTGGAGCGCAAGAAGCACAACTTCCTCACCCGCGACTTCACTCCCGGCTTCCGTATCGACCTGCACCACAAGGACATGGGCATCGTCACCGAGGCCGCCCGGGCCGTCGGCGCCGCCATCCCGCTCGGCGGCGTGGCCGCCGGACTGGTGGCCGCAGCCCGGGCCCAGGGCGACGGCGGACTCGACCACTCGGCGCTGCTGCGCGGCGTCGAAAGGCTGTCGGGCATGGTGACAGGCACGGCGCCGGGGGCGGCCGCGTGAGGCGGCCGGGCGGCGGGCCTACCCGGATGCCCGCCATGGAGGCCGCCGTACGGATCATGAAGGACGAGGGGGTCGACATCGCGTTCGGCTGCCCGGGGGCCGCGATCCTGCCGCTGTACAAGGCGATGGAGACCGTGGGCGGCATCGAGCATCTGATCGTCCGTCATGAGGCGGGCGCCGCTCATATGGCCGACGGCTGGGCGCGGACGAACGGCCGGGTCGGCGTCGCCCTCGCCACCTCCGGACCGGGCGCCACCAACCTCGTCACCGGGCTCTACACGGCGTTCGCCGACTCGGTGCCCATGGTGTGCGTCACCGGGCAGGCGGTGTCGGCCAAGCTGCACCAGGAGGCGTTCCAGGCGGTCGACATCGTGGAGATCGTCCGGCCGGTCACCAAGTGGGCCGTGCAGATCAAGGAGGCCGCGCAGATCCCCTGGGCGTTCCGGGAGGCGTTCCGTACCGCGCGGCAGGGCCGCCCCGGGCCCGTGCTCATCGACATCCCGGTCGACCTCGCGCGGCACGAGATCGTGTACGACACCGCGCTCGACGCACGGCTGCCGGTCCCCGTCGTACGCCCGCACCCGCCCCGCGTCGAGGCGGCGCTGGACCTGCTGCTGGCCGCCGAACGGCCGCTGGTCCTGGCGGGCGGCGGGGTGGTGCTCGCGGACGCGTCGGCGGCCCTGCGCGCGCTGGTGGACGAGCTGCGGGTGCCCTTCCAGGTCACGCTGATGGGCAAGGGGGCGATCGAGGACGACCACGAGCTGCACATGGGCACGACCGGCATCCAGACCTCGCAGCGGTACGCCAACGCCGCCTTCCTGGAGGCCGACTTCGTGCTCGCCGTCGGTGCCCGCTTCGGCGACCGGCACACGGGCGCGGACCTCGGTGTCTACCGCGGGGAGCGGACGTTCGTGCAGGTGGACGTCGAGCCGTCGCAGCTCGGCAAGGTCTTCGAGCCGGACCTCGCGGTGGTCTCGGACGCCGGGCTCTTCCTGACGGCCCTGCTGGAGGCCGCGCGGGCCCGTGGGGCGAGGACCTCCGTCGCGCCGTGGCGGGCCCGCTGCCGCGAGCTCAAACGGACGCTGACGCGCCGGGAGGACTTCGACACGGTCCCGGTCAAGGCGCCCCGCGTCTACAAGGAGATCAACGAGATCTTCGGGCCGGACACCTATGTCGTCACCGCCATCGGCCTCTACCAGATCTGGGGCGGCCAGCACCAGAAGGCCCATCTGCCGCGCCGCTACCAGGTGTGCGGCCAGGCCGGCCCGCTGGGCTGGGAGGTCCCCGCGGCGATCGGTGTGAAGAAGGCACTCCAGGGCCTGGGCCGGGGCGACACGGAAGTGGTGGGCGTCGTGGGCGACTACGGCTTCCAGTACCTGGTCGAGGAACTGGCGGTCGCGGCGCAGTACGACATCCCGTACGTGCTGATCATGCTCAACAACGAGTACCTGGGCCTCATCCGGCAGGCGTCGATCGACTACGGCATGAACTACCAGGTCGATGTCCACTACGACGAAACCGGCACCGACAACGTCAAGCTGATGGAAGCCTACGGCTGCGCGGGACGCCGGGTGCACACGCCGGAGGAGATCCGCCCGGCCATCGAGTGGGCACGCAAGGAGGCGGTGGCGACCTCGCGCCCGGTCCTCGTCGAGATCATGATCGAGCGCGAGGCGAACACGCCGCACGGCGTGAACATCGATTCCGTCCGGGAGTTCGAACCGCTGTAGGGGAACGTCGTCCCCGGGCGCCGTCCCGGGCGCCGTCGCCGCCCGGCACGTCCTCCGGCGCCAAGGCGCCATGTTCCCTTCCGCATTCGCTCCCCCGACGCGCCGTCATCGTGGACGATGGGCCCGTACGCACACCTACGGACACCCGTTGCTGGAGCCGAGAATGGCCAAGAGCGTGCCGGTTCACTGCCCGACGTGCCGTCGGGAGCACTCCTTCACCCCACCCACCTTCCCGTGCGCGTGCGGCGCTCCGCTCACGCTGCCCGTCCTCCCCGCCGCCGCGCCCGAATTACTGGCGCACCGCACCTGGCGCGACTCGTGGGTGGCCGTCCGCTGCCCGTCGTGCGACCGCCAGGACCAGTGGCCGCGGCCGGAGTTCGGCTGCTCGTGCGGCACGGTCGTACGGCTGCCGGTCGAGTCACCCGACGCGCCGCGGGCGCGGGACGAAGCCCCGCCGCCGCCCGCGCCGCTGCGGCCCGCGTTCCGGCCGGTGGCCATCCGCAACGCACAGGACGCGATCGTGGCGGCCGAACGCTATCTGACCTGGCTCGGCTTCACCGGCGTGACCCGTCCGCAGGACCCCGAGGCGGGAGTCGACCTGCGTGCGGCGGGGCTCGTGGCCAAGGTCGACCCGACCACGCTGCCGACGTCGCTGCGCGCCGTCGAGTGCCTCTGGCTGCACGGGCTGACGGACTGCGCGGACGGCGCCTTCTTCTCCCTCGCGGGCTACGCCCGCGACGCGCGCTCGCGAGCCGACGAGTTGCGGCTCCCCCTGTTCGTGATGGACCTGACGGGCACGCCCCAGCCACTCAACGGCTTCGCCGACGACTTGGTGGAGCGCGGCCCGAATCAATGACCGGGGAAGGTAGGACGCAAGGGCGCGCCCCATCAGGGGCGCGGGGAACTGCGCGACAGGCCCCCACCGGACCCGCAGCCGCCCACCGGGCCCAAGGTGGCACCCCGGTGGGCGCAACGGGCCACCGGCCCGCAGCGCAAGCCGCACCCCCGGTGGGCGCAGCCAACGCGCAAGGTCAACTCGCCTGAGCCACCTCCGACAAGAGCCGCACGGCCCCCTCCCGGAGCTCCACCTTCCGCACCTTGCCGCTCACCGTCATGGGAAAAGAATCCCGCACCCACAGATGCCGGGGGATCTTGTAGTGCGCCAGCCGCCCCCGGCAGAAGCGCGCGAGCTCGTCACGCGTGAGCGTCTCCCCCGGTCGCAGGATCACGCACGCCACGATCTCCTCGCCGTACTTCTCGTCCGGCACGCCGATGACCTGGACGTCGGAGATCTTGGGGTGGGCGTAGAGGAACTCCTCGATCTCGCGCGGGTAGACGTTCTCCCCGCCTCGGATGATCATGTCCTTGATGCGGCCGACGATGCGCACGTAACCGTCCTCGTCCATCACCGCGAGGTCCCCGGTGTGCATCCAGCCCTCCGCGTCGACCGCCTCGGCCGAGCGCTCGGGCTCGTCCCAGTAGCCGAGCATCACCGAGTAGCCGCGGGTGCACAGTTCGCCCGGCGTGCCGCGGTCGACGGTCGCGCCCGTGTCCGGGTCCACGACCTTCACCGCCAGGTGCGGCAGCACGCGGCCGACCGTCCGGGTGCGGTGGTCGAGGTCGTCGTCGGAGCGGGTCTGGGTGGACACCGGCGAGGTCTCGGTCATGCCGTAGCAGATGGCGACCTCGGACATGTGCATCTCCGACATCACCCGCTTCATCACCTCCTCCGGGCAGGTCGAGCCCGCCATGATGCCGGTGCGCAGCGAGGAGAGGTCGAAGGTGGCGAAGTCGGGCAGGCCCAGCTCGGCGATGAACATGGTGGGCACGCCGTAGAGCGAGGTGCAGCGCTCGCGTTCGACCGCGTGCAGCGTGGCGGCGGGGTCGAAGGAGGGCGCCGGGATGACCATGCACGAGCCGTGGGTGGTGACCGCGAGGTTGCCCATGACCATGCCGAAGCAGTGGTAGAAGGGCACGGGCAGGGCGACCCGGTCGTTCTCCGTGTAGCCGAGCAGCTCCCCCACGAAATAGCCGTTGTTGAGGATGTTGTGGTGGGAGAGGGTGGCGCCCTTGGGGAAGCCCGTGGTGCCGGAGGTGTACTGGATGTTGACCGGGTCGTAGCAGCCGAGCTGTGCCTCGCGTTCGGCGAGCCGCTCGGGGGCGACACCCTCGCCGAGCTTCACGAGCCCGTCCCAGGTGGGGTCGCCGATGTAGACGACGTCGCGCAGCGCCGGGCAGTCGGCGCGCACCTGCTCGACCATGCGCCGGTAGTCGCTGGTCTTGTGCTCCAGCGAGGCGACGAGCACGCCGATGCCCGCCTGCCGCAGGACGTAGCCCAGTTCGTGGACGCGGTAGGCGGGGTTGATGTTCACCATCACGGCGCCGACGCGGGCGGCCGCGTACTGGACCATCACCCACTCCGGGCAGTTGACCGCCCACAGCCCGATCCGGTCGCCCTTGGCCACCCCCTTGGCCAGCAGGCCGAGGGCCACCTCCTCCACGGCGAGGCCGAACTCCGTATAGGTCCAGCGGCGGCCGCTGAGGACGTCGACGAGCGCCTCGCGGTCGCCGAACCGCTCGATGGTGAAGGCCAGGTCGGCGCCGATCGTGTCGTCGATCAGCGGGATGGAGGTGCTCCCGGCCGCGTACGAGGGCACCGCGGTCTCACCTGCCGCGGACGAGGGTGCGGACGAGGGTGTGGTCACCGGTGGTCTTCCTCTCGGTACTCGACTCCGCCGCCCCGCGCGGTGCGCTCGCGCAGCTCGACACGGCGGATCTTGCCGGACACGGTCTTGGGCAGCTCGGCGAACTCCAGCCGCCGGATGCGCAGGTACGGGGCGAGGGTGGCCCGGGAGTGGGCGAAGATCGCCTTCGCGGTGGCGGGGCCGGGCTCCCAGCCCTCGGCGAGGACGACGTACGCCTTGGGCACGGCCAGCCGCACCGGGTCGGGGGCGGGCACGACGGCGGCCTCGACGACGGCCTCGTGTTCGAGGAGCGCGCTCTCCAGCTCGAAGGGCGAGACCTTGTAGTCGCTGGCCTTGAAGACATCGTCCGCTCGCCCGACATAACGGAGGTACCCGTCCGCGTCGCGGGCCCCGATGTCGCCCGTGCGGTAGTAGCCGTCCTTCATGACCTCGGCGGTGCGCTCGCTGTCGCCCGCGTAGCCGGTCATGAGGCCGACGGGCCGCTCGCCCAGGTCGAGGGCGATCTCGCCCTCGTCGGCGGGCAGACCGGTGACGGGGTCGAGCAGGACGACCGTGAAGCCGGGGCTGGGGCGGCCCATGGAGCCGGTCTTCAGGGCCTGGCCGGGCGGGTTGGCGATCTGCACGGAGGTCTCCGTCTGCCCGAAGCCGTCCCGCACGGTGAGGCCCCACGCCCGGCGCACCCGCTCGATGACCTCGGGGTTCAGCGGCTCGCCCGCGGCGACCGCCTCGCGCGGGGGGTTGCGCAGCAGGCCCAGGTCGGCCTGGATGAGCATGCGCCACACGGTGGGCGGGGCGCAGAAGCTGGTGACGCCGCAGCGCTCCATCTCCGCCATCAGCCGGGCCGCGTCGAAGCGGGTGTAGTTGACGACGAAGACGGTGGCCTCGGCGTTCCAGGGGGCGAAGAGGTTGGACCAGGCGTGCTTGGCCCAGCCGGGCGAGGAGATGTTGAGGTGCACGTCGCCGGGGCGCAGCCCGATCCAGTACATGGTCGTCAGATGCCCGATGGGGTAGGAGATGTGGCTGTGCTCGACGAGCTTGGGGCGACTGGTGGTGCCCGAGGTGAAGTAGAGGAGGAGCGTGTCGTCGGCGCGGGTGGGCCCGTCGGGGGTGAACTCCTCGGGAGCGGCCGCCGCGTCCTCGTAGGCGAGCCACCCGGCGGGCGCGCCGCCGACCGCGATACGGGTGTAGTCGCCGGGCACGTCGGCGAACTTGCCGGTGTCCTCCGCCCGTACGAGCACATGGGCGGCCCGGCCGCGCGCGATGCGGTCGGCGAGGTCGGCGGGGCCCAGCAGCGGGGTGGCGGGGATGACGACGGCGCGCAGCTTCATCGCGGCGAGCGCGGTCTCCCACAGCTCGCTCTGGTTGCCGAGCATGACGACGATGCGGTCCCCGGCCCGTACGCCCCGGTCCCGGAGCCAGTTGGCCACCTGGCCGGAGCGGCGGCGCAGGGCGTCGAACGACAGCCGCGTCTCGCCGCCGTCCTCCTCGACGATCCACAGGGCGGTGCGGTCGTTGCCCTCGGCGATGGTGTCGAACCAGTCGAGGGCCCAGTTGAACTCCGCGGGGCGCGGCCAGCGGAAGCCCTCGTACGCGGCGGGGTAGTCCGTGCGGTGCGCGAGCAGGAAGTCCCGCGCGGCCCGGAACTCCGCCGCGGGGCCGGTCCGCTCCGTGGTGTCCGCCAGGTGGTCGGTCGTCATGTGTCCTCCAGAACGCGGGGCGTGGCACCGGCCCGCTGGTTAGCATCGTGCGACGGTGATCTGAGTCTCACCACCCCCGGACGGGGGTAGCCACACGTCACCGGAACGGGGGGCGCCGATTGGGCTTTGCGCTGGGGAGGCAGTGATGGGAGTTGCGGACGGGTCGGCCGAGGTACGGGAGGCGCTGCTGCGCATGCGCAGGAGCACTGGGCTGTCCGTCGCCTTCGGCGGGCTGCTCACCGGTCCCCGGCAGTTCCGGATCTCGGACATGACGGGGACGACGACGCCGGTGCTGCGCGGCCTGGCCATCCGTACGGGCAGCGGGCTGGGCGGCAAGGCGGCCGCGCTCGCCAGGCCGCTGGCGGTCACCGACTACCACAGCTCGCACGTCATCAGCCACGAGTACGACACCGCGGTCGCGACAGAGGGACTGCGGTCGGTGCTGGCGGTGCCCGTGGTGGTACGGGGGCGGGTGCGCGGGGTGCTCTACGGAGCGCTGCGGCGGCCGCTGGCGTTCGGCGACCGGTCGCTGTCCGCCGCCATGGCCGCGGCGCGGGAGCTGGAGCAGTCGCTGGCCGTACGGGACGAGGTGCACCGGCTGCTGTCGGTGGCCCAGCAGCCGACCACCGCGGACCCGGCCATGTGGGAGGAGGTCCGCGAGGCGCACGGGGAGCTGCGGGCGCTCGCGCAGCGGGTGCCGGACCCCGCCCTGCGCCGGGAGCTGCTCAGCGCGTGCGGGCGGCTGGCGCGGGCGTCCGCCGCGGACCCGGGCGCCGCGCCGCCCGCCCCGCTGTCGCCGCGCGAGGTGGACGTGCTCGCCTGCGTGGCGTCCGGGGCGACGAACGCGGTGGCCGGGGAACGGCTGGGCCTGCGCCCGGAGACGGTGAAGAGCTATCTGCGGTCGAGCATGCGGAAGCTGGGCGTCCACACCCGGCTGGAGGCCGTGGTGGCGGCCCGCCGAGCGGGGGTACTGCCGTGACCAGGCGCCCCCAGGGGCGCGGGGAACTGCGCGACAAGCCCCCCACCGGCCCGCAGCCGCGCACCGGGCCCGGGTGGCAACCCGGTGGGCGCACCAGGCCACCGAACCCGCGGCCGCGCGCAGCGCAAGAGGCACCCCGGTGGGCGCGCGGCCTCCCGCCGCTGCCCTGTCACGGAGTGACACGACGTGTTCCGACGCATGTCAACAGGTCGTCAAAGGAGTGGCACGGAGGGTCAACAGGCTGTCAATGAGCGGCTCCTCCACGCGGCCCGGGGGCATAGCGTGAGCGTGCCGCGGCGCGGTCCCACCCCGTCGCACCGACATCTTTCCGAGGATCGTCATGCACCTGAGCCGTACCCCCGCCGAGGCGGCCGCCATCGCCGCCGTCGAGAACCCGCAGGCGGACGACGGAGAGCCTTCCGAACCCTCACATCCCACCGGGCAGGCCGGCGATCCCGCCGGGCGGGTCCTGCCCCTGTACGTCCCCGTGCGGCGTTGCCCCGACGGCTTCGCCCTGCGGGTGTTCCGGTCGCCGCTCGGCGACCGCACGGCCGTCGCTTTCACCACGGAGCGGCGGCTTTCCGACGTTCTGGGCGCCGGTCAGGCGTCCATCAGGCTCGCGCTGCCCGCCGTACGGGCCCTGGCGGCGCCCCTCGGGGTCGAGCTGGTCTCGGTCGACCCCCAGCTGACGGCGCCGCCGGTGCACGGCATGGACG
>NZ_JAINFC010000327.1 GCF_020740835.1 Streptomyces sp. UNOC14_S4
GGGTGCGGGGGTGCGCCTACGGGGGTGCCTCTTGCGCTTGGCGCGCGGCTGCGGGGCGTCGGTGGTTGCTCGCGCCGTTCCCCGCGCCCCTTACGCCTACGAGCTCGGTTCGTCAGGTCGTTCGGCGACTGCGGCGCCGTCGCCGGTTGCTCGCGCCGTTCCCCGCGCCCCTTTCGGGGCGCGTGCATGAGGCTGCTCCTGCGGAAGACCGGGGCGCTCGTGGTGAGCGCTGTCGTTGCCAGTTTCGTCGTGTTCGCGTTTCTCGCCGTGTTGCCCGGTGATCCCGCCGAGGTCGCGCTCGGGACCAACGCCACGCCTGATGCCGTGGCCGCCCTGCGGCACGAATTCGGTACGGATCGGCCGCTTGCCGTGCAGTACGCCGACTGGGCTCAGGGGCTGCTGCACGGCGATTTCGGGACCTCGTACGTCACGCACGACCTCATCGGGCCGCGGATCAGCGACCGGCTCGGCGTGACGTGCTGGCTCGCCGGGGGCGGGATGCTGGTGGCCGTCCTGTTCGCGCTGCCCGCCGGGGTGCTGGCCGCCGCCTGGCACCGCAGGGCCGCCGGGACGGTGCTGTCCGCGCTCAGCCAGGCCGGGATCGCCGTGCCCGCCTTCCTCGCGGGCATCCTTCTCGTCTACGTCTTCGCCGTACGGGCCGGGGCCCTGCCCGCGGGCGGCTACACCCCGCTCGCCGACGACCCCGGGGAATGGGCCCGCCACCTCGTGCTGCCCTGTCTCTCCCTCGGGCTGGTGCAGGGCGCCGTCCTCACCCGCTACGTACGCTCCGCCGTACTGACCGTCCTGCACCAGGACTTCCTGCGCACCGCCCGCGCCAAGGGCAGGCGGCGCCGGGCGGCGCTGTGGCGGCACGGGCTGCCGAACGCCGCCGTGCCCGTCCTCACCGTGCTCGGGCTCCAGCTCAGCACCCTGCTGGTCGGGGCCGTCGTCGTGGAACGGGTCTTCGTCGTGCCCGGCCTGGGCGACCTGCTGCTCCAGGGCGTGGCCGACCGCGACCTGCTGCTCGTCCAGGGCGTCGTGCTCGTCCTCGTGGTGGCGGTGCTCGTGGTGAACGTCCTCACCGACCTGCTGTACCACCTGGCCGACCCCCGGCTGCGGAGCCGCTGATGCGCAGGAGGTACGGGCTCACGCTGACCGTCGGCGGAACGCTCGTCGCCCTCGTCCTCGTCGCGGCCCTGCTCTCGCTGCTGTGGACCCCCTACGACCCGCTGCGTGTCGACGCCGCGCACCGCCTCGCGGGCCCCGGCGGCGCGCACCTGCTGGGCACCGACCAGTTCGGCCGGGACATCGTCAGCAGGCTGATGACCGGGGCGCGCACCACGGTCTTCGTGGGCGTCGTGGCCGTGGGCTCCGCCGTGCTGCTCGGTGTGCCGACGGGCATCGCGGCGGGCATGTCGCGCGGCGCCCTCGGCGGACTGCTCATGCGGGTGAGCGACTTCCTGCTCGCCTTCCCCGCCCTGCTGCTCGCGATCATGCTGGCGGCGGTGTACGGCACGAGCACGGCCACCGCGATGGTGGCCATCGGCATCGCCTCCGCGCCCGGCTTCGCACGCGTGAGCCGCGCGGCCACCCTGCGCGTCATGGCCGCCGAGTACGTGGACGCGGCCCGGCTCGCGCGGCGCGGCCGGTGGCCGATCGCCCTGCGGCACGTCCTGCCGAACATCCGCGACGTGCTGATCGTGCAGACCTCCGTGGCCTTCGCGACCGCCGTGCTCGCGGAGGCGGCGCTGTCCTATCTGGGCCTCGGCACCCCGCCGCCCACCCCCTCGTGGGGCCGGATGCTGCTGGACTCGCAGGAACTGCTCTTCTCCAGGCCCGAACTGTGCCTGTGGCCCGGGCTCGCCGTCGCCGCCGCCGTCCTCGGGCTCAACCTTTTCGGCGACGGCCTGCGCGACCGCTTCGACCCGACGCTGGAGGGAGTCCGGTGAACAGCCCGGTGAGCAGTCCGGCGAGTCGTCCGGCGAGCCGTCCCCTGCTGGAGGTCGCCGGGCTCGGTGTGGACGCCGGTGACGTGCCCCTCGTCCGCGACGTCTCCTTCACCGTGGCACGCGGTGAACGCGTCGGCGTCATCGGCGAGTCCGGCTCCGGCAAGACGCTCACCGCCCTCGCGCTGCTCGGCCTCCTCGACGACGGGCTGAGGGCGAGCGGCAGCGTGCGTCTCGACGGCGTGCCGTTCGACCTCGTGGGCGCGGGCGACCGGGAGCTGTCGGGCATCCGCGGCAGGCTCGCGGGCATGGTCTTCCAGGAGCCGATGACCGCCCTCAACCCCGTGATGCGGGTCGGCCCGCAGATCGCCGAGACCCTGCGGCTGCACGGCACCCGCCCTACGCGCGCCGCGGCCGGTGCCACCGCCGTCGAACTCCTCGGCCGGCTGCGGCTGCCCGACCCGGACCGCGCCGCGCGCTCGTACCCCCACCAGCTCTCCGGCGGACAGCGGCAGCGCGGCGTCCTCGGTATCGCCCTCGCCAACGACCCCGCCCTGTTCATCTGCGACGAGCCCACCACCGCCCTCGACGTCACCGTCCAGAAGGAGATCGTCGACCTCGTCACCGGCCTGTCCGACGAACGCGGCACAGCCGTGCTGTACATCAGCCACGACCTCGCCCTCGTCGCCTCCGTCTGCCACCGGGTGCTCGTGATGTACGGCGGGCGGATCGTGGAGAGCGGCCCGGTGGAACGTGTGCTGTCCCGCCCCTCCCATCCGTACACCGAGGCGCTGCTCGCCGCCTGCGACCTGACGCCCGGTACGCGCCCGAGGGCCATCCCCGGCAGTGTGCCGCCGCCCGGTGCCGCCGCCGCGGACGGTTGCGTGTTCCGCGACCGGTGCGCCTATGCCGACGACGCGTGCGCGGTACGGCCGGAGGCGGTTCCGGACGTACGGCCGGGCGGCGGAGCCGTCGCCTGTTGGCACCCGCGGACGTCCGCAGGGCTTGTTATTACCCCGGACGTGGAGACGGACGTGCAGCACCGGCCCGCACCTGGACCGGTGCTGCTCACCGCCCGCGGCCTGACCCGCCGCTACGCCGGGCCGCGCGGCCGTCCCTTCGCACGGCGTGCTTTCCTCACCGCCCTGGAGGACGTCGACCTGGAGCTGCGCGCGGGACGGCGGCTCGGCGTGGTCGGCGAGTCGGGCTCGGGCAAGACGACACTGCTGCGCCTCCTCGCGGGGCTGGACCGGCCGACGGCGGGCACGGTCTCGACGGGCGCTGCGGGTGCCGCGGCCTGTGCGGACGGCGGTTCCGGCATCCAGGTCGTCTTCCAGGACCCCATGGGCTCGCTCGACCCGCGGATGCGGGTGCGCGACATCGTCGCGGAGCCGCTGCGCGCGGGCGGCGGCACCGCGGCGCGCGTCGCGGAGGTGCTCGCGGCGGTGGGCCTGCCGCCCGACGCGGGAGCGCGCTACCCGCACCAGTTCTCCGGCGGCCAGCGCCAGCGCGTCGCCATCGCCCGGGCCCTGGCGCCGGGCCCGTCCGTCCTGCTGGCCGACGAGCCGGTCAGTGCGCTGGACGTCTCCGTACGGGCACAGATTCTCGACGTGCTGCGCGAGGTGACGGAGGAACGCGGCATGGGCCTGTGCGTCGTCTCCCACGACCTCGGCGTGATCCGCTATCTGTGCGACGAGGTCGTGGTGCTGTGGCAGGGGAAGGCCGTGGAGCGCGGCGCGGTGGAGGACGTCTGGGAACGGCCGGAGCACTCGTACACGGAACGGCTGCTGGGCGCGATCCCCGCGGCCCTGAACCGGTGAACTGCCCTGATGAACCGTATCGGTGAAACCCCTGGCTTCGGGGCGGGCCGGGGCACGGGGGAGAATCCGGTGCGTCGACAGTCGTCAGGAGTGAAGTCATGACCTCATGCTGGATCGCCCGCGGCCCAGGCCGGCCCGGCGCGCACCGCCTCTACCTCTTCCCGCACGCGGGCGGCTCCGCGGGCGAGTACCTGTACTGGGCCAAGACGATCCAGCAGGCCGACCCGCGCGCCGTCCAGCTCCCCGGCAGGGGCACCCGCCTCGGCGAGGAGCCCGTGCACGACCTCGGCAAGCTCGTCGCCGGTCTGGCCGGGACCGGTGAATTCACCGGCGAGTACAGCTTCTTCGGCCACAGTTTCGGCTCGTTGCTCGCCTATGAGCTCACCTGCGCGCTGCGTGACGCGGGACTGCCCCTGCCGCGGCGGCTCGTGGTCTCCAGCGCGCCCGCTCCGCACATCCGCCGGACCTTCTTCGGCGCCGAGGGGATGGACGACGACGAGCTGCTCGCCGCGGTGCAGGCACGGCACGGCGGCATCCCGGAGGAGGTCCTCGCGTACCCCGAGATGCGGAAGATGATCGCCACGTCCCTGCGCGCCGACTACACGGCGCTGGAGACCTACTCCTGGCCGCGCCACGCGCCACTGCCCGTGCCGGTCACGGTGCTGGCCGGGGCGGACGAGGAGATGGCGCGGGGGGACGGGCTGGCGGCGTGGAGCGAGCACACGACGGCGGGGGCCGTCACTGTGCGGACCTTCCCGGGCGGGCATTTTTACTTGCGCGGCGATGGGGCACCCGTGGTGCGGGAGACGCTGGGTTCGCTTCTCTGACGGCTCTCCGCAGCGGAGCGCTCGGACACGGTCGACACCTGTCCCCGGCCGCGTCACGGCCGGTACCGCGCATGCTCGGCATCGGCAGAGGGGGTGGTGCCGGGAGCCGTGGACAGGTTGCCGCCGTGCGCATCGATGATCGCGGCCGGTCGGACATCAAGTCAATCCTAAGAGTTGACTCGATCCACCCAAGTCATGGCTTGGGTGACGGGTAGTCTGATGCCCATGACGCTCGATGACCTGAAGGTGTTCGTCATGGTGTGCGAGGCCCGCAATCTCAGTGCGGTGGCCCGCGAGATGAATTGCAGTCAGTCGGCGGTCAGTCAGCACGTGCGCCGCCTGGAACGGGAAGTGGGCGTTCCGTTGATGGAGCGTCAGCCGCGCGGCGTGGTGCCCACCCCCGCGGGCCGCATACTCCAGCGCGCCGCGAGCGACGGGCTCACCGCGCTCTCCGAAGGGCTCCGGCGGCTGGACGAGCTGCGCACCGGGCGGGGTGGTGGCGTCGTCATCGCCACCGGCGCGACCTCCATCCGCAATCTGATGGGCCCGGCCATCAAGGACTTCAGCCGCACGTTCCCCGCCGTGGGTCTGGAGTTCCATACGGAGCGCTCCAGCCGCCGCTGTCTCGACGTGCTGCGTGGCGGTTCCGTCGACCTCGCCTGGGTGACGATCACCGCCGACGCGGACGCGCAGGGCGTCGAGCAGCGGACGGTCGTCAGCCTGGAGTGGGTGCTGGCCGTGCGGCGCGAGGACCCGCTCGCCCAGGAGGCCGCGCTGAGCGCCGAGGACCTGGAGCGGACGCGGCTCATCCGCCCGCCGACGGGCACGAGTTCGGGCCGTCAGGTGGAGAACTACCTGGGCGCGCACGGCCTCCCGCCGCGCGCCACCACCACCCGGGCCACCGACTGGGACACCGCGCTGCTCCTCGCGGAGCTGGGCCTGGGGCACGCGCTGATCCCGGCGGTCCCGGCGCTGGTCGACCAGCCGGGGGACGGCGTCCGGCTGATCCCGGTCACCGGCATCCCGTCACTGGACGTGGGATGGGCCGCCCGGCAGTGGTCCGCCCTGACCCCCTCCGCCCGGGAGTTCGCCGACACGGTCACCCGGCACGTCGCGGGCACCGCTGCCGGGGCCTGACCCGTCCAGGGCGCACAGCGTCCCGTAGGCCGCCTGCACGAAGGGGGCCAGGGGCGTCGGTGCCGTGTCCGCGAGGGCCGCGAGGGCGATGCCCGCCTGCGGCAGGAAACCGGCGAAGGCGGTGAACCCCCGTGTGCCGCCCGAGTGGTGCAGCAGCGCGCGGCCCGCGCGGGGGCGCCGGTTCCACACCAGGCAGATCTGGTTGCCCGTGCGGGGCAGCGCGAGCCGGGGACGCTGCACGTCCGCCAGGGCCAGCCGCAGGCTCGGCGGCCCGGCCCGCTCCGGGGCGAGCAGGGCCGCCAGACAGCGGAGCAGGTCGCGGGCGCTGGAGCGCAGGGCGCCCGCCGCGGGCAGCCCGGGGACCAGCCAGGGCGGGCGCGGCCTGCCCCGCCAGTGCCCCACCGCCTGGGGGCGGTACGGGTCGCAGTCGGTGTCCGCCAGCCCGAGCGGGGTCAGCACCCGTTCGCCGAGCAGCTGTCCGAAGTCCCCGTCGGGGCCGCCCGCCGCACGGGCCAGGACGTGCCCCAGCAGCCCCACCCCGTAGTTGGAGTAGCGCACCCGGGTGCCCGGCCGGTGGTGCAGCCGGGTGCGGGGGAGCGCGGCCAGCAGGTCGGCCGCGGAGAAGGCGCCGTACGGGTTGCTGAACCAGGCGGCGCGCGCCGACCGGTCGAGCAGCCCGGGCGGCAGCCGCGGCAGCCCGGCGGTGTGCGTGGCCAGGTGCAGCAGGGTGATCGGCGGACCCGGTACGGCGCACGGCAGATACCGTTCGACCGGATCGTCGTAGCGCACCTCCCCCTGGGCGACGAGCTCCGCGAGCAGCAGCGCCGTGAACGTCTTCGTGAGGGAGCCCACCTCGAACCGGGTGTCCGGCTCGGCGGGCCCCCGGCACAGCACCGCGCGCTCCTCCCCGCGCACGGCGGCGACGGCCACGGCCTGCGCGCCGTCGGCGGCGCCCAGGAGGGGCGCCAGGAAACTGTCGAGCGCCGTGCTCACGGCTCGCGCGCCGCTCGTGCGAGCGCGATGGAGCCCGCGACGGCGGTGACGACGACGGTGTGCTGGTGTTCCTTGAAGCGTTCCTCGGGATCGTCGGGCACGGGGGCGCCGTCCCGGGGGACGAAGCCGTCCTCGTGCTGCAGGGCGGCGATGGCCTCCCAGTCCTCGGGCGCGCAGTACGGCTCGTCCAGGGAGGCACCGACGATCAACAACTCGCCCACCAGGTCCCATTGCCCGACCTCGCGCCAGATGTCGATCCACACCGGCAGCCAGGCACGTACGTACTCGGCCATGGCGGCGGGCAGACCACGCGGGTTGCCGCCCCAGTCGGTGAGATGGAAGACCGTGTGCGTCATCGTGTACGCGGTGATCCAGTTGATCGCCCAGGGCTCGGGGGTGGCGCCGAGCCAGGTGGCGCGGGCGAGCGCCGCCCAGTCCAGGTCCTGGTCGAGCCCGGCGACCCGGACCGCGTTGGCCACGGCGAGCCTGCGGTTGGGCAGCAACTCCACGGCGTTCGCCAGGCGCAGCCGCGCGTGGTGGGCCAGCAGCCGGTCCAGGGCGGCGTGACGGTAGCCGCAGCGCGCGAACGCCGCGTACATCTCCAGCGGGTCGGTCATCAGGGTGTGCCGGAGCTGCCGCTCGTAGAGCATGTCGCCGTGCCGGTACTGCTGCCAGGCGAAGTCCAGCAGACTCTGCGCGGCGACCAGCTGGCCCGGTCCGGCGATCCCGTCGCGCAGGACGAGGGACGCGGCCAGCGCGGACTCGCCGAGCGGCTTGTAGGCGCCGTCGGGATCGGTGAGTTCGGCGGTGGTGTCGGGCGGCAGGGTGCCCAGCGTCCGGTTGGCGTGCAGCCAGGACAGCGCCCGGTCGGCCATGCTGCGGGCCGCCGCTGCCACGGGTGCGGGAACGGTCATGTCCGTGCCTCCTGCGCCTGCGTGGCCTCGGGGAGCCGTCCTTCCAGCAGACGCCGCGCGACGGTCAGGTCCAGGGCCATGCGCGGACTCTCGCCGCCCAGCAGCCGGACGTGCTCCAGCGCGAGCAGCGGGTCCAGCGGCAGCGCCACGCCCTCGTGGTCGAGCCACGCCAGCCAGCGGATGAGCCGTACGGCCGTGGGGAAGTCGCGGCGCAGCACGCAGCGGGTGACGCCCCGGCTCAGCGGCAGGGCCGCGCCACGCGCCGCCTCGTGCACCGGCCCGTCCAGTCCGGGCTGGGCGAGGGTCGCCAGCTGGGCCATGCGCACGGACCAGCGCTGCCAGTCCGCGGTGTCGGCGAGCGCCGCGTCGCCTTCGGGCTGTGCGGCGAGCGCGTGGCCGGTGGCTTCGCCGTACCGGGCGGCTTCGCCGTATTGGGTGGCTTCGCCGCGTTGGGCGGCGGCAGCGCCGCCGACCCGGGCGAGCAGCTGGGCGGTCGCCCAGTCCCGCCAGGCGGACGTGTGCTCGTCGGTGGGCGCCGTCGGGTCGGTGGAAGGGAGCGGGAACGCCTCGAAGGAACGCGTCACCGCGGCGGCGTCCTCCGCGTGGAAGGTGGCGCCCGCCAGGACGTAGGGGGAGAAGGTGTCCGCGCCGATCACCCGGATGGCGGCGAGGGCCGCCAGGGCGTCGGGCGCGCTGTCGACGTGCCCGGCAACCAGCGCCGTGCCCCCAGCGCCCCGGAGGGCGCTGAGGAC
Source organism: Streptomyces sp. UNOC14_S4 (assembly GCF_020740835.1). Lineage (GTDB taxonomy): Bacteria > Actinomycetota > Actinomycetes > Streptomycetales > Streptomycetaceae > Streptomyces. The sequence continues at coordinate 8,390 of NZ_JAINFC010000327.1, forward strand.
ACGGACCGCCAGATCATCGGCCGCCGCGGCGAAGTCCGCGCGGGAGCTCACTTGCCCTTCGGCTCCTTCGGCTCCTTGGGGGACATGGCCAGCAGCCCGAGCAGGACGCCTCCGGCCTCGGGGGCCGGCAGGGGCGGGTCGCTGATCGCGGCCTCGGGCTCCACCATCAGGTCGCCGAGCGCGGCTACCGCCGTGTCCGCGGTGGGTGACGCGATGGTGCGGGTGGTTTCTTGAGCGAGCATCAAAGTCTCCTTGCAGCTCCTTGCCGAAATAACATCACATATCCGTGATGTCGCATTTGAGTTTGAGAGGGTGTCGGGGAGTCCGCAAGCGGGACGCGGCTGGTTTGGAGCGTTTGGGTG
>NZ_JAINFC010000328.1 GCF_020740835.1 Streptomyces sp. UNOC14_S4
GTGAAGGCGAGGCGAGGAGTGTTCCGGGGGCTCCGCCCCGTCAGGGGCGCGGGGAACTGCGCGACCAGCCCCCACCGGACCCGCAGCCGCCCACGCAGCGCAAGACGCACCCCATTAGGCGCACCCCCGGCCGGGGGGAACCGTCAAGACGGCCGACGCGGCAGACGCAACGCCGCCACCGCGCCAGCGAGCAGCAACGCCGCGCTGACAAGCAGAGTCACATGCAGACCGTGCACGAAGGAAGCCCGCGCCGCCGAGCGGATGGCGGCCCCGCCCGGGCCCCCCAGCCGGGAGGCGACCTCGTACGCCTCGCCCAGCGAATGGCTCGCCGAATCGGCGGCCTCCCCCGGAACCCCCCGCGTTCCGGCGACGCCGGGCGCGTACGTCGCGTTCATGACGCTCCCCAGCAGCGCGATCCCCATCCCCGCACCCAGTTGGTAGGACGTCTCGCCGATCGCCGCCGCGCCGCCCGCCGATTCCGCCGGGGCCTCGCTGAGCATCGACTCGTAGGCGCCGAAGAGCGTGGTCTCCAGGCCGAAGCCGAGGACGACGAAGCACCCGAAGAGGAGCGTGGGCCGGTCGTCGGCGCCCATGGCGGTGAGGGAGACGACGGCCGCGGCGGTCAGCACGAAGCCGAGGCCGACCATGACGCGCGGCCCGAGCAGGTGGAGCATGCGGGAGCCGGCCAGGCCCGCGGCCATCGCGGCGAGGGTGAGCGGCAGCAGCCGCATCCCGGTCTGGAGCGGGGTGAGCCCGAGGACGAGCTGGAGGTACTGGGCGGCGATGAGCTCCAGGCCGACGAGGGCGAGCATGGCGAGCACGATGCAGCCCACGGACGTGCCGAAGGCGGGCCGGGCGAACAGGCCGAGATCGACGAGCGGGTGCGTACGCCGCCGCTGGCGCCGTACGAAGAGGACGAGCAGCGCCGCCCCGACGGCCCCGGGCACGACGGTCGCGAGGGTCAGCGGCGGCTCGCCCCCGCCGAGCCGCTTCACCGCGAGGACGACGCCGAAGAGCCCGAAGGCCGCCATCAGCGCGCCCGCCACGTCCCAGGGCCCGTCGCGGTCGCCGGTCGACTCGGGCAGCAGCAGACGCCCGACCGGCAGGCTGACGGCCATGAGCGGGATGTTGATGAGGAAGACGGAACCCCACCAGAAGTGTTCGAGGAGGAAACCGCCGACCAGCGGTCCGAGCGCCGCGCCCACGGCGGCGACCGCGCTCCAGATGCCGACGGCCAGGGCCCGCTCGCGCCGGTCGGGGAAGACCTGGCGGAGGACGGACAGCGTCGCGGGCATGATCATCGCGCCGCCCACGCCGAGCAGCGCCCGCGCGCCGATGAGCACCTCGGGGTTCGGGGCGAGTGCGGCGAGCGCGGAGGCCACGCCGAAGAGCCCGTAGCCGAGCAGCAGCACCCGGCGGCGCCCGACGCGGTCGCCGAGGGTGCCGAAGAGGATGAGGAGCGAGGCGCAGACGAGGGGGTAGGCGTCGACGATCCACAGCAGCTGCACGGCCCCCGGCCGGAGGTCCTCGGTGACGGCGGGGACGGCGACGTGCAGCACGGTCGCGTCGACGGCGACGAGCAGCAGGCTCACGCACAGGACGACGAGCACGGTCCAGCGGTTCGCGCCCGCGTCGGGCCTCCGGTCGCCGAGTGACGTGAGCCACTGCGCGCGCCGGACCCGCTGCCGGGGAACGCCCGCGGACCGCCGGGTCCCGGCCGTGGTCGTCCCGGACATGCACACCTCCGTGTCGTGCGCTCGCGCCTTCCGCCGGCCGAGGACAGGGTGGACCTGCGGGATCAAGGGCGAGTGAGTCGACAGAGTACGCGAGTCCCGGGCGGGGGTCCGTGCGCGCGGTCACGTGCTCGCAGGTCATGCGCTCCGCGGGTCATGCGCTCGCGCGTGCGGGGCGGGCCTGACGCGTGCTGGACAATGGGCAGGGTGACTCATCTCGTTTCCCCCGTCGGCGCGGCCACCGGGGCGCGGCCCCGTGCGGCCGCTCCGCGGGCGCGCGGGGCGCTGCGGCACGCGGCCCCCGCCCTGCTGGTCTACGCGGGCATACGCGCGCTCGGCGCCGCGGTGCTCTTCGCGTGGGCGGCCGTCGCGGGCAAGGACGCGCACCAGCTCCTCTCGGCCCGCTGGGACTCGCTCTGGTACAGCCGCATCGCCGAGGACGGCTACGGCCACACCCTTCATCTCGCGGGCGGCAAGGTCCACTCGGACCTGGCGTTCTTCCCGCTGCTGCCGGGGCTGGAGCGGCTGCTGTCGGCCGTCTTCCCGCTGTCCGCCGCCGACGCGGGGCTGCTGGTGAGCGCGCTCGCCTCGCTGCTGGCGGCGTGGGCGGTGTTCCTGGTCGGCGACCGCTGTCACGGGCGGCGCGCGGGCATCGCGCTGGCCGCGCTGTGGGCGGCGCTGCCGGTCGGCATCGTGCAGTCGATGGCGTACTCGGAGTCGCTGTTCACCGCGCTGGCCGCGTGGAGCCTCTACTGCGTGCTCACCGGCCGGTGGGTGTGGGCGGGTTCCCTGGCCGCGCTGGCGGGGCTGACCCGGCCGGTGGGCGCGGCGGTGGTCGCGGCCGTGTGGCTCACGGCGGCGGCCGTGCTGTGGCGCGAGCGCAGGCGGCCGGACGGCCGGATGCTGCTGGGCGTGGTGCTCGCGCCGCTGGGCGCTCTCGCGTACGTCGCGTGGGTGGGCGTGCGGACCGGGAGCCCGACCGGCTATCTGGACGTGCAGGGCGGCTGGGGCAACGGCTTCGACGGCGGCGTGGCCTTCGGCAGGTTCGTCGCGGAGCGGCTGACGGGCCCGGCCTGGCCCGCGGGCGTCGGGCTGCTGCTCGGGGTGGCCCTGGTGCTCTGGCTGTACGCGGCCGGGGTGCGGCGGGGCCAGCCGCTCCCGCTGGCGGTCTACGCCGGGACGGTGCTGCTGCTGGCGCTCACCGCGAAGGGCTACTTCGGGTCCAAGCCGCGGCTGATGATGCCCGCCTTCCCGCTGCTGCTGCCCCTGGCCGCGGCCGTGGCCCGGCTGCGGACGGTACGGGCGGTGCTGACGGTGGCTCCCGTGGTACTTGTTTCCGCTGTCTACGGGGCGTTCTGGCTGCACGGTTCGGGGCCTCCGTGATCCGTTCCACGGACCCTCGGCGGGGGTGCCGCGGAAGCCGGACGGAAACCCGGCGGAACGCTTCGGCCAATCGGCGATAAACGGCGCCGCACAAATGGAAATACCGCCGGTTACGCGTCAACTGCCGTTGTTCCGAGGTCCTTTAACCCCTGCTTATTGTCGGTAATCAAACGTGCCGTAAGTCATGTTTGAGACGCATTCCACATCACATCGTCATCACAAACGTGCTCGATCGACCGAACCCTCCCATCACGCAATGTAACGTCGATTGAGTGCGTACCAACGATGAGCTCGTCCGCCTGGAGGAGCGCCCGACCGAACCCGTGCGGCCGCGGATGACCCGGACCCGCGCCGGGATCCTCGTGGCCACCGCCGTGGTCTATATGGCGATCGTGATAGGCGTGCTCACCACGTCCTGGCCGGTGCGGTTCGACTGGCAGGTCATGCTCTTCCGCCCGTACAAGCAGTGGCCGGAGTTCCACACCTTCCTCGACTACTTCGTGGTCCTCGGCCAGCGCGGCCCGACCGCCGTCGCGGTGGCCGCGTGGCTGGGCTGGCGCTCGTACCGGCAGCGGACCCTGCGTCCGCTGCTCGTGCTCGGCACCTCGCTGCTGCTGCTCAACGCCACGGTGGGCGCGGCGAAGATCGGCATGGGGCGCCTCGGTCCGCACTACGCCACCTCGATCGGCTCGAACGAGATGTTCGCGGGCGGCGACATATTTCCTTCGGGCCACACCGCCAACGCCGTGGTGACCTGGGGCATCCTCGCCTACCTGGCCACCACGCCGCGCGCCCGCCGGATCGCCTCGGTGACCGCCGCGCTGCTGGCGCTCGGGGTCGGCATGACGACGGTCTACCTCGGCACGCACTGGATCAGCGATGTGACGCTGGGCTGGAGCGCGGGCCTGCTGGTGCTGCTGGCACTGCCGTGGTTCGAGGTGCCGATGGCCTACGCCGAGACGTGGCTGCTGGCCGCTTGGCGACGGCTCCGGGGCCGCGGGGCGCTCGTGCCCGCCGCGGTCACGCCGCCCGTCACGGTCGGGGCACCGCGGCCGGCCGCGGACGACGATCTGCCCGTGCGGGAGCCGGTGGGTGTGGGCGGGCGTACGGCGCGCGTGCCCGAGAGCCGGCCGCACCTGTCGGCGAAGCCGCACACGGCCCGCTCCGAGCGGACGCCCGTCACACCGGCGGGCAGCCGCCGCCCGCCGAGCCCGGACCGCACCCCGCGGACCGCTCCGCTGGGCCCGACGGCCGGGCGGGGCCGCGTCGGCAGCTGACCCCCCCCCGGACCCGGGATCCGGGGCGAAGCCCCGGACTCAAGGGGCGCGGGGAACTGCGCGACAAGCCACAACGCACCCGCAGCCGCACACGAACCGCACGAGGCACCCCCATAGGCGCCGCGCAGCGACCCGCAGACGCACGCGCAGTGCAAGAGGCACCCCGGTGGGCGCACCGGAAACCCAAGCCGCGCCTCCGCTCACCCCTTCCAGCAGCGCCGCACAACCCCACCCTCGACCTCGAAGTTCAAGCGGCTCGCCCGGTACTCCATGGTGATCATCGTGCCCGGCGCCAGCGCCCGCACGGTCGCCCAGCCGCGTGCCCGCGCCCGCTCCGCGGCGCGCTCCGCGGCGAGGCCGACATAGTTCCCGGGGTCGTCGTCGGGGTCGGCCGGTACGTTGTTCGGTAGAGGTGCCATGACAGCCACCGTAGGCGCCCGGGTCCGGCCGCGACAGCGGCCAAGAGCACGGCCGTGTGCTCCGACGGCAAGACCCGGGTCACACTTCTGTCACAGCGAACTCCCGCCGGTTTACCGCGGCCGCTATCACCCGTACGGGACTTACCGCAGCACACTCCCCGCTTCCCGCGGTAACCGCACAGCGTCTTCTCGGAATGTCCGCCATAACCGCCGGTAGCGCACCTGGAATTCCCCCGTCCGCTGCCTTGCGTATATTGTCCGCGCCCGCATTTCCCGGCCGCTCGGCAGAAACTCCCCGACACCCTCCGGAATTCCACATTCCACTTTTTGGGAAGGGCCGGAAGACCGTACCGGAACCGGGAACCGCCCCTCGGAACGGAGGGCTCCCCCGCCCCACCCGTGGCCTGGAGGCACCCTCGCGCGACCGGGTGCACGGCGAGCATCATGGCGTGAGCCCGAAAGCCCGTCGAACGGTCTTATCGAGGGAGCGCGGATGGGGACGGACACCGCACAGGCGGACGCCGGACCGGTGCGGCAGCGGCAGCCCGGCCGGGTCCTGGTGGACTGGCTGACCACCACCGACCACAAGAAGATCGGCAACCTGTACCTGATCACTTCGTTCGGCTTCTTCCTGGCGGGCGGGCTGCTCGCCATGCTGATGCGTGCCGAGCTGGCCCGCCCCGGGCTGCAGTTCCTGTCGAACGAACAGTTCAACGAACTGTTCACCGCCCATGGCACGATCATGCTGCTGCTCTTCGCGACCCCGGCCTTCGCGGGCTTCGCCAACGCGATCATGCCGCTGCAGATCGGTTCGCCGGACGTGGCCTTCCCCCGGCTCAACATGTTCGCCTACTGGCTCTACCTCTTCGGCGGGCTGATCGTGGTGAGCAGCCTGCTGATGCCCGAGGGCGGCGCGTCCTTCGGCTGGACCGGCTACGCGCCGCTGAGCAGCGAGGCCCGCTCCCCCGGTCTGGGCACCGATATGTGGATCATGGGGCTCGCGCTGGCCGGCTTCGGCACGATCCTGGGCGCGGTGAACTTCCTGACCACCATCATCGGGATGCGGGCGCCGGGGATGACGATGTTCCGGATGCCGGTGTTCACCTGGAACGTGCTCTTCACCTCGATCCTGGTGCTGATGGCCTTCCCGGTGCTGGCCGCCGCGCTGCTCTGCCTGGAGGCGGACAGGCGGTTCGGGGCGCAGATCTTCGAGCCGCAGAACGGCGGGGCGCTGCTGTGGCAGCACCTGTTCTGGTTCTTCGGGCACCCGGAGGTCTACATCATCGCGCTGCCGTTCTTCGGCATCATCACCGAGATCATCCCGGTGTTCTCCCGGAAGCCGGTGTTCGGCTACGTGATGCTGGTCGGCGCGACGATGTCGATCACCGCGCTGTCGGTGGTGGTGTGGGCGCACCACATGTTCGCCACCGGCGCGGTGCTGCTGCCCTTCTTCTCCTTCATGTCGTTCCTGATCGCGGTGCCGACCGGGGTGAAGTTCTTCAACTGGATCGGCACCATGTGGCGCGGCTCGCTGTCGTTCGAGACGCCGATGCTGTGGGCGGTCGGCTTCCTGGTGAGCTTCCTGTTCGGCGGGCTCACCGGCGTGATCCTGGCGTCGCCGCCGCTGGACTTCCACGTGACGGACAGCTACTTCGTGGTGGCCCACTTCCACTACGTGGTGTTCGGCACGGTGGTGTTCGCGATGTTCGCGGGCTTCTACTTCTGGTGGCCCAAGCTCACCGGGAAGCTGCTGGACGAGCGGCTGGGGAAGCTCCACTTCTGGACGCTGTTCGTGGGCTTCCACACCACCTTCCTCGTCCAGCACTGGCTGGGCGTGGCGGGCATGCCCCGGCGCTACGCGGACTATCTGGCGGCCGACGGCTTCACGACGCTCAACACCGTGTCCTCGATCGGGGCGTTCCTGCTGGGCCTGTCGACGCTGCCGTTCCTCTACAACGTCTGGAAGACCGCGCGCTACGGGAAGCCGGTCGGGGTCGACGACCCGTGGGGCTTCGGCCGTTCGCTGGAGTGGGCGACGTCCTGTCCGCCGCCCCGCCACAACTTCCTCACGCTGCCGCGCATCCGCTCCGAGTCCCCGGCCTTCGACCTGCACCACCCGGAGGTCGCCCGCACGGAGCCGGTCGCCGCGGAGCCGGAGCCGACGGGCCCCTGAACGGGGCCCGCTCCACCCGTCCCGTTCAGCGGCCGCCGCGGCCGGTCAGCCGACGACGGGCGGCCGTTCGTCGACGCGGAGGGCCAGGTCGTTGTCGGCCGTGTAGTACGGGCCCGCCTGCGCCGGGGCGCAGGCGGCGTCGACGGCCTGTGCCGGATAGGTGAAGATCTGCTTCTTGTCGACGACGTCGTCCAGGATGCGGGCGACGCGGGCGGTCTCCGTACCGTCCGCACCGCGCAGCCACAGGTCCCAGACGTCCATGCCGCCCTGCCACGCGCCCGTGAGCGCCTCGAAGGGCAGCGTGCAGGTGAAGTCCTGGTCATCGGCGCCCTCCGCCTTGGCGGGGGCGACCGGCACCGTGCGGACGACGTCGGGGTCGCGGCGCAGCCGGGCCTCCAGCACCGCGCCGCCGAGCCAGGCCGCGGGGTCGGCCACCCGGTAGAGGCGGCCCTCGATCGTGATCCCGGTGGCGTCGAGGAGGAGGTCACCGGCCTCGGCGTGGGGCGCGCGCAGCCAGCTGCGCACGGAGAGGTTGCCGTGCTTGGTGGCGTACGGGATGCGGACGGACAGCGGCGAGGGGCCGGGGCCGGGGCGGCGGTCGACCAGCGAGCGCAGATCGGCGAGGCCGGGCACCAGGCGCCGGGGTTCGGCGTCGGCGCAGGCGCAGTAGACGTCCCAGCGGCCCTCGGCCAGGGCGACGGTGCTGGGCAGGACGGCGCGCAGGCGGCCGCCGCCGTCGGGCGCGAGCGGCAGCCTGACCTCCTCCGTCTCGTCCTCGCTCCCCCGGCGGCGCAGCACGAGGGCCGCGGACCAGGCTCCCTGGGCGTCGGCGGCTCCGGGCGCGTCGAGGTCGAAGGTGAGTCCGCCCGCGGAGTCCGCGATGCAGTCGACGCTCGGTGCCTCCGCGCCGAAGGGCTGGGGAGGGGCAGACACGATGGTGGGCTCCTCGGGTGTGCGGGCCGCGTGCGGGGTGCCGGACGGGCCGGTCGGTTCGTCGGACGGGGTGTGGGCTGTGGGGTCGCCGGGCGTGGCAGGAGGCGTCGTGCGGTCTTCGCGCGTCATGCGGTCTTCGCCTTCCGCAGGGCGGAGCGGCTCCTGTCCGAGGTCCGCAGGGCGCTGCTGAGCAGGGCGCCGCGGGTGCGGTGCAGCGAGCCGCGGAGGCCGCCGCGCGAGGCCAGGTCGGTGAAGAGGGCCTCGTAGCGCCCGGCGACCTCGGCGGGGTCGAAACGGGCGGAGTTCTCCAGGGCCGCGCGGCCCATGCCGCGCCGCAGCTCGTCGTCGTTGATCAGCTTCAGCAGGCCGGCGGCGATCGCGTCCACCTTGCCGGTGGGCACCAGCAGGCCGTCCACGCCGTCCTCGATGATCTCGCCGGGGCCGTGCGGGCAGTCGGTGGAGACCACGGGCAGGCCGCTGCGCATGGCCTCGACGATGGTCATGCCGAAGGACTCCAGGCTGGAGGTGACCACGCCGATGGAGCCCTTGACCCATTCCGGGTCGAGGGGGGTGGCGGGGCCCATGAGGTAGATGTGGTTGTAGAGGCCGCGCTTGTCGATCAGGGCGCGCAGCTTGGCGCGCTCGGCGCCCGCGCCGTAGATCCGCAGCCGCCAGTCGGGACGCTCGGCGACGACCTTCTCGAAGGCCTTGATCAGCAGGTCGTAGCGCTTGGCGGGGGCGAGACGGCCCGCCGCGACCACCCACTTGCCGGTGCCGTCGGCGGGCCGTCTCGCCCCCGCCAAGCGCTACGA
>NZ_JAINFC010000329.1 GCF_020740835.1 Streptomyces sp. UNOC14_S4
CCCTCCGCTTTGCCTCCTCGCACACCCCCGTCCGCGTCCTCCTCCCCGGCCACGGACCTCCTCTTCCGCATCCTGATCGGCGCCATCACCGTCTTCATCCCCTTCGCCACCGCCTCCTGGATCGGCGGCACCACCGTCGCCTTCCTCACCACCGACGCCGACTCCCGCGCCCCCTTCCGCCCCACCGACGCACTCCTCCACCCGCACGACCTCTGGCCCGAGACCGGCGACACCGCCCTGACCATCGGCACCCTCGTCTTCCCCGGCGTCCTCCTCAGCGCCCTCGCCGCCATCACCGCGCGGCTCTACCTGCGCCACAAGAACGGCACCAAGGGCCGCAAGGCCGTCAAGGGGATGGCCACCCGGCGGGACCTCGAGCCGCTGCTCGCCCGACAGATCACCGCCAAGGCCAAAGAGCTGCGTCCGAGCCTGGCCAAGAGCGAGACGAAGAAGATCGATCCGCAGGAGACCGGAGTCCTGCTCGGAGATCTCGCCGGCACCCGGCACGAGGTCCGCATGGGCTACGAGGACGTGGCCGTGGCCATCATGGCCCCCCGCTCCGGCAAGACGACCTGCCTGGCCATCCCCGCGATCCTCGGAGCCCCGGGCGCTGTCCTGCTGACGTCCAACAAGGCCGCGGGCGACGCCTATACGGCCACGCTGGAGGCCCGGGGGAAGGTGGGGCGGACATGGTCGATGGATCCTCAGCAGATCGCGCACGCCCCGCGAGAGATGTGGTGGAACCCCCTCGCTGACGCCACCAGTCTCGAAGGCGCCGGCCGCCTGGCCGGCCACTTCGTCGCCGCCTCCGTCGACAGCAGCAACGCCGGCGACTTCTGGTCCAAAGCCGCGCAGAACATCCTCGCCCAGCTCTTCCTGGCCGCTGCCCTGGACCGGCGCCCGATCACCGACGTGATGCAGTGGCTGGCCTTCCCCGCCGACCGCACCCCGCTGGACCTGCTGCGTGACCACGGCTTCGATGCCGTCGCCGCCCAGCTCAAGGGCACCGTCGAAGGCCCGCCCGAGACCCGCGACGGCATCTACGAGACCGCCCGCCAGTACGCAGCCTGCCTGCTCTCGGCCGACATCGCCGCCTGGATCACCCCGCAAGACGACGTCGCGGAATTCCGACCCGCCGAGTTCGTCCAGGGCCGCGACACCTTGTACCTGCTGTCGAAGGACGGCGGCGGCGGAGCAAGCGCGCTGATCGCCGCGTGCGCGGACTCGGTGATGCGCACGGCGACCGCACACGCCGAACGTTCCGGAGGCCGCCTCGACCCACCGATGCTCGCGGTCCTCGACGAGGCAGCCAACGTATGCAAGATCAGCGACCTGCCGGACCTGTACTCGCACCTCGGATCCCGCGGGATCATCCCCATCACCATCCTGCAGAGCTACCGCCAGGGCCAGAAGGTCTGGGGCGACTCAGGCATGGACGCGATGTGGAGCGCGGCCACCATCAAGGTCATCGGCAGCGGAATCGATGACCCGGACTTCGCCGACAAGCTCTCCCGGATGATCGGCGACCACGACGTCGAGACCGTCTCCACTTCCACCTCCGACTCCGGCACCTCGAAGTCCGTCTCGATGCGCCAAGAGCGGATCCTGCCCGCCGACGCCATCCGCGCCCTCGCCAAGGGCACCGCCATCTGCCTGGCCACCGGCATGCGCGCCGCGATGCTCACCCTGCGCCCCTGGTACAAGGAACCCGGCGCCGCCGAACTCTCCGCCGCCTCCAAGCGCGCCTCGCAGGCCATTACCGCCCGTGCCGTCGCCAAGGCCACGCCGAAGCAGGACAACTTCGGGCAGGCCGCATGATCCTGGACCTGTTCGCCGGCCCCGGTGGCTGGTCGCACGCCCTGACCGTCCTCGGCGCCCAGGACGTCGGCCTGGAATCGGACGAGTGGGCGTGCAAGACCCGGGCAGCCGCCGGGCACACCACCATCCGGACCGATGTGGCGCAGTATCCGACGTGGCCGTTCACCGGGAAGACCACAGGGCTAATCGCGAGCCCGCCGTGTCAGGCGTGGTCGATGGCTGGAATGCGCCTCGGTCTGGTGGACCAGCCCCTTGTGCACCAGGCCGTCACCGACCTCGCGCAGGGCCGCGACACCCGGACCCGACTCCTGGGCGCGTGCCGGGACGAGCGGTCCCTGCTGGCCGCCGAACCAATGCGCTACCTGTACGCCCTCAACCGGGCCGGCGAACCGGAGTGGGTGGCCATGGAAGAGGTCCCGGACGTCCTTCCGCTGTGGAGGCAGTACGCCGCGACCCTGCGCAGCTGGGGCTTCTCGGTGTGGACGGGGATCCTTAATGCGGCCGACTACGGTGTGCCGCAGACGAGGCGGCGGGCGATCCTGCTCGCCTCCCGCACGCGCACCGCCGAACCACCGGTTCCCACGCACGCGAAGGTCGCCGAGCCGGAGTCGCTGTTCGGTCCGGGGCGTGCTCGGTGGGTGTCGATGGCCCAGGCGCTCGGCTGGGGTGCCACCGACCGTCCCGTGCCGACTGTGTGCGCCGGCGGCGGTCCTGGCGGAGGGCCCGAGCCGTTCCCCTCTGGCTCCCGCAAGGCCCTCGCCGACGCCCGCGACCGCGGCACCTGGAAACGCCACCCGTGCAGCACCGGGCAGAAGCCCTCCGCCCGCACGCCGGTCGCGAGCCCTTCCGGGGCGCGCTGGGCCTGGTCGCTGCGCAGCAACAACCAGGCCAACGCCACTGTCCGAGGTCTGGACGAGCCGGCCGGGACGTTGTTCTTCGGTCACCGCGCCAACGAGTGCGTCTGGGTCGCCGACCCCGTCGACGGGCAGATCCACGAGGTCGGTCCGATGCCGGACCCGATCCGGATCACCGCGGCCGAGGCCGGCCTGCTGCAGACGTTCCCCACCGACTACCCGTGGCAGGGCAATAAAGGCCAGCGGTTCTCCCAGATCGGCAACGCGGTTCCCCCGCGACTCGCGGCCCATCTCCTGGCCCCGCACCTCGGTAAAACCCTAGGCCCCGACGACTTCGCCCTGGCGGCGTGATGCCCGACTCCACCCTCCCTCAGCAGGACCGCGGCCTGGACGAGCCGGTTCCGCCGCAGCCGGTGTACTACGCCGAGCAGGCACTGCTTGGCGCTCTCCTTCTCGACCCGCAGCAGCTGAAGACCGTTGGCGCCCTGGAGCCCAGCCACTTCGGCAACCACTCCCACGCCGTCCTCTTCGCGGCCATGCGCACCATCCCCCCGCCCGCCGCCGAGGCGCATGCCAGGGAACCGGTCTGGCTGAACGCCGTTCTGCACGCCGCCCGGCCCGAAGCCCCTGGCCTGACCGCCGCCTACCTGCACAGCCTGGCCCACGCCTGCCCCTGGGCCGGGCACGCGGCCGCGTACGCGCGGATAGTCCGGGCCGACCACGCCCGCCGGAGCCTGCGCATACATGCCCAGCGCCTGGCCCAGTCGGTCGCCGACACCACGGGCCCCGACCCGGCCGTCGCTGTCCTGGACCAGGCCGATGCCCTGACCCGGTTCCTGGACGAACTCGCCGGCCAGTTCTCCCCGCACCCCGGCTCGCTCCCCCGCACGCCGACCCCCACGACCCGGCCCTGCCATGCCGGCGAGGATGCGGTGGAGGAAGAACGGCTGTTGCTGGCGTCCGCCACCGCCCACCCCTCCGGCCTCAAGACCATGCGATGGCTGCAGCCTGACGACTTCGTCCTGCCCCTGCACGGCGCCCTCTTCCAGTGCCTGACCGCCCAGGCCCATCGGGACGATCCCGTCGACGCCGTCACCGTGCTCTGGGAAGCTCAGCACCGCGGCCTGCTCACCACGGACATCACCCCAGCCGACCTGATCGCCTTGCTCTCCACGCCCGTCGGCTCGCCGGAGCACTGGGGCGAACGCGTCCTTCAGCGCTCCTTGCTCGCCCGGGCGCACACCGTCGCCCTGCGGATCCAGGCGTTCACCGACGACCCGGCCAACACCCCTCACCAGCTCGTCACCGGCAGCCGCCGCGCTCTCGCCGACCTCACCGCGATCCGCGCCCGCTGGCAACGCACCACCCCACCACATCACTCACCGGCACCCCGCCGCGCGCCTCGCCCACCGGCAGCCGTCCGCGCCGGACCACCGGCTTCCGTCCGCGTGTACCGAAGCCCCCGGTCGGCCACAACCAACCGCCCGCTGCCGCCCCTCACCGCCAACGCCCAGCCGACCCGCAGGCGGTAGACCAGCACCCCCGTGCTGCGTGGATTGGTTCCGATTCTGTACCTACACTGTCCCTACATAAACGGGGAGGCAGCCATGGGCAGGCCGAAGGGCGACGGTGAAACTCCCAAGCGGAACGTCCGCATCAAGGAGTCGCTCTGGCAGGACGCGAAGAAGGAGGCCAAGAAGGAGGACCGGACGATCACTGATGTCATCGTGTCGTCGTTGACCAAGTACGTAGCCGAACGCCGAGCACAACGGCGAGCCCAGAGGGCAATCCCACTCAGCAACGATACGGCGACCTTGCTGCGCCACTTGACGGCGGACCAGCCGAACGGCTTCGCGTTCCGGCCGACGAGCGTCCAGCTCCGCACCTTCCACGCCACGAACAGCCAAGTCGTTCTGCTCGACTCCAGCGAGGTCTCGCACATGCTGCGCGCACTGAGCGCCTCCTACCGCGCGCCCCTGTACAGGGGCGTCGCACAGGACCTGGAAGAGCTGGCCGACGCACTCGACGTGCAGGCCCTGGCCGCCCAGGAAGCAGCCCGCGGCGACGGGTTCGTCTAGGGGATCAGCGGAGGGCAGCGGGCAAGAACGCGGCAAGGCCGATGACAGTGCCGGCCGCCAGCCCCCACACGATCGCACGCATCCGTGTCAGCTCCGACTTCACGGCGTCAGGGTATACGCCGGCTGCCCCAAGCTCGAAGGGCCGAGGCGCCTCAGCTATACCGCGGTGTAGCTGAGGCGGAACAGGTCCTGAGCTCGCTCCAGGTCCCGGTCCGTGCGCAGTTGAACCTCCAGGTCGCCGGTCCCGTGGTGGCCGAGTCCCGTCACGTCCCGGGTGAATCCCGGGACGAGGTCGACCTCCTTGGGGTTGACCTTGAGGTAGACGAGCAGTTTGTCCCGCTGCGGCGGGCAGACACAGGCGAAGTTCCGCAGCCGCTGGTACGCGCGGTAGGTCTTGCGCTGCACCGTGGTGATGTCGCCACCGAGGCCCAGCAGGGCCTGGTCGACCTCCGCGAACAGCTCCTGCATCGCCCCCTTGTCCACGCGAGCACTGGGTACTCCGGCCTCGCTCGCCCGCCGGACACCCGGGGGCGCCGTCTGGGCGGCGACGGAGGCGACCGTCTCCAGGCCGAAGTGGTCCTCGCCGAAAAAGCGGTAGCGGACCAGGTCGATACTGCGCCGGTGCTCGCGGATGGCGTGCACGTCGTAGCGGGTGAAGTTGCCGGCAACGCAGATCAGCCTGGGCGCGCTCCACAGCACCTGGTCCGCGACCGCTGCCCCGAGCCGACCGCGGACCAGGTGCCCGAACTCCGCCCTGTGGTCCACGAGCCACGACAGGTAGAAGAGACCCTGGTTGACCGCACCTGCGTCAGTCGCACGCTTGAACTCAATGACTACCGGAGCACCGTTTTCGTCAATGCCCAGGGTGTCGATCCGGCCTCCGTGGACAGGGCCCGTGCTGTACTCGCTCGCCAGAAACCGCACGCCGAGCATCACCTCGAGATTGCCCTCGACGAGGGCCTGCACCTCCGCTTCGACCTCGGCAAGACGCGACGTCACCTCCGCCACGGCACCTTTCGTGTGGAACAGCTTCAGTCCCGACACCTCCCCTCCTCAACTGCATAAGCGCAACGTCAGCAAGGGGAGATGTATTTCCGCTAACCACCTACCGGGATGCTGTCATCTCGTGATGCACGGCATCGAGCCCGCCTCGGGATATGCCAGCCAGGGCAGGCCACGCAAGTGGCCCCACCAGGTTGAACCGTGCAGGTTACCTCGAAGTGGTGGAACATAGCGCGGGATCACCGGTTAGCCAAACCGGTGATCCCGCGCATCATTGATAGTCCACCGCCACTATCTGCCCACACGTCGGAAGGCATCGCCGAAACAGCCACCTGACCCCCTCCGTCAGCCCTTCACGCCGTCCACCTAGTTCGCGCGGAACAGCTCCGCAGCCACGCTCCAATTCCCACAGATCGAGCATGACGTTCTGGGCATCAGCGCTGTTATGGAGAACCGCCTCACGCCGTGGGTGAAACCCAATGCGCAGTCGAGAGCATTGGGCCTCGGTCCGCGCATCACCCCCAGGGCAACGCGGGCATGACCTCGCCTACGTCAGTCACCACGATGCCCCGGCACCGTGGCCCACTGAGCAGCCACAGGTCGTTCGCCCCGCAGTTTTGAAACCTACTGACGCCGCACAGGCAGCGCCACTTTTGAAAGCGACTGGAGAATCCACAATGCACAGGCAGGCAGACGAGCTGCACGGTGCCCAGTACAGCCCTACGCACATCCGCGCCACCTGGAGCGGTACGGGAAGCGTGGAGGACGCGTCCAAGGCCCTCGGGTTCTCGCGGGCGAAGGGCTACGACTTGGTTCGTCACGGGGAGTTCCCCTGCCGCGTAATACGCATCGGCCGTAAGACGCGCGTTGTCACCGCCTCGCTGCTCCGTGTACTCGACAGCGGAGAGCCGGAGTACAACGGCGCCTGCACCGAACGCTGCGCACCGTCATAGTCCGCGGTGCGAGAACCCCCGCCGGATGGCCTCCGGCGGGGGTTCGTCGTCTTCCCAGAGTCACAGAACCTCGCCGCCGAGGAACGCTGAGGCCCCCTGCCAGCCCCTGCCCGGTAGGGGGCCTCAGTGACCATCACGTGTCACATCGCTGTCACCAACACCATCGACGCACCCGGACCACAGAGGCCCCACCTGCATGAACAGCAGCGATACAGACCACGTGGACGCCAGAAGACGGTTCCGCCTACCTGTGCCATGTGGTACCCAGCGCGGGCCCCAGGACCAGGACGGGAGCGTCTTCTGGCCCGTCAGAGCGGTATTGGAGGGTGTTCGCCGGTGTCTCACTCACCCGCCAGACCCTCTCATCTGTCACGGACGCCCCTATAACGGGGGGTCGGCAGAGACCGTCCTGACCAGGTTGAAGACCTCGCGGGCAGCATATCGCTTGAGGCATCGGATGATCTCGCGACGGGTTTTGCCCTCCTGGGTGCGGCGTTCGCAGTACGCCTGGGTGCGCGGGTCGTGGCGCAGCCGAGTGAACACGATGCGGTGCAGAGCGGCATTCGCCTGCCGGTCGCCGCCATGGTTGAGCCGGCGCGAGCTCCGGCCGCCCGAGGAGTACTCGATGGGGCTGACTCCGCACAGCGCGGCGAAAGACGCCTCGGTGCTCAGCCGCTCGGGATTGTCGCCCATGGTGATCAGGAGCGTGACAGCGGAGTCCGGGCCGATGCCCACCGGCGCGAGCAGTTGCGGGGCATGGCGTTCAACGAGCCCGGTCAGTCGCTGATTCAGCTCATCGATCTGCCCGGTGAGCTGCTCGATGCGCTGAGCCAGCATGCTCAGCGTCATAAGAGTGGCCTCGGCTACGGGGTCCTCATCGCTCCCGCCGGCCTCGCCCTCGCGCGGACCGAGGCGTGCGCAGGTGCGGAACAGTTCGCGGTTGCCCAGGCCGGACAGTCGTTCCCGCAGGGCCGGGTCGGCTATGACCAGGACGGCCTTGAGCTGGTTGATCGCCTGGGTGCGGGCCTTGACCGCGGAGTCCTTGGCGAGTTTGAGCATCCGGGCACTCTGCACCGGACCGTCGCCAGTTTTCGCCCGCGCCTGGGCGCGGCCGCTGAGCACGGCCCGCGCGGCGGCCTGCGCGTCGAGCGGGTCCGGCTTCCCGAGCAGGCGGCGGGCCGAGCGGTCGGGCCGGTTCACCTCGAACACCGCGACATGCTGCGCCAGCAGGTAGCGGGACAAGCCCGCGCCGAAGGTACCGGTGCCCTCAACCCCGGCCCGACGCACCGTGCCGACCTTACGGGCCCAGGCGAGCAGCTGACGGTATCCGACCGCCGTGGCCGGAAAGGACTTGGTGCCCAGAACCTGGCCCAGTGGGCAGACCACTGCGGCGACATGCACCTCGCCATGCGTGTCCACCCCCAGGACGACCTCGCCCCGAGCGGGCGGGCCTGTGCTGGTGGAAGAGGTGCTGCGCTGTCCGGTCGTCATGATGGTCCGCCTCCCGCGTGGTGACGTACTGGGTGGCTGACACCTGCCGGCCGGGCGGTCTGAACCGTGACGGCGCCTGAAAGACGGCAAGGCCCCTATTGGGACACGCCCTGTGGCTCGGCGGCAGCAGGCACCATCCCGCAACGGCAGTCGACACGTCTGTGACAAGACACTTCGGTCAAAGAAGTCATGAGTCAGACCCCCGCCCCGAACGGTGCTACGCAACCGTCCCACCGCCCCCAGCACAAACTCACGCCCCGACCGCTCCCGGGAGACTTCGCCCGAACCGGCACTGAACCTGCGCTGGACGGGACAACGATGAGTCGACTCCTCATCCACCCGTGACCGGCATTGACCGACAGCCCAGCGGCTCGCCCCTCGCCGGCCATCGCACGGGCGGCCTCGAATCCTCGTCTTGGTAAACGGCCAGCCGCAAGTCCAGGCGCTGTCCTGGTCAGACCGCACGCGATACCCCGCCCCACCCCACAC
>NZ_JAINFC010000033.1 GCF_020740835.1 Streptomyces sp. UNOC14_S4
GTTGCACACAGTCCCGCCCCTTCCCCCGCCCCATCGCCGACAGTGGGCCACTGCTGCTCGGTGCCCTACGCGTACCGGACGGCCTGGAGATCAGCGTGGCCCAGCCTCTCTCCGACACCGCTCACCTAGAGTTGTCTCAGGCCGCAGCGCCGCCGGAGGCATGGGAGCGCATCGCCGACATCCCGCCCGGACAGGCCACGCTGACGGTGACGGCTCCGGCCGATGCGGGCAGCCGTGTGCGCCTGGTCGTAGTCGACAGCAACGGCGTACCGATCTTCGGCAACATCGTGTTCGTCGTCGACCCTGACCGCGCCCTGCGCCGAATGACCCCGACTCAGTCCCAGGCCCCCACGACACGGCCTCCCGACCTGTTCGCGGATCCCCGGCTCGCCGAACGATTCCTGGGCGACCTGGAAACCCTCCGTACGGGACTGGCCCCCACCCCAGCGGGCATATCCGCGAGCAGCAGCACTGGCGGTGCGGTCACGATGGCCCCGCTGGACGGCGACGAGGACGGCTGGGAGCGCTATCTGGACGAATGCGCCGGACGCGTCGGACATCCGCTCACGCGCTTCGCGCTGGGGCTCCCCCTGCCCACCGACATCAGCACGCCCTTTCAGGACCTGCTGCCCGTCTCCTGGGACGAGCGGTTCATCGATGACATCGAAGCCACCCTCAACGATGACGACGCGGAGGCCGTGGCAGCAGAGCACGACCCCAAGGCAGCCGGTGCCGAAGCGAGTAGCACCGCCACCCTGCCCGACCTCCGGCAGGCCGACCAGGAAGTCCGCCGTAGATACCGGCGCTGGGGGGAGCGCCTCGTCGCCCTCGCTCCCCACCTGGGTCCTCCCGAGCGGATCGAGCCCCAGGTCGGCAGCCTCGCCGCAGTCGCCCTCGCCGTGCTCCGAAGCCACGCCCCACGCTACGAACTCACCCCCGAGACACTCGCCTTCAACGAAGCCTCCCAGGCAGTCGGCCACCTGCTTCCCGCTGTGGACTCCGCGTACGTCACGGAGTACACGACGCTGCTCGACACAGACTTCGGCCCGGCTGTCGACCAGGCTGCCGTGCTCGATGTCGCGTCGGACGTCGTCCAGGACGATCCCCTCGCCGACGCCATATGGTCCCCCGCCGAGAAGGGGCGCGACGTACACCGCCACGGACGGCTCCTCCTCCATGTCACCGGACGCTTCAGCAACCCCGCGCGTGGCACTCGAAGCAGTCGGCGCCGCCGAGGATGCGCCCCTGGTCGGGGCCTGGGCCGACTCGGGCTCGGACTCCGGCGGGGGAGCCTGGGCGCTGGTCGTCTGGCGTCGGCCCGACCTCATCGTGGTCGATGCCGGTCGGCCGATTCCCCTCTGGCGGCATTACCGGCTCACCGGGCTGGTAGGCCCCAGAGCCCTCGCCGCACAGCGCGGCTTCGAATCCGCCACCTCCGTACCCCACGGCCCCCGCAACCAGCCCTTCAAACTGGCTCACCAAGTCCTGTCAGACCTGCGTCTGGCCGGGCCACGGCCACCACGGTGCGAGCCATAGTCCGTGGACTACCCCGCGTGCTCGCCCGGGAGGACACAGTGCCACCGGCCACCGGTGACCACGGTCCTCAGGATCTGTCTACGGCAAGGTGCGAGCGGAGAGTGCTGTACGCCTACGGGGCAGGGGCCATCAATCCGCTGCTGCCTCGTCCGGGTCGATCATGGCCAACCACCCGGACACCTCTTCCTCAGCCTGGCGTTCGTCAGCAGCGCTTTGTTCCTTGTCCTCCTCCCAGGCCACGCTCCTGAAGATCTCCTCCGATTCCCACTCATCAAGCAGTTCGCGAGGTCTGTGA
This sequence comes from Streptomyces sp. UNOC14_S4, assembly GCF_020740835.1. GTDB lineage: Bacteria > Actinomycetota > Actinomycetes > Streptomycetales > Streptomycetaceae > Streptomyces. The sequence continues at coordinate 1,832 of NZ_JAINFC010000033.1, forward strand.
TCCCAGTCGCCGAGTTCCCCGTAGTACTCCTTGGCGCTGTACAGCAGTCGGAGATCCGCTTCGACGAGTCGATAGCGGGGGCTCACGCCGTAGAAATGCCGGTGTGTCGGGCGCTGAAGATTCACCTCGACCGCCCCGAGGTAGCTCTCCGACTCGGCCAGGAGCGCTTGGTGCAAGTCATCGAGTTGGCCTCTGCGCACGCCACGGACGAGGGCGAAGGCCACCTCCACGTCCGCCAGCAGAGTGCCCAGAGCGTTGATGGAGTGCGTCGACCACACCTTGGGCTCACCCGCCAAGTGGGCCGCTGCGATGTCAAGCGGCTTCGGCAGGCCGGTCAGCCCTGAGTGGGTGACGAGATTGCCCACGGCGACCGTGAGATCGCGCCGGAACTCCGGCACCACCCGCATCAGCTGCCGGAACGTCTCACGCTGGATCTGCCCCGGGTCGACCTCAAGTTCGTTGAAGTGCAGTGCCACAGTGACGTCATCGTTGCTTGGGTCACGAGTAGCGCCCAGCAGCCGCGATCCCGACCCGTGCGACGACAGCCCTGTCTCGAAGTCGTCGACAGAAACCATCCTTACGGTCTCGTCCTCACCCTGAATGACGTACTTCATGAACGCCCCTTCTGCGGTTTGCGGCTTCCCGAAGAACAGCGCGGAGATCCGAATCGCATCGGCGGATTCACCCACAACAAGGCCGATCCCTGCATAGGTGGCCTGCTCTGTCGCCGCGCTGACCAAGTCCGTGCCGGCGGTAGTGGTGGTGAGCCATTGCGGGTCATACCGGATCATGACCGTACGCCCGCCCAGTCGAAAGGACAGGTAGGGGTCGTCCTGCCATGTTCCGGTGAGCGGCCGAGGAAACGGCCGGTTGGACACGTTGCGGCTACGCATCGGCGCGTTGAACGCCACGTACATCCCCTGCCGGATCGCGTCCAGACGCGCTTCGCCGAGAGGAACAGCGTGCCCTCGCCACGACTCGAAGACGGGACGCACAGTCCCGACGAACATCCCGGGGGCGAACCCCTGCCCAGAGAACGGCCGCGTCGGGTCGAGGCCGGCACGTTGAGCCGCCTGCTGCACGACATCCCCGCCCGGAAGCATCGCAACTCTCGGCACGTTGAGGTAGTCGATGCTGCTGTAGCTCATCCTCCACGCCTGCCCGGCTTTCCTCAGGGCGGCGGTCCAGGTCTCGTGCTCCGCCTTGAGTCCGGACAGCTCCTCAACGGTGTACGCCTCTCCGTTGTTCTTGTCGACGATGTCGTGGCAGGTCGAGCACAACAACAGGAGGTTCGATACGGCGTTCCTGGCCTCGATCGGCAGGGTGGGGTCCGCTCGGGGCCCATGATCGCTGAGTGCCACATTGTGTGCCGCCTGAGCCGTTGGGGTACGTCCGGCAGCCCCAGGGTCCAGCTCCCGCCGACACATCTGGCACATGCCGTTTGCCAGTCTCCAGAGCTCCCGGCGAACGCGCTCACTGACCTCCGGCCCTCTGGCCATACCGCCCCCACCTCATTGCCACTTCGATTCGCACACGCGTGCACGCTGCTCAGAGGCACCGATCCTGCCAGCGATCAAGCCTCCAAGTGGCAACTCCACGCCATCTCTTCAGGCACCTCACGCGACATTGGCCGATACCGTGTGGTTTCAGCCGTCACAAGAGAGCCCTCGTGCCCGTTCCGGGTTGAGCGGCTCCCTATCCGGATGACCGCGAACCTCCTGAGGAATCTCGACAACACGGTGAAGCGAGCGCTGGCCATTGATCGGTCGCCGAGGCTGCAACGAGCCGTGAAGGGCTCGGCTAGCTGCGCCTGCGAAGCACGGACCGCAAGCTGTCACGTGAGACGGTGACGATACCGACCACCGGAATCGTCGATCGGACCAGCCAGGAATTGGCGCAGCCGCCACCTCAGCCGAGCCATCCGGCAAGGGCGTGAGCGAGCGCGTCACCCCCCTGCTGCACCACGGTCCCCGCCACCAAAGCCGGCAACGCTTGCACAGCCCCGCGCAGCGCCCCAATCGCCGGTGCATCCGAGGCTGTCAGCGAGGTGTCGATGGAGTCCGCCATAGCGCGGAGCACCTGTGCGTTCGGCAGGACCGATCCGTTCTGATCCACCTCGGTTCGGAATGCGGCAAGGATGTCGCGCACGGTTTCCATGCTGACGGCGGGACTCTCGACGGACGCCGACTGGTGGACGTTCGAGATGTTCTGCCCGACCACATTCTGGAGCGGGGCGATGTTGTTACCGCCGATGCTGATACCCGAGCCGTGTCCCTGTTCCGGTTCGGGGCGGCGACGTCCTACAACCATCAACTTCATCCTCCTTGAGTCTTGTTGTCCTGGCCGACATTGCTGATGCCGCTGCCGACGACGTTCTGGATGGGTGCGTTGTTGTCGCCGTAGACCTGGATATTGGCGATGACCGCGGCCACCTGGCGCTCGTACGCAACGGTGTCGACGCCCAGCTCTTCGAGGTAGGCGGAGAGCGTGCGGAAGACGCAGGTCTGCATGAGGACGACGTGCCGCTTCGCGTCGTCGGCCTGGTGCATGTCGGTGACTTCTTCGGTGGAGTACCGGTCCCGGAGGCTGACCGGATCTTTTCCCTCGGCCCGGCCACCTTCCGGCTGCACTCCGAGGGCGAGCCGGGTCACCAGCCGCCACAGTGCGAGGGGGCCGTGGACGGCGTCCAACAGGGACTGCACGACCACCCAGCCGTAAAGTCTCGCTGCGCGCTTGGCGACGGGTGAGTCCGTCACCCTCAGCTCGTTGTAGAGGGGCGTCATCACGTGGGGGCGCAGGGTAAGCCGTAGTTCGCCTGCCTCCAGTGCGGCATGCGCGAACAGGGTGACCACGACCTGGCCGTCCCAACTGACGCACTGCGCCCGCAAATAGAGCCGGTCCGGCACGCTGGACGGTGACCGGCGGCCCCGGCCGCGCAGGTCCGGCAGCTCCAACTTCCCGGCACGGGTCCGTCGAAGCCACAGCTCGGACGGCAGCCCGAGAATCTCCGTGACGGAGAAGCCGGGTAGGGGATCGGTGATCTCTCGTGCGCCACGGCCCAGTTCCCTGAGGGCGTCGCCCATCCGCCGCAGCAGCTCCCGCTCGCCGAAGGGCTTGATCGATACCTCTGAGTCCTTGGGCTTGAGTGGGATACCGATGTCAGCCACGCCCCATACGTAGCGTCCGGCTCCGACGAAGGTTTCCGGATGGTCATAGGGCAGTTCGAGCCGCGTCTGCTCGTTGCTGATGAGAGCCATCCGACGCATGGCCTTCGCAGACGTCCAGGGCAGGCCGTCAGGCGCGATGCCGTCCCGGACAATCCTGGACAACCCCGCCCGCGCCATGAGGCGATCTCCCGCACAGACGAGTACGGCCCCGGCCAGCAGGGCGAACGGCAGCAGGAGCAGCCCGGTCCGCAGAGCGACCGCCTCGCCGCGTATCGGCTCGTAGGGGACTACCGCGAGTATCCATGGCACACACAGAACGAGGTACGCCAGACGGGGCGAGGGCGCCAACCTCGACTTCTTGCCCTTACGGGCTGCCCGCAGCCCGGCCCACCGCATGAGGCAAGCCAGCAAGACGGCTCCGCCCCACACGACGGCTGCCCGGGGGACCTCGTACGCAACACCGACGGCAAGGAGCAGGACGAGCGTTCGCCGCAGCCGACGCCGTCTCCGTGCGCGCAGACTGTGCGCGATGACGGGCACGAGGTCGAATCCGTACGAGGGGACAGGCAACGGCGGCCCGTGGAGAACGTGATCACGTACCCACTGGGCCATGGGCTCACCCAGGGGAGGGCAGTCGTCGCTGCCCTCCAAGTAGATGCGTCTACGAGTACTGCGCCGCGGCTTGTTCGGTTTCTGATCCTTGCCCCGGATCTTGCTCCACCACGCCTTGACGGCTTTGACCCGGTCGGGACGGGTGTAGACGGCCTGGCACAGCAGCCTTGTCACCTCCGACGAGGTCGAGTCCACCTCACCAGAGCCGCCACCGTGAGAGGGGACAGGCCCGGCCTGAACCGGTATCGCGGGCCCATCGACCACCCCTTCCGGGGCGCGCCCCTCTCGTACACGCAGTCCCCGACCGAACCCCATTCCCGCCCCCCGTTCACTGACACGGCGGGCATCATCATGGTGAAGTCCCGGAACCACCAGACCGCAAACACGACAATGCACTCAACCGGCCTGATCGGTGAGGGATTGACCGAATACCGCTCACAGTCGAGAGTGCGTCGCACACAGCATCAACGCGTGGCCCTCCGCGCCTTGCCGGCATGAACGGCCTTGACCGTCATTGGCCCGAGCTACAGAACAGTCCGCGAGGCCGCGGCTTCGGTCGTGCTGACCGCGCCCGGCGTCGCGCTCCATGAAGAAGCGATCCTCGATCTCCTTGTGGACGACCTATCGCACCATGCGTAGGGACGTCGGCGCCGTGCTCGGCTCTGGGAGCCATCTGGGAGCCGACCCGCTCCCGAAACCCCCTCCACACCACCCGAGACCCCGTTTCTGGGGCAGCTTGGGAGAACCGTTGGGAGAAGATCTTGGATTCCTTCTCCCACGCCCTCCCCGCAGGGCTGCCGACGAGCCGTCGGCCATGAAAGTGACCTGCCCCACAAGAGCCCCGGGGCGTCTTGTGTGAGTGGCGGGAGCTGCTCACCAGAGGGGGCTTCACGGTCCGGTCCGGCAGATCACCCAGGGGCCCGGTCGTCGCTGATCGAGGCCGTTCCCGACGGCTCCGTGGACCGGCCCGTCTCCGGGGGGGGTGACGTAAGTCCCCCCTCTTCCGGGGGCAAGGCCCAATGTGCGCGACGCGGTCGGCGGTCAGACTTGGCTGTGCGAGGCCACCGGGGTCTCGGGGGAACGAGGAGGTTGTCGTGGCGCGCGCATCGAAGGGGCTGGACCTCAGCCCGCAACGGCTGTGGGCACCGGCGCTGCGCGGGCTGGCCCTGTTCGCGCAGAAGATCCCGCAGCTGGTGATGTTCGCGCTGACCCTGGCCTCGCTGGTCTATCTGGGCATCGGCGTGGGCCTGTTCCTGCTGCCGCTCACGGTGGCCGGCCTACGGCTCCTGGCGAACCGCTCGCGGCGGCTGGCCCACGCCTGGTCCGGGGTGAGCATCCCCGAGCCCTACCGGCCCGAGCCGGAGCCGGAGCCCGGGCTCATCGGCCGGGTCCGCCGCGTGCAGTGGATCCTCACCGACCCGGCGACCTGGCGCGACATGCTGTGGGCCATCGCCGACCCGGCCGTCGGCGGCTTCCTGGCCCTGCTCCCGGCGGCGCTGCTGGTGTACGGCCTGGAGGGGCTCGTCTTCCCCTTCCTGTGGGACACCCTCACCGCGGCGGGCTACAACGACTGGTACGGCCCGATCCATGTGCACGGCGCGTCCAGTGCGCAGTCCTGGCTGACGGTGCCGTTCGGCCTCGCGGTCCTCGCGCTCGGCCTGTGGGCCGGCCCCCGGCTGCTGACCGCGCACGCCCTCTTCACCCGGACGCTGCTGGGCCCGGCCCCCGGCACCGAACTCGCCCAGCGCGTACGGCACCTGACGGAGACCCGCAGCGTGGCCGTGGACAGCCAGGCCGCCGAGCTGCGCCGTATCGAGCGGGACCTGCACGACGGCGCGCAGGCCCGGCTGGTGGCCATGGGCATGCACCTGGGCGCCGCGGAATCCCTCATGGCCACCAACCCCGAGGCGGCCCGCGCCCTGCTGGCCGAGGCCCGTGAGTCCTCCTCCAAGGCGCTCGGCGAGCTGCGCGACCTCGTCCGCGGCATCCATCCTCCGGTGCTCTCCGACCGCGGCCTCGGCGACGCCGTGCGGGCCCTGGCCCTGGATATCCCGCTGCCCGTCGAGGTGACGGTGGAGGTGCCGGGCCGGCTCTCCGACCCGGTGGAGTCCGCCGCCTACTTCGCGGTCTCCGAGCTGCTGGCCAACGTGGCCAAGCACGCAGAGGCGCAGCGCGCCTGGGTCGACCTGCGGCACGACGGCGAGACCCTGCGCATGAGCGTCACCGACGACGGCAGCGGCGGCGCGGACGCGTCGGGCGGCAGCGGGCTGCACGGCATCGAGCGGAGGCTCTCCGCATTCGACGGAATACTGGCCCTGAACAGCCCTGTGGGCGGCCCGACCATGGTGACGATGGAGATTCCGTGCGTATTGTCCTCGCCGAAGACCTCTTCCTTCTGAGGGAAGGACTCGTGCGGCTCCTGGAGGCCCACGGCTTCGAGATAGCCGCCGCGGTCGACAACGGCCCCTCCCTGGTGAAGGCCCTCGTCGAGGAGCGGCCCGACGTGGCCCTCGTCGACGTGCGGCTCCCCCCGACCTTCACGGACGAGGGGCTGCGCGCCGCGATCGAGGCGCGGCGGCAGGTGCCCGGACTGCCGGTGCTGGTCCTCTCGCAGTACGTGGAGCAGCTGTACGCCCGGGAGCTGCTGGCCGACGGCGGCGGCGCGGTGGGCTACCTGCTCAAGGACCGCGTCTTCGACACCGCCCAGTTCATCGACTCGGTCCGGCGCGTGGCGGCGGGCGGCAGCGCGATGGACCCCGAGGTGATCGCCAAGCTGCTCTCCGGCACCGTGCGCGACGAGCCGCTGGCGCGGCTGACGCCCCGGGAGCGCGAGGTGCTGTCGCTGGTGGCCGAGGGCCGCTCCAACGCGGCGATCGCGCAGCGGCTGACGGTCTCGGAGAAGGTCGTCACCAAGCACACGTCCAGCGTCTTCGCCAAGCTCGACCTGGCACAGTCCGACGACGACAACCGCCGTGTGCTCGCGGTGCTCGCCTACCTCAACTCCTGACCGGGCGACGTCTCCTGACGAACCTTCCTGACAGGCCTTCCTGACGAGCCTTCCTGACGAGCCTTCCGGCACGTGAAGCCGCTGTCTCGCGAGCCCTCCGGCCACGCGAGGGCGCTCCCCCGCGCCCCCGCCGTCGTACCGCTCTCCGGGAAGATCTCGGACATCGAGAAGAACGACACGACCATCGAGATGCCGCGCGGCGCCGAGTCGACGGATGTCGCGCGCCTCGCGGGCCGCTTCGCCGACAGCAAGGTCTCGAACGGCGTCGTCGTCCACGCCCGCGGCACCGGCCTGACCGACGCCGACAAGGCGAAGATCGCGGCAGACGTCAAGGCGTTCGGCCCGATGGCCGTGCGCCCGGTCGCGCCCGCCCACGCCTCCGCGGACGGCAAGGCCATGGCCGTGATGGTCCCGCTCGACAAGGACACCGCCACCCTCGCGGACAGCGCGAAGAAGGTCCGCGACCAGGCGACGGGCAGCCTGCCCGACAGTCTGGAGGCCAAGCTGACGGGTCCCGTGGGCAACTCCCTGGACGCCGCGGACGCCCGCGAGTCCACGGGCCACGGGCCACGCCCTGACCCTGATCACCGTCCTGGTCGTCGCCGGCCTGCTGCTCTTCACCTACCGCAGCGCCATCCTGTGACTGCTGCCGCTGGTCGACGTGGGCATCGCCTACGTCACCACCCAGGCCATCTCCTGTCTGCTGGCGAAGGGCTTCGGCCTGACCGTCGGCGGCGGCCGCGTGGTGATCCCGCTGGTCCTCGGCGTGGTCTTCGTGATCCTCGTCCTGCTGCTGCGGGCGCTGGTCGCGCCGGTGCTGCTGATGGCGACCACGGTGCTGTCCTTCTTCGCCGCGCTGGGCATCAGCTGGGTGCTCTTCCAGCACGTGATGGGCTTCCCGGCCGTCGACATCCAGGTCATGCTCATCGGCTTCCTGTTCCTGGTGGCCCTCGGCGTCGACTACAACATCTTCCTGATCCACCGGATCCGCGAGGAGGTCGGCGTGCTCGGCCACAAGGCGGGCGTGCTGTCCGGCCTCACCTCGACCGGCGGCGTCATCACGAGCGCCGGCGCGGTGCTGACGGCGACGTTCGCCGCGCTGACGAGCGCCCCGCGGGTGGCGTTCGTCGAGATCGGTGTCGTGGTCGCGATCGGCGTGCTGATCGACACGTTCCTGGTGCGGTCCGTGCTGGTACCTGCCCTGTCCCTCGTCCCTCGACGTGGGCCGCGCCTTCTGGTGGCCGAGCCGCCCGGCGGTGCCTTCGGCCTCGCCGTGCCCGTCCGGACGCCGGAGTGGCACCGCACCGGCCTGCCTCGTATCGGAAGGCGACCTGCCGCCCGGGTAGCGGAAAGTGCCGCCGGTACGATCAACTCCATGCCGCAAGAGGCCCCCGACAACGCCGCCCCGCTCGACGAGAACGGCGCGCCCCTTTATGGATCTTCGGGTAGAATTAACGCTTTTTCGGGCAGCGGGCAGCGGGCAGCGGGCAGCGGGCAGCGGGCAGCGGGCAGCGGGCAGCGGGCAGCGGGCTGTGCTGCTCGCTGTCCGGTCGGCGGGGGCGTTGCATCGGCTGCTCGACGTGCTGCCCGTCTTCGACGGGGACGAGCGCATTCGCGTCCGGTTCACGCTGGTGCCGGGCTCCGCGTTCGACGTGGATGCCTTCGCCGCCCTGGAGCGTGCCGGGGCTCGTACCGTCAGCTGGGAGCAGGCGTGTGAGCGCGAGCACGATCTGATCCTGACGTCGAGTCCGAAGGGGCCGTTGCGGGTGCTTTCCGGGCCCGGGGTGCTGCTTCCGCACGGTGCCGGGTTCAACAAGACCGTCAGGGACGATGGTTCGCCGGATCTGCCGTCCGGCCTCGATCCGCACTATCTGCTCGTCGACGGCGAGCCCTGGGCCGCGCTCCACGCGTTGGCGCACGAGGAGCAGCTCAGCCGCCTCGCCGAGTACTGTCCGCCGGCCGTCGGCCGGGCGACCGTGGTGGGTGACCCGACCCTGGACCGGCTGCTCGGTTCACTCGGCCATCGGGAGGCTTACCGCGCCGCTCTGGGCACGGGGGAACGCCGTCTCGTCGTCCTCACGTCCACCTGGGGGGAGGAGTCGCTGCTCGAGCGGCGGCCCGAGCTGCCGGGCGAGCTCATGGGCCGGCTCCCGTACGACGAGTACCAGCTCGCCCTCGTCCTCCACCCCAACGAGCACAGCCGGACCGGCCCGTTCGACCTCTCCCGCCAGTTCGCCCCCGCCCTCACCGCGGGCATGGTCCTGGCCAGGCCGTACGAGGAATGGGCGGCCCTCCTCGTCGCGGCCGACGCCGTGGTCACCGATCACGGGTCGACGGCCCTCTACGCGGCCGCGCTCGGCCGGCCGGTCGTCGGCGCGTACGACGGCGGGGGCGAGTTGCTCCCCGCCAGTCCCATGGCCCGGCTGCTCGCCCAGGTGCCCCAGCTGACCAAGGCCGCCGACCTGGTGCACGTCCTTCCGGCGGCCGGGGCCCATGACACCCGGGAGTTCGCCGACGCGGCCTTCGATCTGCCGGGCCAGGCTCTGCCGCGGCTCCGGTCCGAGCTCTACCGGCTGCTGAGGCTGGAGCCGAGGGAGGTCGCGGTGGCTCCGCATCCGCTCCCCCGCCCGGCCGCGCCCCGGCGCCCGACGGCCTTCGCGGTCCGGGCCGAGGTGGCCGGGCAACGCGTCGAGATATCCCGCTTCCCGCCGTTCACCTCCGAGCCGGTGCACCACGTGGCGGCCGAGCACCCCGAAGCAGGCCCGCGCCATGTGCAGAGCGCGGCGGTGCTGTGGCGTCGTGCGCGGCCCGCCTCGCCCGCGCCGCACACCGGCACCACCAGCACCTGGACGGCGGCGGGCTGGACGGCTCGCATGCTGGACGAGGCTCCGGGGTGCCGTACCGCCGCCGTGGTCCTCACCCCGGAGCGGTGCCTGGTCCGGAGCCGGTCGGCGGGGCTGTTCAGCGTCCGCGTCGAGGCGTGCAGGGCCGACGGCCGTGTCCTGCGCGCCGATCCGGGGGCCGTGGTGTCGGCCGTGCACGCCTGGCTCGGTGCCTCCGCGCGGATGAGCGCCTCCTCGCGGAGCGGTACCTCCCCACAGAGCGGTACCTCCCCGCGGAGGGCGCTGCCGGTATCGCTCGTCTGCGACACCGGCCCCTTCGCCGTACGTGTCGAGCTGGCCGCGGCCGACGAGGCGGATCTCTCCTACGAGCTCTGACCTGACCTACGGGCTCTGGCCCAAGAGTTCTGCCCTAGGAGCTCTTGCCTAGGAGCTCTTGCCTAGGAGCTCTTGCCTAGGAGCTCTGGCCGCCGTCGGGCACGCCGCCGAAGCGTTCGGCCAGCAGGCGAGCCGTCTTGCGGTGTTCCTCCGCTTCGGTGGTCTCCCCCAGGTCGTCGGCGAGGGCGGCCAGTTCGGTCAGGACACGTGCCTCGTCGAACGTCGAGCCCCGCTCGCGGGAGTGCGCCAGCGCCGCGCGGACGAGTGCGCCCGCTTCCACCGGGCGCCCGGCATGCCGCAGGGCGCGGCCGAGTTCGAAGCCGGTCCGTGATGTCATGCGCTCGCGGTCCTGTTCCCGCGCCATCCTGTGCGCCGTGTCCAGCAGGGTGACCGCACGGGCGGGGTCGCCCTGCTGGAGAGCGGTGCGGCCCAGCAGGTAGGTCTGGAGCAGCACGCCGTACGCGTTCCCGATCGCTTCGTGGGCCTGCCGGGATGCCTCGAAATCGGCGGCTGCCCCGTCCCAGTCCTCTTGAGCGGACTTCAGCAGGCCGTGGAACTCCAGCACCGATGCCCGCAGTTTGCGCTCCTGCGGCGTCCTGCCCAGCGCCTTGGACGCGTTCAGCGCCTGCCGCAGCTGTTCGGCGGCTTCACCGTACTGCTGTTGTTCCCACAGCGGCCTGGCCAGCTGGCAGCGCATGCGGATCATGGCCGGCAGATGCTCCTGCCGGTCGGCGGCTGCCGCGCCCGCGCGGAAGGCGTCCGTGATGTCGGCGTAGTGCGGATGGTCGAGGAAGTGCGTCCACAGCGGTTCGCACAGGGCCCAGGCGTGTTCGTAGAGCTCGTTCTCGAAGGCCAGCCGGACGCAGCCGTACAGGGCGAGCCGATGCGATTCCAGCCATCGCAGAGCCTCCGTCTTCCCCGTGAACGTGACGTCGGGGACGTCACCGGCCGGAGCATCGGTATCGAGGCCCGCGAAGGTCATGCGCGGGCCCGCCGCCAGCAGGTCCGCCCGGGCGGACTGGCGCCTGTACCAGCGGACCAGCCCGAGACGGGCATCCGCGCGGTCCGTTCCCGCGGGGTCGGCCTGGCCCGCGCGGCGTTCGGCATGGCCGCGCAGCAGGTCGTGCATCCGGTGTCCCTCGGGGCGGTTCTCCAGCAGGCCCGCTGTTTCGAGCTCCTCCAGCGCGTCCTCGGCCGTCCGGAGGTCGCTGCCGAGGAGCGCGGCGGCGGGCGGGGCCGTGACGACGGGAGCGGGGTACTGCGGCAGGAGGCGGTAGAGCCGGGCGGCGTCCTGTCCCAGCCCCGAGTACGCGGCGTCCCAGACTGCCTCGACCATGGGGATGCCCTTCTCGTGCAGCTCGGCCGTGAGCTCGGTGACCAGGCGGGACAGGCTGCGCCTGCGGTACTTGCGGACCCACTGGCCCGCCACTCGCAGCGCGGCGGGCAGCCCGCCGCAGCCGCGGGCGAGCTCCGTCACGGCGTCCGGCTCCGCCGCGAGCCGCGGATCGTCCACGATGTGCCCGAGCAGCCGTACCGCGTCGTCCACGGCCAACGGATGCACGGGGATCTCCACGGAGGCCACGCCGTCGAGGTCGTAGAGCAGCCCCTGGCTCGTCACGATGACCAGGCTCCCCGCGGACGCCGGGAGCAGCGGTACGGCTTCCGTGCCGGAGCGGGCGTTGTCGACGACCACGATGAGGCGCTTGTCCCGGGTGTGGGTCCAGTACTGCTTCGTGCGGCCGGCGAAGGACCGCTCCAGCCAGTCCGGGGAGACACCCAGGCCGGTGAGCAGGTGGCCGAGCGCGTCCGCCACCTCCACGCCGCCGTCCACGCGCAGGTCGTCGAGGTCGACGTACAGCACCCCGTCGGGATATCTCTCGCTGAGGCGGCGCGCGACGTGGAAGCCCAGAGCCGTCTTGCCGATCCCGCCGATCCCGTTCAGCGCCACGACGAGCGGACCGGCGTGCTCCGAGTGGCCCTCGGCCGCCCGGGCGATGTGCGCCTGCTCGTCATGCCGGTTGGCGAAGTGCGCCAAGGCGGGCGGCAGCTGGTACGGCGCCGGTGGGGCCGGAGAGGCCGCTGCTCCGTGCACATGCAGCTCGCCGATGCGGGCGGCCTGGACCACCGTGTCCGCGTGTCCGCTCACGCTGTTGTACGTCCCCTCGACCATTCCCCAACAGTACGGCCTGAGCGACGGTGTGACGGGGTGATACCTGCGGTTCGTGAGGCGGCATCGAGCCTTCCCAGGGAGGCTTCACTCGTGGGCCGAACGTCGCTTGGCGAGCGAGGAGTTGACCGGGACCGGCCAGCGCCCCCTCCGGCGAATGTTTCACGTGGAACACGGCCGGACGGGCGAAGGGGGCCGACATCCGGAATCCGCTGCCCCGATGCCCGGGGCGCTTCTATCGTGTGTCCATTACAGACAACCCAGGGAGTGCACCCATGGATCCGATCTCGGCAGCAGCTCTCGCGGCGCTGGCCGGAGGCGTCGGCGGGGAAGCCGGACGTCAGGCGTGGCAGGGGCTCTCCGCCCTCGTCCGGCGCCCCTTCGGCCGCCGCGCGGGGACTCAGGACGGGACCGACGACCTCGCCGTGAGCTCCGGCCTGCCCGAGCTCACAGCGCTGGAGGACGCCCCGGAGGACCAGATGCGAGCCCAGGCACTGGCCACGGCACTGGGCGTCCGGGCAGCCCTGGATACCGAGTTCCGGGAGCTCGTCACGGCGTGGTGGCGGCAGGCCCAGGAGGTGGGCACCACCGGGACGGTCCACAACACCGCTCACGAAGTCCACAACGACATCAGCGGTGGCACGCAGCAAACGGTCGTCCAGGGCGGGAACTTCTCCCACCTCACGATCAACGCCGCCCCCGGCACCACTCCCCCGACCACCTGAGCCCTCAGATCCCGATGTGAAGAAGCCCGGGGAGCGATGAGCCCCCGGGCACGAAAACCCCCAGGCATGAAGAAGCCCCGGGCGCGAAGAAGCCCTGGACGCGAAGAGCCCCGGGGCGCATGCCGCCCCGGGGCCACCGGTCACACAGGTGCCGTTACTTCACGGCACCGGTCCAGGTCGCTTCCTTGTACGTGATCACGCCCGGCTCGACGCTGACCTCCATGCGGTCGTGCGCCTTCTTCTCCGGCACCAGGTAGACGTAGGTGCCGGTGACCGACTTGCCCGGGTGGGGGCGGCCCGTGATGCCCTGGTTGAAGCTGGGGCCCTTGGTGAAGTCGTAGGTGCGCTCGAGACCCGCGCCGTCGCCGTCACGGGCCTTGACCTGCGTCAGTTCGAGGTCGACGTCCTTGCCGGTGCCGTTCTCGACGGTGATCTCCACCTTGTAGGCGACGAAGCCCTCCTTGGCCGAGTACTTGCCGAGCTCCACCTCCTCCGGCTGGGAGGCGGTGACCTTGAGACCGTCCCGGTAGGACGCCGTCTTCCCGAAGTCGAGCGTGAGCTTGTCGGCCGACTTCCGGTCCTTGTCGAGCTCGTCGGATTCGTCGGGTCCGTCAGAGGCCGAGGGGGGCGCGGTGGCCGTCGTGTCCCTCTTCCGGTCCTCCTCGTCGATCTCCTTCTTGGCCTTGTCGATCAGGCCGACGGTCAGCAGGAGCCCGACGACGGCCAGCGCGCAGGCGAGGCCGCCGAAGACCGTGCCCACGATGGCCATCGCCTTGTTCGTCGCCGCGCCGTTGCACGCCCGGCCGATGCCGACCACACCGAAGACCACGGCCAGGACGCCGAGAATGGCCCCCGCCCAGAAGAGGAAGGGGACGCCGGCGATCGACGCGCCGACGAGGCCCAGCACCAGAGCGGCGATGCCCGCCCCGTTGCGCGGCGACTCCACGAACGGCGGGAACCCCACCGGCGGCACGGGCCCCATGGGCGGCACCGGCCCCATCGGCCCCGCACCCATCGGCGGCACCGGGCCCATCGGTCCCGTACCCATCGGCGGCACGGGCCCCGCAGGCGGCACCGGGCCGAGCGGCGGCACCGCCCCCGTCGGAGACCCGGGCGGCGTCCCCCACTGCGGCGGATCCTGCGGGGCGGGCGGCGGAGGCGGCGGGGTGGTCATTCGGGTTCTTCCTCGGGAGCTACGGGGTTCGATACGGCGATCCACCCCTGTTTGCGATCTTTGTGAGTTTTTAGCAATTTTTAGACAAACCTTGGGAAGGCTATCCCGCGTGCCGAATGACATGGACATCGGCATGCCACCCGCCTCCGCGCCTCCCTCCGCCCCTTCCCTCCGCTCCTCCTGGTCCCGCCTCGCCGGTTACCGCCCGGCTTGACACGGGCACCCTGTGTGTCATGAGTGATGCGCGGAGGCGGACACCGGTGACGCCCGACGGGCGGCTCGGCACAGCGGCGGAACACCCCGGGCGGCGCGACGCGCGTTACCGGGAGCGGCGGAACGCCCTGGCGCGCCCGGCCCGCGGCCATCGGGTGGGCGACCCCGTCCCGTACGCGGCGTACACCGAGAGCGAGCACGCGACCTGGCGCACCGTACGGGCGGCACTGGCGGACGCGCACTCCCGGTACGCGTGCGCCGCGGTCCTGGAGGCCGCCACGGACGCGCCCATTCCGGCGGACCGCATTCCGCAGCTCGCGGACGTCGGCGCGGCGCTGCGGCCGCTGACCGGATTCGACTTCACGCTCACCGGCGGGCTGGTGGAGGACGGGCGCTTCTTCAGGTCGCTCGACCTCGGGTACTTCCACGCCGTGCAGTACGTCCGGCATCCGGCGGTGCCGTTGTACACGCCCGAGCCCGATGTGATCCATGACGTGGTCGGCCACGGCATCCATCTGTCGTCGCCCCGATTCGCCGAGCTCTACCGTCTCTTCGGACAGGCCGCCGTCCGCGTCCGCACGCCCGAGGCCCTCACGCTGCTCAACCGGGTCTACTGGTTCACGCTGGAGGCCGGTGTCGTCGCGGAGGGAGGGGGTGTCAAGGCGTACGGCGCGGCGCTGCTCTCCTCCTCCGGCGAGCTGGCGCGGCTGGACGAGTGCGACGTCCGCGAGCTGGATCCGGGTGTCATGGCCCGGACGCGCTATCTGGTCTCGGGATACCAGCGGGTGCTGTTCCGCGCGCGCTCGCTGGACCACCTGACAGAGACCCTGACGGGTTTCCTGGCGGGCTTCGACGACGAGTGGGCGCGGGAAACCACCATGGGCACCGGGGAAGTTATCCACAGGCCGGAGGTACTCCCGACACGGTTCGCTCCGGACACCGCAGAATGGGGTCCATGACCGAGAGCAACGGGGCCAAGCTGACCACCGGCGTCGCGACGGGGGAGGACACCGCGCCGCGCGCCACGGAGACCATGCCGGACTGGGAGAAGCGCTTCCGGGCGCCGAGAGTCGGCCTGCCGCAGTGGGCGGAGGACGCCCCGGCCCGCTCGCTGTTCACCTCGAACGTGACGGGCACGTACGAGCTGTACGCGTGGGACCGCGCGACGGGCGAGCAGCGGCAGGCCACCGACCGTCCCAACGGCACGACGGGTGGCGTGCTGTCCCCGGACGGCGAGTGGATCTGGTGGTTCGCCGACAAGGACGGGGACGAGTTCGGCGTCTGGATGCGCCAGCCGTTCCGCGGCGGGGCCGACGAGACGGCCGTGCCCGGTCTCGCCCCCTCCTACCCGGCGGGCCTGGCCCTCGGCCGGGACGGCACGGTGGTCGTCGGCCGGTCCACGGACGACGGGGGCTCCACGGTGCACGTGGCCCACCCCGGCACCGAGCCGGTGGAGATCTACCGCCACGAGGAGTCCGCGGGCGTCGGCGGCCTCTCCCACGACGGCACGCTGATCGCCATCGAGCACACCGAGCACGGCGACGCCATGCACTCGGCGATCCGGATCGTCCGCGCGGACGGCACCGTGGTCGCCGACCTGGACGACACCGCCGGGGGCACGGAGGAGCTGGGGCTGGCGGTCATGGGCTTCGCCCCCGTCGACGGGGACTCCCGGCTGCTCGTCGGGCACCAGCGGCGCGGCCGCTGGGAGCCGATGCTGTGGGACGCGGTCACGGGCGAGGAGACGCCGCTGGCCCTGGACCTGCCCGGTGACCTGCACGCCGACTGGTATCCGGACGGGGCGGCGCTGCTGATCGAGCACAGCTACCAGGCGCGTTCGGAGCTGTGGCGGTACGACCTGGCCGACGCGCGGCCGAGCAGGCTCGACACCCCGGAGGGCACCGTGTCGGGGGCGCTGCCGCGCCCGGACGGCACCGTGGAGTTCCTGTGGTCGTCGGCGGCGACCCCGCCCGCGGTGCGGTCCACGAGCGGGCGGCTCGTGCTGGAGCCGCCGTCGGTGCCGGGCGGCATCGGCCGGGCCCCGGACTCGGTCCCGGTCACCGACGTCTGGGTGGAGGGCCCGGGCGGCACGGTGCACGCGCTGGTCCAGAAGCCGGAGGGCGAGGGCCCGTTCCCGACGGTCTTCGACGTCCACGGCGGCCCGACGTGGCACGACAGCGACGAGTTCGCGGCCGGTCCCGCCGCCTGGGTGGACCACGGGTTCGCGGTCGTGCGCGTCAACTACCGGGGCTCGACGGGCTACGGCCGGGCCTGGACGGACGCCCTCAAGCACCGGGTGGGCCTGATCGAGCTGGAGGACATCGCCGCCGTCCGGGAGTGGGCGGTGGCCTCGGGCCTCGCGGACCCGGAGCGGCTGGTGCTCTCGGGCGGCTCGTGGGGCGGCTATCTGACGCTGCTGGGCCTGGGCACCCAGCCGGACGCGTGGGCGCTGGGGCTCGCGGCCGTGCCCGTCGCGGACTACGTCACGGCGTACCACGACGAGATGGAGGCGCTGAAGGCGCTGGACCGCACGCTCCTGGGCGGCACCCCGGAGGAGGTGCCGGAGCGCTACGCGGCGTCGTCACCGCTGACGTACGTGGACGAGGTGCGCGTCCCCGTCTTCGTCTCCGCGGGGATGAACGACCCGCGCTGCCCGATCCGCCAGATCGAGAACTACGTGGACCGGCTGACGGAGCGCGGCCACCCGCTGGAGGTGTACCGCTACGACGCGGGCCACGGCTCGCTGGTCGTGGAGGAGCGGGTCAAGCAGCTCCGGCTGGAGATCGATTTTGTCGAGCGTCATCTGGCCCGGCGTCCGGATCGTCGGGGGTGATGCCGAGGGCCAGGTCGCGGGCCGCCTCCGCCTCGCGGCGGAAGAGGCGGAACCACATGAAGACGACGAAGCCGGCGAAGACGAACCACTCACCGGTGTAGCCGAGGTTCTGGAACGCCTTGAGGTCCAGGCCACTGCCGGGGGGCGCGGCGGGCGGCACGGGGGTCAGCTTGCCCTCGGCCTCCGTCGCGGTGATCCAGCCGTCGTAGACCTCGTACGGCACGAGGTTCACCAGCGTGGCCGCGCTGATGATGCCGAGCTGCCCCTGGGGCAGGCCGCCGCCCGCGTGCACGCCCTTGGAGCCGGCGCTCTCCGAGGCCTGGAGGGCGCCGGTGACGGTGACGTGCCCGGTCGGCGGGGCGGGCACGGCGGCGGCATCGGCCTTGGAGCCCGGGTCGCCCGGCAGCCAGCCGCGGACGACGGGCAGGGCCTTGCCGTGGTCGGTCCGCAGCAGGGTCAGGACGTAGAAGCCCTTGTCGCGGTCCAGGTCGCGGTCGGGCACGAGCAGCTGGTGCTCGGTGTCGTAACGGCCTTCGGCGACAGCCTTGCGGCCCGAGGTCTCGGTGCTGACCGGCAGCAGGCCGTCGATCGGCTCGGCCTTCGCGGTCCCGGCGGTCTCGGCCTGCGTCTGCTGCTCGCGGTGCGAGTCGACGCGGGACTCGAAACGGCCGAGCTGCCAGCTGCCCATGAAGAGGCAGAAGGGGATGGCCAGCACGGCGAAGGCGTTGATCCCCCACCAACGGGGGGTCAGCAGGAACCGGTACACGCCTCCACGGTACGGGTACGCCTCACGGCGGTGCCCTTCGGGTCCGGGGCTGTGCCCCGGACCCTGGTGGGTGGCTGGGGGAAAGTTTTTTCTGGGGGCTGCGCCCCCAGCCACCCGCTACCGGGGGCTCCGCCCCCTGGACTCCCGACGGGCCAAGCCCCCGGGGCAACGCCCCGACAGGGGCGCGGGGAACTGCGCGACCGGCCACCCACAACCCGCAGCCGCGTGACGGCCGCACGAGGCACCCCACTGGGCGGGGGCCGGGGGCGCAGCCCCGGGCGTGGCTACGACGCCGTAGCCAGCGGCCCCGTGCGATAGACCGTGCCCGCGCACGCGTCGTCGATCTTCGCTTCCGCGGCCGTGGGTTCGCCGCCCTCCGGCGTGTGGCTGAGGACGACGCTCGGCGGGGGCGGCGGTGCGCCGCCCGGGTCGGCGACGCCCGGCGGCGGGCCCGCGGCCGGGACCGGGCCCGCCGCGGACGGCGTGGCGGCGGCGATGCCCGGGGCCGGGGAGCCGCCTCCGGACGGCTTGGCGCAGCCTTCCTTCGACGGGATCCAGGCGAACTTCACCTCGTACGCCTGGCCCGGCTGGAGGATGACCTCGCCGGAGTCGCCCGTCGGATCGGGCAGCCCGGTGGCCGCGTCGCCCGGCGTGTGGTCGACGACGGAGACGCGCGAGGGGTCGGCGCTGCCGTGGGCGGTGGCGGAGACCGTGCCGGACCCCGCGACCGTACAGATGGAGTGGGAGACGTTCACGACGCGGAAGGCGCCGTAGACCCGGCCCTCCTTGTCGGCGGTGCCGACCGAGCCCGTGCCCCTGCCGAGCTGGTCGCGGACGCATGTGGGCGAGATCGCGGCGAAGGTGCCGGTGGGGTCGGGCAGGGTGCCGCCCGGCGAGCCGGACGGCTTGATCTCGTTGTCGGGGGCGACGCTGCCGTTCGGGGTCTGCTGGCGCTCGGCCTCCCGCTGCTCCTTGCGGTCGGGCACGCTCGAACGCGGCTGGTCGCCCTCGAAGGCACTGCCGCCGCGGCCCGTCGGCGCCCCCGCCTCCGCCCCGCGCTCGGCGCTGTGGGCGCTGGCGGTGTTGGCGTGGCGCTCCTCCGAGGTGCCGTCGATCACCGCGACATGGAGGAACGCGGGCAGGGCCGTACCGCCGAGGATCACCGCGGCCGCGGCACCGACGAGAACCTGCCGACGGCGGGTACGCCGGGCGGGCACGGCATGCCGGAGGTGTTCCAGCGCGTCGGGAGACGGTTCGAGGTCGCCGACGGCGCCTTGCAACAGCCGCCGCAGCGCCTGTTCGTCCAGCGACTCGGACGAGCCCGGATCCTCACAGGATCCCTGCCCCTCCCGCGGAAAACGGTCGTTCATGCCGGAGCCTCCATGGCGGCACGGAGCGCCGCGATGCCCCGGGAGCCGTACGCCTTGACCGAGCCGAGCGAGAGCCCCAGGGTCTCGGCGACCTGGGCCTCGGTCATGTCGGCGAAATAGCGGAGGACGAGCACCTCACGCTGGCGGCGCTGCAGTCCGCGCATCGCGGTGATCAATTGGTCTCGCTCCAGCTGTTCGTACGCCCCTTCCTCGGCGCTCGCCATGTCGGGCATCGGCTTCGAGAGGAGCTTCAGCCCGAGGATGCGGCGGCGCAGCGCGGATCGGGACAGGTTGACGACGGTCTGCCTCAGATAGGCAAGGGTCTTTTCCGGATCGCGGACGCGCCCCCGCGCGGAGTGCACCCTGATGAACGCCTCCTGCACCACGTCCTCGCAGGACGCGGTGTCGTCGAGGAGCAGCGCGGCGAGCCCGAGGAGCGACCGGTAGTGGGCCCGGTAGGTCTCGGTGAGATGGTCGACTGTGGTGCCCGCTGCCATCGCCTCTTCAGCGTCCCCGCGCTGCTGGGGAATCGGAGCGGCGGATCGCGTGGTCGGCCAGGGAGCGATCACCGGCATGCCGCCCGGCGTGCGGGGGTGCGGGCGCACTGCACTGCCGCCGCGCCGTGGGGCGCTTGCGATGCTGATGACCTCTGCCACGCCTGTTGGACACGCTTCCCCCCGTCAGGGTTGTACGCGCGAGGCGGCCCGTCTGACACAGCACCGCGGGACGGTGCGTCATTTGCCCTCATGCGTACCAGCTCTTTCCCAATGCCCCGATTTTGGTATCGCCTCGAGAGACGGCACCAAAGACGCTCCCCGTCCGACCGACGGTTGCGGTGCGGGACCGCCGCCGCACCCGCTCCACCGGGCGTGAATGCTCGAACACATCATCCACCCAGCTCAAGAGGTCTGTACCAACGCACTGGTCACAGGACCTTCACGGGTTCTCCAGAACGGGAAGCGGTCCTCCAGATTAGGGAGCGGCCGACTCCGCCGCCACGACTTCGGCGATCTGAATCGCATTCAACGCGGCACCCTTGCGCAGATTGTCGCCACAAACGAACATTTCCAGCGCATTCGGGTCGTCCAGCGAACGCCGTACCCGCCCCACCCATGTGGGGTCCGTACCGACCGCGTCGACCGGAGTGGGGAACTCCCCCGCGCCCGGGTCGTCGACGAGCACCACGCCCGGCGCGTTGGCCAGGATCTCCCGCGCCCGTTCCGCCGTCACCTCGTTCTCGAACCGCGCGTGCACGGCCAGCGAGTGGGTGGTGATCACCGGCACCCGGACACAGGTGACGCTCACCCGCAGCCCGGGCAGGGCGAGGATCCTCCGGGTCTCCTCACGGATCGTCAGCTCCTGGGACGACCAGCCGCCGTCCCGCAGCTCACCCGTCCACGGCACCACGTTCAGCGCCAGCGGCGCCGGGAACGGCCCGGTCGTCCCGCCGGCCCCGTCGCCGTCACCGGCCCCGTCACCGACCGAGCCACCGACCGCGTCGCCGACCGCGCGCCGCACGTCACCGGGCTTGCCGCCCAGCTCCGTGCCGGCCACGGCGGCGAGCTGCGCCCGCAGCGCCTCGACGCCCGCCCGGCCCGCGCCCGACGCGGCCTGGTAGGAGGAGACGACCAGTTCCTCCAGCCCGAACTCGGCGTGCAGCGCGCCCACCGCGCCGATCATCGACAGCGTGGCGCAGTCCGGGTTGGCGACGATCCCGCGCGGCCGCAGTCGGGCGGCGTGGGCGTTGAGCTCGGGGACCACCAGCGGCACGTCCGCGGCCGACCGGAAGGCCGCGGAGCCGTCCACGACGACCGCGCCCTTGGCGACCGCGACGGGCGCCCACTGGGCGGCGACCTCGTCCGGCACGTCGAACAGCGCGATGTCGACGCCGTCCAACGCCTCCTCGGTCAGCGCGAGCACCTCGGTCTCCACGCCCCGGACGGCCAGCTTCCGGCCCGCCGAACGGGCGGACGCGACGAGGCGTATCCCGCCCCAGACATCCGCGCGCTGCGACAGGATCTCCAGCATCACCGTCCCCACGACGCCCGTGGCGCCGACGACGGCGAGGGTCGGCCCACGGCCGGTACGGCTGCCGGGAGAACCCTGGTCAGCGGCACCGGCCGCGGGGCCGACGGCGGTCATCGACCGGTGCCTCCGTAGACGACGGCCTCGTCGCTGTCGGTGTCCAGTCCGAAGGCGGTGTGCACGGCGCGCACGGCCTCGTTGACATCGTCGGCGCGCGTGACGACCGAGATACGGATCTCGGAGGTCGAGATGAGCTCGATGTTCACGCCCGCGTTCGACAGCGACTCGAAGAAGGTCGCGGTGACGCCCGGGTTGGTCTTCATCCCGGCGCCGACCAGCGAGATCTTCGCGATCTGGTCGTCGTAGCGCAGCGAGTCGAAGCCGACCCGGTCCTTGGTGCGCTCCAGGGCGTCGATCGCCTTGCGGCCCTCCGTCTTCGGCAGGGTGAAGGAGATGTCGGTCAGCCCGGTGGCCGCAGCGGACACGTTCTGCACGACCATGTCGATGTTGATCTCGGCGTCGGCGATCGCCCGGAAGATCGTCGCGGCCTCGCCCGGCTTGTCCGGTACGCCGACGATCGTGACCTTGGCCTCGGACGTGTCGTGGGCGACACCCGAAATGATCGCCTGCTCCATCGGCTGGTCCCCTCGCGGTTCGTTGCTGACCCAGGTGCCCTGAAGGCCCGAGAAGGACGAGCGCACGTGGATCGGGATGTTGTAACGGCGTGCGTACTCGACGCAGCGGTGCAGCAGCACCTTGGAGCCGGAGCTCGCCAGCTCCAGCATGTCCTCGAACGAGATCCAGTCGATCTTCCGGGCCTTCTTCACGACCCGCGGATCGGCGGTGAAGACCCCGTCGACGTCGGTGTAGATCTCGCACACCTCGGCGTTGAGCGCGGCGGCCAGCGCGACGGCCGTGGTGTCGCTGCCACCCCGGCCGAGGGTGGTGATGTCCTTCTTGTCCTGGGACACACCCTGGAAGCCGGCGACGATCGCGATGTTGCCCGCGTCGACCGACTGCTGGATGCGGCCGGGCGTGACATCGATGATCCGCGCCTTGTTGTGGACCGAGTCGGTGATGACCCCGGCCTGGCTGCCGGTGAACGACTGCGCCTCGTGTCCGAGGTTTTTGATCGCCATCGCCAGCAGCGCCATGGAGATCCGCTCTCCGGCGGTCAGCAGCATGTCGAACTCGCGACCGGCAGGCATCGGCGAAACCTGCCCGGCGAGATCGATCAACTCGTCCGTCGTGTCGCCCATCGCGGAGACGACGACAACCACACGGTTGCCGTTCTTCTTGGCCTCCACGATTCGCTTGGCAACCCGCTTGATGCCTTCGGCATCGGCAACGGAGGAGCCTCCGTACTTCTGCACGACAAGGCCCACGTGCGCTCCTCGCAACTATGTGTAATGCGGTCGACTCAGTCTAACGAGCGACCGGTTTCGGCCAGCGGGTCGCCGCATGCTGAGACGGGGCGCCCGCCGCCCCTCGCCGCGCCTCGCCGCTCGAAGACTTTCCGGGGCTCTTCGCGGCTTTCCGCAGTTTTCCGCGATCTTCCATGGCTTTCCGCGACTTTCGACGACACGGCGCCGCTCCGTCGGCGTCGGCCTCCAGCCTTGTCCCTGCCCGGCGACGGATCCCGCACGCTTGTGACTCCCGTCACAAATCAAGGGTAGTCGCCGAGGTCGCTTCCCACCGTTGGTCCCGGCGCTCGTCCCACCGTTCATCCCGCTGCTCGTCCCGGCGGCCGGAGCCCCGGTCCCCCCGAAGGTCCGCCTGCCCCCTGCGCGAAAATATCCGCATGATGATCAAGCAGCTCTGTTCCGCCCTGCGGAGCCTGCGCATACAGCTGAGCCGGCCATGAGCGCCGAGCGTCCGCCGACCCGTGCCGAACGGCGAACGGCGCTGAGCGCGTCCCTGGCCGGCGCGGTCTGTGCCATCGCGGCAGCGTATCTGCTGCTCGTCACCGTGCCGGGCATGCGCGCGGAGGAACGGGCCTTCCGGGCCGCGATCCCGTGCCGCTCCGACGCGGTGGACCGGCGGTGCCTGCGGCCCGAGGCCGCCACCGTCGACATGACCGAGGAGGTCACGTCCGGCAGGTCGACCCACTACTGGCTCTCGGTCACACAGGACGACGGCACACAGCACCGCATCGAGATGGCCCACGGCGGGCGGGTGTGGCTCAACGCGAAGCCCGGTGACCGGGTCACCGTCATCTACTGGCACGGCAAGAGCCGCTACGTCGACGCCCACAACCTGCGGGCCCCCACCGAGCAGGACCCCCGCGGCGCCTACCGCCTCCCGTACTCGATCGCCCTCGGGCTCGTCCCCGTGGTGGCACTGGGCCTCTGGGTCGCCTACTGGTACGGACGCCGCTCCGGCACGTCACCGCTGCTTTCGCCGTGGCAGGTGGCCATTCCCACGGGCGGAGCGTTCGCCCTGGGGCTCGGTGCCGCCGCCACCCCGTGGCTCGTGCACGACGCCTGGATGCCCCTGTTGATCACCGCGGGGCTCACGGTCCCCGTAGCCATCTACATCGTGGTGGCGTCGCTCGCCGCGCGCCGGGAGGCGACCGACGACGACACATATCCGGTGAAGCCCATCCCTTCCTGGAACGAGGAGATCTTCAACGGAATGATCATCGGCGACGTGCCGTATGCCATCTCCGGCTACACCACGCTCATCGCCGGCCCCGGCGCCCGCCTCGCCTCCAGCCCCGACCCGACCGGGAAGTTCGCCCGGCGCGAGGCCGCGCCCACGCTGACCGCCCTGCGGGCGCGGCCTCCGTACCGCACGGACGCGGAGAAGCTGCAGATCGACCCACGGGCATACGTGGTGGAGTGCGTCGACGGCGACAAGAAGGTGCTGGTGATAACGGACCAGCAGCACGCGGGCCTGGTGATGGGAGCACTGCTCCCGAAGCCGGGGGCGTCCCCGGCAGCGCCGGCATCCCCGGCAGCGCCGACGGCGCCGTAGGAGCCACCGGTCCGGTTCGTTCGCCGGGAACGTCCCGGAGGGACGCACCGGACCGGGGAACGGCGACACCAGGGAGCCGCGTCCACGAGTAGGTGCTACGAGTGGGGCTACGCGTGGGTGCTACGCGTGGGTCTACGAGTGGGTACGCAGCCCCAGCGGGCCCGCGATCTCCGCCGCCATGACGCGGCCGGCCTCCTCCGCGAGCTGCTCCTCCGTCGCGGCGGCGTCCGTGTCGAGCCCGTCCAGCTCGTCCAGCGGCTGGTCGAGGCGGACGTGGGCCACCAGGGACTGGAGGGCCCGGAGGGACGCCGAGGCGGTGGGGCCCCAGTTGGACAGGTACGAGAACTGCCACCACCAGAGCGCCTCGCTCACGCGCCCGTCACGGTAGTGGGCCATCCCGTGGCGCAGGTCGGTGATGATGTCGGCGAGGTCGTCCGAGATCCGGCAGGCGACGGGCGCGCTGCGCGGCACATACGGGTCGAAGACCTCGGAGTAGACGTCCACCGGGTCGAGCAGGCGGGCGAAGCGCTCGCGCAGCTCGTCCACGTCCGGCTCGGGGCCGACATCCGGCTCGTACCGCTCGTCCGGCACGAAGTCCTCGTGCGCGCCGAGCCTGCCGCCCGTGAGGAGGAGCTGGGAGACCTCCAGCAGCAGGAACGGCACGGCACTGTCGGGCTCGTCCCCGCGCGAGACCTCGGTGACGGCGACGATGAAGCTCTCGATCGAGTCCGCGATCTGAACGGCGAAGTCGTCGGGAGCGCGCTTGGCGTCATGCAGCGTTGCGTCAGACATCGAGAAGTCGTCTCCCTTCGAAGGCACGCCCGAGCGTGACCTCGTCGGCATATTCAAGATCTCCACCGACGGGCAGACCACTGGCGAGCCGCGTGACCTTGAGCCCCATGGGTTTCACCATGCGCGCGAGGTACGTGGCCGTGGCCTCCCCCTCCAGATTGGGGTCGGTGGCGAGAATCAGCTCGGTGACGGTGCCGTCCGCGAGCCGCGCGAGCAGCTCCCGGATGCGCAGGTCGTCGGGGCCGACGCCCTCGATGGGGCTGATAGCCCCGCCGAGCACGTGGTAGCGGCCGCGGAACTCGCGGGTCCGCTCGATCGCGACGACGTCCTTGGACTCCTCCACGACACAGATCACCGCGGGGTCACGGCGCGGGTCCTGGCAGACCCGGCACCGCTCCTCCTGGGCGACGTTGCCGCAGACGACGCAGAAGCGGACCTTCGCCTTGACCTCGGTCAGGGCATGGGCGAGCCGGCGGACGTCGGCGGGCTCGGCCTGAAGGATGTGGAAGGCGATCCGCTGCGCGCTCTTGGGACCGACGCCGGGCAGCCTGCCCAGCTCGTCGATGAGGTCCTGGACCACGCCTTCATACACGGATCGAATGCTCCTTCTGCGTCCTGCGTCTTGGGTTGTGTTGTCGGGGGCGCGCCCCCGGGAAGGCCCTGGAGCCTTGGCCTGAGCCTTGGCCGGACCTCAGAAGGGCAGGCCGGGGATGCCGCCGAGGCCCGCGGTCAGCGGCCCGAGCTTCTGCTGCTGGAGCTGCTGGGCGACCGCGTTGGCGTCCCGGACGGCGGCGACGACGAGGTCGGCGAGGGTCTCGGTGTCCTCGGGGTCGACGGCCTTGGGGTCGATGACCAGGCCCTGGAGCTCACCGGAGCCCGTGACCGTGGCCTTCACCAGGCCGCCGCCCGCGCTGCCCTCGACGGGCGTACGGGCGAGCTCCTCCTGGGCCGCGGCGAGGTCCTGCTGCATCTTCTGGGCCTGCTGGAGCAGCTGCTGCATGTTCGGCTGACCACCGGGGATCACGGTTGGCTCCTGGCTGTCGACTGCGGTGCTTGGGTATTGCTCGGTACTGCTTCGGTGTGGCTTCAGTACTGCTTCGGTGCTGCTTCGGTAGCCCGAGCCTACGTGGTCGGGGCGGGGGACGCGCCATGTTGTGGACGGCCGTTGCGAACCGCCTGCGGCGGGCCCGACCGGGCGGGGTGCCGCTCCCCGCGCCCCTCGCGGGGAGCGGCCCCTCTCCCTACTTGTTCGCGATTTCCTCGATCACCGTCGCGCCCAGCTCGCGGACGATCAGGTCGTGGCCGGTCAGGGCCGAGTCGACGAGATCCGGGTCGTCCTCCTCCGGCATGTCGTCCTCGGGGGCGACGGGCGGGGGCTC
>NZ_JAINFC010000330.1 GCF_020740835.1 Streptomyces sp. UNOC14_S4
ACCCTCACCCCCACCCAGCCCGTCCGGCGTTTGAGGACGCGGCCGGAGGCCGCTTCCGCCCGCTGGGGGCACCTCCCGGACGAAGTCTGGGGGAGGCGACGGCGGGTCGGCGATACTGGCGGTGTGAGCAAAGGCAAGGCGAGCCGCCGTCGCGGCGAAGACGTAAAAGGCGAAGGCGTGGCCGGAGGGTACGCCGAGCTGGTTCCGGACCGGGATCGGGGCAATGCCTACAGCCTGCTCATCGACGCCGCTCCCCAGTCGCATGTGGATCTCGACGACCCGACCCGTCTGGAGTTCTCGTACCAGCGCCGTCTCGGGCACATCGCCGATCTCGTCGCACCGCCCGGCAAGCCCGTGCAGGCGCTGCACCTCGGTGGGGGAGCCTTCACGCTCGCGCGGTATGTCGCGGCGACGCGGCCCCGGTCCACGCAGCAGGTCGTGGAGATCGACGCGCCGCTCGTCCAGTTCGTCCGGCGTGAGCTGCCGCTGGACAGCTCCTGGCGGATACGCGTGCGCGGCGGTGACGCCCGCGAGGGGCTGGCCAAGCTGCCGGACGGCTGGGCGGATCTGATCATCGCCGATGTGTTCAGCGGTGCCCGCACCCCGGCCCACCTCACGAGCACCGAGTTCACCGCCGAGGTGCGGCGCGTGCTGCGGCCCGGTGGGTTCTACGCGGCGAACCTCGCCGACGGGCCGCCCCTGGCCCACCTCAAGGCGCAGGTCGCGACCGTGCGTACGGTCTTCCCCGAGGTGTGCCTGACCGCGGATCCCGCCGTGCTGCGCGGGCGCCGCTTCGGCAATGCCGTGCTGCTGGCCTCCGACCGCGAGCTGCCCGTCGCCGAGCTGACCCGGCGCGCCGCCACCGACCCGCATCAGGGGCGGGTCGAGCACGGCCGGGCGCTCGCCGACTTCACCGGGGGAGCGGTCCCCGTCACCGACGCGAGCGCCAAGCCCTCGCCCGCCCCGCCGCCTTCGGTCTTCAAGTAGCGGTCTTCAAGTAGCGCTCAGTACGGCGGCAGTTGGCCCGTCCGCGCCACCTGCGCGTACCAGTGCGCGCTGGACTTGGGGGTACGGGTCTGCGTCGCGTAGTCGACGTACACCATGCCGAAGCGCTTGCTGTAGCCGTACGCCCACTCGAAGTTGTCCAGCAGCGACCAGAGGAAGTAGCCGCGCACGTCCGCGCCGTCGGCCAGGGCGCGCCGGACGGCGTCGAGGTGGGCGTGCAGGTACGCGATACGCTCCGGGTCGTGCACCGCTCCGCTCCCGTCGGGCTTGTCGTCGTACGCGGCGCCGTTCTCGGTGACCACGAGCGGCAGGCCGGGGAACTCCCGTGCGCAGCGCGTCAGCAGCTCGTGCAGGCCGGTCGGGTCGACCGACCAGTCCATGGCCGTCCGTTTGCCCGGCGGCTGGTGGAAGGCCACGATCCCGGAGTCCGGCCAGGGCAGCCGGTCGGTGCGGGAGCGGTCGTTGTCAGTGCCGGCTGATACCACTGTGGGTGTGTAGTAGTTGATGCCCAGCGAGTCCAGGGGGTGCCGGATGACGTCCGCGTCGCCGTCGTGCGCGAAGGACCAGTCGGTGATGCCCGCCGTGTCGGCGATCAGGTCCTCGGGGTACGCCCCGCGGAGCATGGGCTCGGTGAAGATACGGGTGCCGAGGGCGTCGACGCGCCGCCGCGCGTCCAGGTCCTCGGGCGCGTCCGTACGGGCCCTGACCACCGCCGAGTTGAGGGTGACGGAGACCTGCGCCGTCGAGGGCAGGGCGGCGCGCAGGGCCTGGGCGCCCAGGCCGTGGGCCAGGTTGAGGTGGTGGGCGGCGCGCAGGGCGGCCAGGTCGTCGCGGCGGCCCGGGGCGTGCACCCCCGTGCCGTAGCCGAGGAAGGCGCTGCACCAGGGCTCGTTGAGGGTCGTCCACAGCTCCACGCGGTCCCCGAGGGCCTCGGCGACGAGGTGGGCGTAGTCGGCGAAGCGGTGCGCGGTGCCGCGTTCGGGCCAGCCGCCCGCCGTCTCCAGTTCCTGCGGCAGGTCCCAGTGGTAGAGGGTCAGCACGGGCCGGATGCCGTGGTCGAGGAGGTCGTCGACGAGGGCCCGGTAGAAGTCGAGCCCCGGCTGTGACGCGTGCCCCCGGCCGCCGGGCTGCACCCGTGGCCACGAGACGGAGAAGCGGTAGGCGCCCAGCCCGAGGCCGGCCATGAGGCGGACGTCCTCGGCGCGGCGGTGGTAGTGGTCGGTGGCGATGTCGCCGGTGTCGCCGCCCAGGGTTCTGCCCGGCGTATGGGAGAAGGTGTCCCAGATGGACGGCGTGCGGCCGTCCTCCCGGGCCGCACCCTCGATCTGGTACGCGGCGGTCGCGGCACCCCAGAGGAAGCCGGGCGGGAAGTTCACGGTCATGGAAGCGCTCCCGGAGGTCGAGTCGTGGAAGGGGGGAAGGGGAACGGTGCGGAGGTCAGCCCTTGACGGCGCCCTGCATGATGCCGCCGACGATCTGTCTGCCGAAGACGGTGAAGGCGAGCAGCAGCGGCAGGGTGCCCAGCAGTGCCCCGGCCATCACCACCGCCTGGTCGGGCACATAGCCGCGCCCCAGCCCGGTGAGCGCCACCTGCACGGTGGGGTTCTCCTGGGTCAGCGCGATGATCGGCCAGAAGAAGTCGTTCCACGCCTGGACGAAGGAGAGCATCCCGAGCACGGCCATCGCGGGCCGCGCCACCGGCAGCACGATGTGCCACAGCACGCGCAGGCTGTTCGCGCCGTCCACCCGGGCGGCCTCGATCAGCTCGGTGGGCAGCGCCTCCACCAGGTACTGCCGCATGAAGAACACCCCGAAGGCGCTGACCAGGGTCGGCAGCACCACCGACTGGAGCTGGTCGGTCCAGCCCAGCCCGGCGACGACCATGAAGAGGGGCACGACGCTCAGCTGCGGCGGCACCATCATGGTGCCCACCGTCAGCAGCAGCAGCGCGTCCCTGAACCGGAACCGCAGCTTGGCGAAGGCGAAGCCCGCGACGGTGCTGAACAGCACGGTGCCCAGCGCGACCGTCCCGGCCACCAGCAGGGTGTTGCCCAGTGCCAGGCCCATGTGGGCGTCCGTCCACGCCGTCCCGAGGTTCCGCGAGAGCCTGCCGCCGAACCAGAAGGGCGGCGGGGTGCGGGCCAGCCGGGTGTTGTCGCGGGACGCGGTGATCGCCGTCCACACCAGGGGGAACAGCGACCCCGCGGTGAACAGCGCCAGTACGGTGTAGGTGAGCGGTCCGCCGCGCAGCGACCGCCCCGCGAGCCGCCGCTCCGCGCGCCCTGGCGTGCCCCTCGCACTGTTCACCCGGTTCCTGCCGTCCGCGGCCGTCGGAGTGGTCGTCACGTCAGCCCCTCACCGGCTCTTCCCGAGCCGCCGCGCCACCAGCGCGTTGACCGCGCCGATCAGCAGCAGGATCAGGAACATCGTCCAGGCGACCGCCGAGGCGCGCCCGAGGTGGAAGTCGTACCAGCCCTGCTCGTAGAGATACAGCCCCAGCGTCTGGAACTGGTGCGCGGCGCCGCCCTTCTGCCCGCCCGCCCCGCCGAACAGCAGGGGTTCGCCGAAGAGCTGGGTCGCCCCGATCGTGGAGACCACGACCGTGAAGAGGATCGTCGGCCGCAGCCCGGGCACCGTCACATGGCGGAACTGCTGCCACCGCGACGCGCCGTCCAGCGCCGCCGACTCGTACAGCTCGTCCGGCACCGCCTGCATCGCGGCCAGGTAGATCAGCGCGTTGTAGCCCGTCCATCGCCAGATCACGATCGAGGAGACCGCCAGCTGCGAGGTCCACCTGCCGCTCTGCCAGTCCACCGGCCCGGCACCGGCCGCGCCCAGCAGCCAGTTGACCATCCCGTAGTCCCGCCCGTAGAGCAGCACGAAGACGAGCGTCGCGGCGGCGACCGAGGTGGCGTACGGGGTCAGCAGCGCGACCCGCCAGAAGGAGGCGGCCCGCAGCCGGTAGTGCAGCAGGTGCGCCAGGCCCAGGGCCATCAGCAGCTGCGGGACGGTGGACAGCACCCCGATGGTGAAGGTGTTGCCCAGCGCGTTCCAGAAGAAGTCGTCGTCCAGCAGCCGCGCGTAGTTGTGCAGCCCGGCCCACTCCATGCGGTCCGGGGTCGCGAGGTCCACCCGGTGCAGCGAGGCCCAGCCCGTGTAGAGGAGGGGGAAGACCCCGAACGCGGCGAAGAAGACGAAGAAGGGCGCCACGAAGGCGTAGGGGCTGTAGCGGACGTCCCAGCGGCACAGGCGGCTGCGCCACGCCCGTGGCCCCCGCGCGCGCCCGTCGCTCCCGTGCGGCGGGGCCGTCGTCCTGCGGGGCGTCTCCCCGGGCGCCTCGGCGGTGGCCGTCATTCGTCCACCGCGTTGGCGATCTCCCGCTGCGCCGCCCGCCAGGCCGCACGCGGTGCCCTGCCCTGCTGTTCGACCTGGGGGATGCCCACGTCGGTGAAGGCCGTGCCGATCTGCTGCTCCTTGGGGCCGATCACCAGGGTCGGGACGTGCCGCGCCGCCTCCGCGAAGATCCGCCCGACGGGCGCGTCCCCGAAGTAGGGGTTCCGCGCGTCCCGCACGAGCGGCATGGCGTACGAGGCCGGGGTGGAGGGGATGCTCGCCTGCCGGTCGAAGAGCCGGGCCTGCTGTTCGGGCGCGGTCAGCCAGATGGCGAGGGCGATCGCCGCCGCCCGGTGCCGGGCGGCCTTCGGCACGGCGAGGAAGGAGCCGCCCCAGTTGGCGGGGCGGGGCGCGGCGGCCACGTCCCACTTGTCCCGGCCCGCCGCGCCCGCCTTCTCCTTGATGTAGCCGAGCATCCACGGCGGGCAGGCGACCGTGGCGAAGCGGTTGTTGGCGAAGGCCTGGTCCCAGGGCTTCTCGAACTGCTTGAGCCGGGCCGTGAGCCCGCCGCGCGCCGCTTCCACCGCGAGCCGCCAGGAGGCCCGTACCGCCGGGCTCTTCCGGTAGACGGGCCTGCCGCGCCGGTCGTAGTAGCGCTCCGGGTAGCCGTGGATCGAGGCGTTGTAGAGCCCGGCCGCGGAGTCGGTGAACACCGTGCCGGACGGCGCGTGCCGCCGGTACGCCCTGCCGGTCTCCAGGTACTTCCCCCAGTCCCCGGCCCACAGGCCGCCCACGCTCTCGCGGTCCGTGGGCAGCCCCGCCTTCGCGAAGAGGTCCTTGCGGTAGCACACGGCGATCGGCCCGATGTCGGTGCCGAGGCCGACCGTCCGGCCGTCGGGGGAGGTGGCCTGGGCCCACTTCCAGCCGAGCCAGTCCTCCTTGCGGACGCCCGGGGCCCGGGAGAGGTCGACGAAG
Source organism: Streptomyces sp. UNOC14_S4 (assembly GCF_020740835.1). GTDB lineage: Bacteria > Actinomycetota > Actinomycetes > Streptomycetales > Streptomycetaceae > Streptomyces. The sequence continues at coordinate 5,314 of NZ_JAINFC010000330.1, forward strand.
CGGCCGGCCTGCTCCACGGCCACGTCGTGGATGTTGGCCACCTCCACGGCCTGGACGTCGGAGAGCCCGCTGCCCGCCGCGAGGTGGGTGAGCAGCTGCGGGTAGTAGGTGTCGTTCCGCTCGATCACGCTCTCCTTGATCGTGACCTCCGGGTGCAGCCGCTCGTACTCGGCGTAGAGCCCGGCCTGCTTGTAGCCGAAGACACCGAAGGTGCCGATGGTGACCGTGGTCCGGCCGTGCTTCCCGCCGGTGGGCCTGTCGTCCCCCGCACAGCCGCCGAGGAGGGCCATGGCGAGTGCGGTGACGGCGGCGACGGCGGTGGCGAGCGCGACCGGGCGGCCGGGACGCCGGGGGCATCGGGGGTGCTGTCGCGGGCCGCCCGCCCGGGTGCTCACGGTTTCCCGGGGCCGGATCCTTCACGGGCGCTGTGCCGTTCCACCGGGTCCCGGGCCATCCGTCACGACCTTCCGTCAGCTCCGCGGCGCGCCGCCGGCCGCGGCGGGGGCCGCCGCGACACCTGAGCCTTCCCCCTCACGGGCCGTGAACTCTCCCTGCCCGGCCCCGGGCTCACTCCTAGGGGCTACAGACATCTGTGCGTACGGCTCGGGAAAACGCAGAGGGCCCCGACCCGCTTTCGCGGATCGAGGCCCTCGATCAGGGTGAGTAACGGGACTTGAACCCGCGACATCCTGGACCACAACCAGGTGCTCTGCCAGCTGAGCTATACCCACCATGTCCGGCGGTTTTTCTTGCGAACCCCGTCGGCACGAGAAGAAGTCTACAGGGTCTTGGAGGGTGCTCGCTCCCAGGTGACGACACTTCCGGGAGCGAGCTGCGTCACTTGGCCTTACGCGGGCAGTACGTGACGGGCCGCGATGGTCCTCGCGGTCTCCGAGTCCGGGCCGGGCTGCGGCACGAAGATCGCCTCGCGGTAGTAGCGGAGCTCGGCGATCGACTCGCGGATGTCCGCGAGCGCCCTGTGGTTGCCGCTCTTCTTCGGGCTGCTGAAGTAGGCCCGCGGGTACCAGCGGCGGGCCAGCTCCTTCACCGACGACACATCGACGATCCGGTAGTGCAGGTGGCCCTCCAGCGCGGGCATGTCCCGCGCGAGGAAACCGCGGTCGGTGCCGACCGAGTTCCCGCACAGCGGGGCCTTGCCCGGCTCCGGGACGTGCGCGCGGACGTACTCCAGCACCTGGCGCTCGGCGTCCTCGAGCGTCGTGCCGTTGTCCAGCTCCGCGAGCAGCCCGGAGGCCGTGTGCATCTGGCGGACCACCTCGGGCATGGTGGCCAGGGCCTCGGCGGGCGGGCGGACAACGATGTCCACTCCGTCGCCGAGGATGTTCAGCTCCGAGTCGGTGACCAAAGCGGCCACCTCGATGAGCGCGTCCTGCGACAGCGAGAGCCCGGTCATCTCGCAGTCGATCCACACCATGCGATCGTTCATGTGTCTCACCCTACGGGGCGTTCCCGCTGCCCGGGCAGGCGCGGGCTGTAGAGGTCGGACTCGGGCTTGCCCGGCTCCGGACTCCCCGGGCCGCCCCCGAGGGGACCGCCGTGCGGAGCCGGATGAGGGATATGCCCGCTATGGCCGCTATGCCCCGTATGGGGTGGCGGTGCGCCCACGACGGCCCCGGAGACGGCATGGGCCCCGGCCAGGGCCGTGCGCCGCATCGCCATCACCGGGCTCTCCCCGCTCCGCTGGTCCACCGGCTCCGGCCGGTCGAACCGGTCGGGGCGCTCCGGCCGCTCCGGCCGCTCGCCCCGCTCGCCCCGCTCGGGACGGTCGGCCGGGCCGCCCTGCGGCCTGCGCGCCCGGTACGCGGCCCGGTAGGCGGCCGGGGAGGACCCCAGCTGCCTGCGGAAGTGGCCGCGCAGGGCCACGGGCGAGCGGAAGCCGCAGCGCCCGGCGACCTCGTCCACGGAGTAGTCCGAGGTCTCCAGGAGCCGCTGTGCCTGGAGCACCCGCTGGGTGATCAGCCACTGCAGCGGGGCGCTCCCGGTGAGCGAGCGGAACCGCCGGTCGAAGGTCCGACGGCTCATGTAGGCGCGGGCCGCGAGCGTCTCCACGTCGAACTGCTCGTGGAGATGCTCCAGCGCCCAGGCGACGACCTCGGCCAGCGGGTCGGCGCCGATCTCCTCCGGTAAAGACCTGTCGAGATAGCGCTCCTGCCCGCCGCTGCGGCGGGGCGGCACGACGAGACGGCGGGCCAGGGCCCCCGCCGCGTCGGCGCCGTGGTCGGTGCGGACGATGTGCAGGCACAGGTCGATGCCTGCCGCGGTGCCCGCGGAGGTCAGTACGTCGCCGTCGTCCACGAAGAGCTCCCGCGGGTCCACGTGGACCGACGGATAGCGCTTCGCGAGCGTGGGCGCGTACATCCAGTGGGTGGTGGCGGGCCTGCCGTCGAGCAGCCCCGCGGCGGCCAGCACGAAGGCCCCGGTGCACAGGCCCACGATGCGGGCGCCCTCCTCGTGGGCGCGGCGCAGTGCGTCGAGCGCGGCGACGGGCGGCGGCTGTGTGATCGACCGCCAGGCCGGTACGACGACGGTGCCGGCCCTGGAGAGTGCCTCCAGGCCGTACGGTGCGGTCAATTCCAGGCCGCCGGTTGTTCGCAATGGCACATCTTCGCCCGCGCATACCAGCAAGCGGTAGCGGGGCACCCCAGCGTCCTGTCGGTCGATTCCGAACACTGAGAGCGGAATGGAGCTTTCGAAGATGGGGCCGCCGCTGAAAAGCAGTACGGCGACGATCTCCCGGCGGCGGCGTCCGGAGAGCTTGCGCGTGGTCTCCGGTGCGGTCGTGGAGTCCTGGCTCATGGCGCTAAGCCCCCCTCGGCGGTCGAGTCCTCTCGGTCCTGCACGTTTCCCCTCGGTCCTGAACGGTTCCCCCGCCGGTCATGGCCAAGATCGAATCTACTGCGTCACACGGAGTCGCGGTGACCAGTTCGTCACCCGGCTCTATGTCGACATGACAACTTGGCGCGAAGCGTTCGATCACGAAGCGTTGCACTTGCAGGGCTCGGTGAAAAGTACGCCTCTCGCCCATGCCCAATCCCCGTAGGGTGCAACCGCCCTCGGCGGTCCTTTCCTTGCTGGTCGACCGGCTGTTGGGGGCTGCTCAGGCCAAGCTGAGCGGTTCGGCCTGAAGTTGGCCGAAAAGCAACGGGTGCATTTGTCCGAAGGTGTCATTCACCGGGCGTACTACCCGGCGTATCACTCCGGGCGGCATCCCTGGCCGCGCTCTCGGCAGTGCTTCCGGACGCGCCCTCGGACGTGCTCCTCCCGGTGCCCCGGGCCTGTCTCCTACACACATCTGACGCTGCAGACGAGCTACTCT
>NZ_JAINFC010000331.1 GCF_020740835.1 Streptomyces sp. UNOC14_S4
GGGCGGGGGCGGTACCGGCCGCGGGGACGGCGGGCAGGGCCAGCGTCCTGTCGTGCGTGAGGATCGACTGCTGCAGCCGCTGCAGGGCCAGGCCGGGTTCGAGCCCCAGCTCCTCGACGAGGGTCGTGCGTACGCGGCTGTACACGTTCAACGCGTCGGCCTGGCGGCCGCACCGGTAGAGCGCGAGCATCAGCTGGCCGCAACTGCGTTCGCGCAGCGGCTCGGCCTCCACCAGCGCCTCCAGCTCGCCGAGGACCGCGTGGTGGCGGCCGCAGGCCAGCTCCGCCTCGCAGTAGTCCTCCACGGCGTCGAGCCGGGCGTTCTGCACGGCCGTCACCTCGGGCCAGGCGAATCCGGCCTCCATGAGATCCGCCAGCACCGGGCCCCGCCACAGTGCCAGCGCGTCCCGCAGGAGGACGGCCGCCTCCTGCGGCGCGCCGGTCGTGAGCTTCGCCCGTCCTTCCGCCACGCGCCGGTGGAACAGGAAGAGGTCCACATCGTCCGGGTTCACCCTCAGGACATAGCCGGGGGCCTGGGTCAGCAGTGTCGTCTGCTCGGTCTCGCCGCCGTCGGGGAACAGGGCGCCGCGCAGGCCCCACACGGCGTTCTGGAGTATCTTCCGCGCCGAGGCGGGGGCGTCGTCCCCCTCCCACAGGGCGTTCAGCAGCCGGCTGGTGGCCACCACCCGGTTGGCGTGCAGCAGCAGGAAGCTCAGGGTCGCGCGTTGCTTGGTCCCTCCCAGAGCGATCATCCGGTTCCCGGAGACGGCCTCCAGCGGGCCCAGCATCCGGAACTGCAATGTTTCCCCCGTGGTGTTGTGCAAAGAACTCTCCTCACCCCACGCCGCCGGGCCCTCGCGGACGCGCATCCCCTGGTGCGCCTGTGTGTCAGGGCGGCAGTGTCAATGTGGCACGGCCCTGTCGGAGAGTCGTGGGAGCCGAATGGAGGTCCGCTGGAAGACCCGTCGACAATTTTTGTACTCGGGTACACCCCTACCGGCGGAAACCGAGCGCGCGGTCTGTATTGTCGGGTGGGGGCCGTCGGTCGTACCGGTCCGGCGGCGAACGGGGAGGGAGCCGCATGAAATGGAGAGAACTGACGGCGGAAGGCGTATCGGCGAGGCCGGCTCACCGGAGAGAGCCGACGGCGGAGGAACCGTCGTCGGAACCTGATCACCGGGCGGCGGCCGCCCGCGTGCTCCAGGAGCTCGGGCCGTGCCTGTTCGCGTCACTGCCGAGAATCGACCAGCGGCACAAGGCCGGTCAATACGTCCAGGGCCTGCTCGCCGCCGAGGGCCGCAAGACCCTGCGCAACATCGCCGCCCAGCTGGGCGGCGAGGCGGCCCAGCAGAGTGTGCATCACTTCATCAGCGGATCCTCCTGGGAGTGGGAGCCGGTCCGGCAGTCGCTGGGCCGGAGCGCCGAGCGGCTGGTGGGACCGCAGGCATGGGTGGTGAGAAGTACCCTCATCCCCAGATCGGGGGCCCAGGCGGCCGGTGTGGCACGGCACTTCCTCCCGCACCTGGGCCGGACCGCCAAGGCCCAGCAGGCGCTGGGCGCCTGGCTGACGTCCGAGCGGGCCGCGGTGCCCGTCGACTGGAGGCTCGTCCTCCCGCGGAGCTGGCGCGACGACCCGGGCCGCCGTGCCCGGGCGAACCTCCCGGCGGACGTCAAGGTCTCCACGGCGGGGGAGTACGTCCGCGATTCCGTGCCGGGCGCCGTCGGCTCCTGGGCGCTGCCCCGCCTCCCGGTCGTGCTGGACGTGCCGCAGCTGTGCCCGTACGAGCTGGTCAGCGGCCGTGACGGGACCGGCCGGCCCCTGATCATGAGCGTCTGCCCGGACACCGTCCTCACCCTGGACGAAGCCGTGCTGCCGGGGGCCGGTACCCAGGAGATGCCGGCGTGGCGGATCGTCGACTCCATGAAACGGCTCTGGCACCGCACGAAGGTGCCGGGTCCCGGCGGGGGCGGCGTCGAGGGCATGCTGGCGGCGGTGCCCGTGAAGGCGTGGGTCGCCGACTGCGCCGGGGACGGACCGCCGTTCCTGCGGGCGCTGCTGCTGGCCGAGTGGTCCGCCGCGGACCGCCGCCCCACGTGGTTCTGGCTGACGGAGGCCACGGACGTGCCGCCCGCGCACCTGCTGCGGCTGACCCGGCTCTCCGGCACGGTCACCCGCGAGTTCACCGAGGTGTCCGAACGGGTGGGGATGCGGGACTTCGCCGGCCGCTCCTTCCAGGGCTGGCACCGGCACATGACCCTGGCCTCGGTGGCGCATCTCGCCATGGCGACCGCCGCGGCGAGGCACCGGGCGGCCGCGCACGGCCCCCTGTCCGGCGTGGCATAGCGCGCCTCAGTACGCCCGGGACGTGGCCGGTGCGACGCCGTCGAGCCGGTGGAAACCGCGTCGGTAGTAGACCAGCGGCTCGCCCTCGTGCTCCTCGGCGAAGGACACCTCGCCGAGGAGGATCAGATGGTCGCCACCGGGTATCCGGCGTTCGGTGCGGCACTCCAGGCGGGCGAGCGCCCCGGGCAGCAGCGGCAGCCCGCGTGCCGACCGTTCCGTCTCCAGGCCGGTGAACTTGTCCGTCCCCTTGCTGGCGAAGCGGCCCGCGAGCTCCTCCTGGCCGCGGGCCAGCAGGTGGACGACGAAGCCGTCCGACGTGTCGAAGGCGTCGAAGCAGTTGGCGCTGTTGTCCAGGCACACCAGCACCAGCGGAGGGTCGAGGGACACCGAGGAGAACGAGCTGGCGGTGAAGCCGTGGCTCCGCCCCCGGGCGTCGGTGGTGGTCACCACCGTGACTCCGCTGACCCAGTGGGCGAGCGTGGCACGGAAGAGGTCGGAAGAGATCGTCTCTGTGAGCACGGCCCCAGAGTGCCCGGCGTCCTTCGAAGGTTTGTCGTGGTGCGGTGGAGCGGCACTGCGGGAGCCGGTGGAGCGGGCCCCGCGGCCACCCCCGAAGCCTGACCCGTCAGTAATTGACATTCCTGGAAGGCGTTTCTGGGGTGGCCCTCCGTCTCCGCCTACGGTCTGAACCAATGCGGATGCGTCATGCAAGTAAATCCCACCATGCGGTACCAGGAGCACGTCATGCAGTTCAACCTCATCGGCCCGTTCGAGATCGTCACCGACGACGGCAGACGGTGTGTGCCGAGTACGCCCAAGGTCTTCCAGACGCTGGCCTTCCTGCTGACCCGGCCGCGCGACGTCGCCCCCGTGGACCTGCTCGTACAGGAACTCTGGGGCAAGAACCCGCCGCGCACCGCCCTGACCACCCTGCAGACGTACATCTACCAGGCGCGCCGGATGCTCGTGAGCGAGGGGCTCGCCAAGACCGGCCGGGACTTAGTGGTGCGGCGCTCGCCCGGCTATCTGATCGACGTCGAGGACGACGTGGTCGACAGCAAGATCTTCGAACGGCTGGTGACGCTCGGCCAGGACGACCTGCGGGAGGACCGTCCCGAACGGACCCTCGAACACCTCGACCGCGCCCTCGCGCTGTGGCGCGGCCCCGTCCTCTCCGACATCCCGGCCGGTGACATCCTCGCGGGCCGCATCGCCCGCCTGGAGGAACTGCGCATCTGGGCCCTGGAGTTGCGCATCGAGGCCGAGCACCGGCTGGGCAGGCAGCGCGAGACCATCCCCCATCTGCGCATGCTCGTCAGCGAGTTCCCCCTGCACGAGTGGTTCCACGGCAGGCTCATCGCCGCCCTCCACGCCTCGGGACGCCGCGCCGAGGCGCTGCAGTCCTACCGCGACCTGCGCAGGATCCTGGACGAGGAACTGGGCGTCGAGCCCGCGCCGGAGATCCAGCAGCTGCAGCAGGAGATGCTCAGCCCCCGTCCGCCCGCGCCGCAGGACTCCCTCACCGCCACGGGCCGGCGGCAGCCGAACCGGCTCATGCCGCTGTGGACGACGCCCGATCTCATCTGGTGACCGCGCGGTGGTGCCGCCGAACTGGCCGGATCCCGAGGGGATCCGGCCGTTCGGCGTCGGCTTCCGCGCGCCGGACACCGCAGCGGAAGAGCCTGTTCCGTCGGCCGGGCCCGCGGAGGGGACCGTTCATTACCGGCCAATGGGCAGCAGGTGGCCGACGGTCGGTTACGGTGCAGCCGCGTTCGCTCCGGCGCGCTGCCGCCCGTCCGACGCCGTCCGTCCGACGTCGCTCGTCCGATGCCGTCCCTCCGACGCCGCCTTCGACGACAGATCCAAGGAACTCATCATGACTGCTGAAAACTCCCCGACCGCGACCGAAGCCGGAGCCGGAGCCGGCCGGGCAGTGGTGACACGCCGTTCGGTGCTGCGGACCGCGGGCTTCGCCGCGCTGGCCTTCGGCGCGGCCGCGGCGGGCGCGAACTCCGCCCACGCGGCCTCGGGCACCGGGTCGGCCGAGGAGGGAGGCGCGTTCGACGCCATCGTCATCGGCGCCGGCTTCGCCGGTGTCACGGCCGCCCGCGAGCTGCGCGCCCAGGGGCTGCGCCCGCTGATCCTGGAGGCCCGTGACCGCCTGGGCGGCCGGATCTGGACCGACACCTTCGCCGGTGAGCAGATCGAGCTCGGCGGAGCCTGGGTCTCCGAGCGGCACGCCCTGGTCCAGAAGGAGCTCCAGCGCTACAACATCGGGCTCGTGACGGACCCCTCCGCGGAGGTCTCCATAGGTCCGACGACCACCGGATACCGCCCCTTCGCCCCGGCGGAGGCCGGTGCCCGGCAGAGCGCGCTGCTGGGCAAGCTGTTCGCCGGGGCCGAGGAGGTCTTCGAGCGCCCCTACGAGCCGCTCTACCGCAAGGACCTGCTGGCCACCTACGACCGGCTCTCCCTGCGCGACCGCATCAACGAGCTGAAGCTGTCCGCCGAGGACGAGCTGTGGATCAGCGGTGAGCCCGCCGCGTACTCGGGCGGCGACAGCGCCCTCGGCGCGTGGACCAACCTGGCCCAGTGGTGGGCGCTGGCCGGTGCCAGCCCCGAGGGCTGGTTCGGCCTCATGGGCCGCCGCCCCGTGACGGGCATGACCGGCCTGCTGAAGGCCATCCTCGCCGACGCCGGTGCCGATCTGCGCCTGAACTCGCCCGTCGCCGCGATCGCCGACGACGGCCGCCGCGTACGCGTCACCACCCGCGCGGGCAAGACGTTCTCCGCCCCGGTCGCCGTCGTGGCGGTCCCGGTCAACATGTGGAAGACGATCACCTTCACCCCCGGCCTGCCCGCGGTGCACGCCGCCGCGACCGCGCAGGGCGTGGGCATCCACAACAGCAAGAAGTTCTGGATGCGCGTCCAGGGCGCGACCAGCAGGATCGCCGCCTCCGGGCCCGAGGGCAGCATCGTGTCCACGCTGCTGTCCCGCACGCAGTTCGCCAACGGCGAGCAGCTGATGATCGGCTTCAGCGCCGACCCCGGCCTGGACGTCACCAACCGCGCCCAGGTCCAGCAGGCCGTCCGGCAGATGGTCCCGGGCCTGACCGTCGTGGACATCAAGGGCCAGGACTGGGGCAACGACAAGTGGTCCGGCGGCAGCTGGGGCTTCCGGAAGCCCGGTCAGCTGACGGCCCAGTACCCGGCCATCCAGCAGCCCTTCGGCAAGCTGTCGTTCGCCACCGACGACATCGCCAACGGCTGGAGCGGCGGCTTCATCGACGGCGCGATCGAGTCCGGGCTGCGCGCCGCCCAGCAGGCTGTCAAGTCCGCCTGACCGGCGGGGAAACCACACCACAGGGGCGGCAGGAACCAACCATGAGCAAGGCAGAGTTCGACTACGTGATCGTGGGCGCCGGCTCGGCGGGCTGCGCGCTTGCCGCCCGGTTGTCCGAGAACCCGGGGACGCGCGTCGCCCTCGTCGAGGCCGGCGGCGCGGACACCGACCCCGCCGTCCGGATCCCGGCGGCCGCCGCGAGCCTGTTCGGCACCGCGTACGACTGGGGCTACGGCACCGTCCCCCAGGCCGGGCTGGGCGGCCGCGCAGTGCCCTGGCCGCGCGGCCGGACCCTGGGCGGCTCGTCGGCGGTCAACTTCCTGATGTGGGTGCCGGGCCACGCCGAGGACTACGACGCGTGGGCCGACGCGTCCCGCGGCCTCTGGTCGTGGGACGCGGTCAGGCCCTTCCTGCACCGGGCGGAGCGGTGGGCCGGCGCCCCCGGCACCGGGGAGGTCTACGGCACGGAGGGCCCGTTGTGGATCTCGCCGCCGCGGAGTCCCGACCCGAGCACCGCCCGCTTCCTGCGGGCCTGCGGGGAGCTGGGGCTGGCGGAGATCACCGGCGGACTGGGCGGGCCGGAGCACACCGGCTGCGCGCTCACCCCGCTCACCGAGCGGGACGGCGCCCGCTGGAGCGCCGCGGACGGCTATCTGCGCCCGGCCATGGAGCGCGGGAACCTGGAGGTCCTCACCGGCGAGCCCGTCCACCGGGTGCTCCTGGAGGACGGCCGGGCCACGGGTGTCCAGCTCGCCGACAGGACCCTGACCGCGCGCCGTGAGGTCGTCCTCAGCGCGGGCACCGTCGGTTCGGCGCAGCTGCTGATGCTCTCCGGCATCGGTGACACGGAGCACCTGCGGGCGGCCGGTGTGCGGCCGCGCGTCCATCTGCCCGGTGTCGGACGCAATCTCCAGGACCACGTCACCGTGGACGTGATGATGCGGGCGACCGGACCGGTCCCGCTCGCCGACGCCGACACCCCCGCGAACCGGGAGCTCTACGAGCGCGAACGGCGCGGCCCGCTCAGCTCCAACATCGCGGAGGCGGTGGCCTTCGTCCGCACGGACGGCGGCCCGGGCGCGCCCGACGTGGAACTCATCTGGGCACCCGTGGCCGACAGCGAGGAGGTCGGCGGGCGGGGCCTGACGACGGCGGTCGTGCTGCTCAGGCCGGACAGCCGCGGCAGCATCACGCTCGCCGGTGCCGACCCGGCCCTCGCGCCGTCCATCGACCCCGGATACCTGAGCGCGGACGGCGACGTCCGCACCCTCATGGCCGGAGTGCGGTTCGCGGAGCGGCTGTTCGGCACCGAGTCACTGCGCGGACTGGTGGACGGTCCCGCCGCCCCGTGGCCCGGGCCGGTCGCCGACGACGTGCTGGAAGGGGTCGTCCGTGAGCGGGCGTCCACCCTTTTCCACCCCGTCGGCACCTGCAGCATGGGCCTGCCGGACGACGAGCAGGCGGTCGTCGACCCCTGGCTGCGGGTGCGCGGGGTGGAGGGCCTGCGGGTCGCGGACGCCTCCGTCATCCCGCGCGTGCCCCGGGGGCACACCCACGCGCACGCCGTCATGATCGGCGAGCGGGCCGCCGAGCTGATCCGGGGCGCGGCCGGCTGAACCGTCGGCATCCGTCGGCATCCGCCGGCAAGCGGTCGGCAACCCGTCGGCATCCGGGCGGAATTGACCGGCACCGGCCGACGCGGAATTGATCAACGCCGTCGGCGGTTTGCCGGTCCGGCGGGGCCGCATCACCCCGCCGCTCCGCCTGGTTCGGAGGATCAGCACAGAAAGGGCAGTCTTGTTCAGAAAACTCCTCCCCTTGGCCCTCGCGACGTTCGCCGTCGGCACCGACGGTTACGTCATCGCCGGACTGCTCCCGTCCATCGCCGCCGACCTGCATGTCACCGTCCCCGTCGCGGGCCAGCTCGTCACCGCCTTCGCCCTGACCTTCGCCGTCTCCGCCCCGGTCCTCGGCGCCGCGACCAGCGCCCTGGACCGGCGCACGGCCCTGCTCCTGGCGTTAGGCGTCTTCATCGTCGGCAACGCGGCCACCGCCGTGGGCACCACGTACGAGGTCGTCCTGGCGGCCCGCGTCGTGACCGCGGCCGGTGCCGGGATCATCACCTCGGCCGCCTCCAGCACCGCCGCGGCCATCACCCCGCCCGAACGCCGGGGCCGTGCCCTCGCCTTCGTACTCGGCGGGCTGACGCTCGCCACCGCCCTCGGCCTGCCCCTGGGCACGCTCATCGGCGACGGCGACTGGCACCTCACCCTCTGGGCCGTGGCCGCCCTCGGCCTGGTCGCGGCCCTCGGCATAGCCGTCGGCCTGCCCAGGATCACCCTCCCGGCCGCCACGCTGCGCGAACGCTTCCGCCCCCTGAAGGAGACGTGGGTCCTCGGCGTCCTCACCGTGTCCGTCCTCTTCTTCCTGGGCACGTACGTGCTGTACACCTACGTGGTCCCCGCCCTCGACCGCGCCACCGGGGGCTCCGGCTCCCTGGTCACCCTCATCCTGCTGGCCTGGGGTCTGGGCACCCTCGGCGGCAATCTCCTGGCCGGGCGGCTCGTGGACCGGCACGCGCCCGGCAGGATCCTGGCCTGGTGCCTCGGTGCGACCGTCCCCCTCCTCGCCGTCACCCCGCTGGCCACCTGTCACCTCGCGACCGCCGTCGTGTGGGCCGTGGCCTGGGGCGTGTGCGTGGGCATGCCCGTCGTCCCCCAGCAGCACCGGCTCATCGCGCACGCCCCGGCCGCCGCGCCCGTCCTGCTCGGCCTCAACTCCTCGTCGGTCTACGTGGGAGTGGCCCTGGGCGGTGCGCTCGGCGGTCTGACGCAGGACCGCTTCGGCCTGCGGCCGGAACAACTGGGCCTGTTCGCGGCCGCGGTCGTCGCGGTGGCGTTCGTCCTCACCTTCGCCACGCTCCGGCCCTCCCGCCC
>NZ_JAINFC010000332.1 GCF_020740835.1 Streptomyces sp. UNOC14_S4
GCGCATCACCGACGACCAGCGCCGCGCCCGGCTCGGCAGCCGCCACCTGCTCGCCCCCGCCCACCGTGTCACCGCCGTCGAGGAGGTCGCCGACGCCCTGGTCGGGCTGCATGCGACCGACCCGGCGACGGTCTACCTGTCGGCGTGCGCACGGCTCGTGGAACCGTCCACGGCGGAGGTGGAGCGCGGGCTCTACGAGGACGTGACGCTGGTGAAGCTGCTGTCCATGCGGCGCACGATCTTCGCGGTGAGCTCCGGGCTGGCCCCGTATGTCGATTCCTCGACCGCCCGGGCCATCGCGGCCAAGGAGCGGGCGACGTTCCTGAAGCGCCTGCGGGAGGGCGCGAGCGGCGACTGGGACGAGCGGAGCCTGGCGCGGACCGAGCGCGAGGTGCTGGAGGCGCTGGCCGCGCGCGGCGAGGCGACCGTGGCCGAACTGTCCAAGGACCTCCCGGTGCTGCGGGAGCCGATCGTGAACGCGGCGGGCAAGCCGTACGAGAGCCGGCAGAGCCTCGGCAGCTGGCTGCTGCGGCTGCTGGCCTCGGACGGGCATGTGCGCCGGGCCCGGCCGCGCGGTTCGTGGACGAGCAGCATGTACGCGTACGCGCCTGTCGCGCGGTTGCCGGAGCTCCCGGTGCGGGAGGCGAAGGCGGAGGTGGCACGGCGCTGGCTCGCGTCGTTCGGGCCGGCCACGGAGGCGGACCTGAAGTGGTGGACGGGCTGGACGCTGGGCGACACGCGCCGGGCGCTGGCCGACGTGGGCGCGCGGGAGGTGCGGATCACGGAGGGGACGGGCTTCGTGCTGCCGGACGATCTGGAGGGCGGCCTGGCGGAGGCCGCGCCCGCGGAGCCGTGGGCCGCGCTGCTCCCGGGGCTGGACCCCACGGCGATGGGCTGGCGGGGCCGCGACTGGTACCTGTCCCCCGAACATGTGCCGTTCCTCTTCGACCGGGCGGGCAACATCGGCCCGACGGTGTGGTGGAACGGCAGGATCGTGGGCGGCTGGGCGCAGCGGGCGAACGGCGAGATCGTCTGGCGGGCGCTGGAGGACGTGGACGACCGGGCGGCCTCCGCGATCGCCGCGGAGGCCGCCCGGTTGTCCGGCTGGCTGGGCGAGGTACGGGTCACGCCCCGGTTCCGTACGCCGCTGGAGCGGGACCTGGTGCGCTGACCCCGGCGGACGGCCCGCCCGGTCACCGCAGTCACCTCGATCGGCACGATCGGCGCGATCGCCGCAGTCCGCCCTGCCGTCCGGTCCGCCCTGCCGCCCGGTCCGTCACAGCCAGGTCGGGGTCTTCACTTCGCCCGGGGACTCGCCGTACGGGGTGGTGATGAACTCGACGGCACACGTGCCTCCCGGGTCCAGCACATAGACGCCACGGCCGCCGTAGTTGTGGTTGATCTCGCCCTCGCGGTTCAGCGAGGGGTCGGCCCAGTAGCGCACGCCCCGCTGTTCGATACGGCCGAAGATGGCGTCGAACTCCTCGTCCGTCACGAGGTAGGCGAGGTGACTCCCGTTGATGTTGTCCGGTGCGACATGGTCGTCGGCGAAGTCGATGCCGACGCCGTTGGAGCTGGTGATCTGGGTGAAGGGGCCCCAGTCGACGGGCGGGGCGGTGTCCATCAGGTCGGCGACGAAGTTCGCGGCCGCCCGGCGGTCCTTCACGTGGACGATGATGTGGTTCAGCTCGTTGGGCATCTCGGTGGTCCTTTCCTCAGGTGGTGGACTTGCGCGTGGTGCCGGGCACGGCGAGCGCCATCAGGGCGGCGCACGCCGTGAAGACCGCGGCGATCAGCAGGGCCCGCCCGTAGCCGGAGGCCAGGGCGGACTGCAGGTCACCAGGGTGGGCGGCCAGGTGGCTCGCCGTCACGTGCGAGGCGACGGTGGCCAGGAGGGCGAGGCCGAGGGCGCCGCCCACCTGACGCGAGGTGTTGACGAGACCGGAGGCGAGCCCGGCCTCGGCGCGGTCGGTGCCGCTGGTCGCGGCGACCGTGGCGGGCATCATCGCCAGGCCCGTGCCGAAGGTGGCGAGCACGAACGGCGCGAGCACGTCGGTGACGTAGCTGCCGTCGGCGCCGATCCCGGAGAGCCAGACGAAGCCCACCGTGCTGATCACCATGCCGGTGAACAGCAGCGGGCGTGGCCCGGTGCGGGGGACGAGCCGGGTGGCGAGCTGCGCGCCCGCGATGATGGACAGCGAGCCGGGCAGGAAGCACAGGCCCGCGGTCACCGCGCTGTAGCCGAGGAGCTGCTGGAAGTAGAGCGACAGCAGGAACCACATGGCGAAGCTGGCCGCGCCCAGGCCGGTCACGACGAGGTTGGCGGTGGCGAGGCTGCGGCGGCGCAGGATGCGCAGCGGTACGAGCGGGTGGGCGACCCTCGACTCGACGGCGAGGAAGGCCAGGAGCAGCAGGGCGCCCGCGGTGAGCGGCACCCAGACCGCCGGGGAGCCCCAGCCGTGGGTCTCGGTGGAGATGATCCCGTAGACCAGCGCGGTCAGGCCCGCGGTCACGGACACGGCACCGGGGAGGTCGAGGCGGCGCAGCCCGCCCCGCCCCGCGGTGCCCGACGGCACGAAGGCCAGGGCGGCGGCGAGCAGGGCCACGCCGATGGGCACGTTGACGAACAGTACCCAGCGCCAGCCCGCGTACTCGGTGAGCACGCCGCCGACGACGGCGCCCGCGGCTCCGCCCGCCGCCATGACGGCGCTCCACGCGCCCATGGCACGGGTCCGGGCCGCGGGCTCGGTGAACGTGGTCATGATCAGGGTGAGGGTGGCGGGGGCGAGCACGGCGCCGCCGACGCCCTGGACGGCACGGGCGGCGATCAGCAGGGCGCCGCTGTCGGCGAGACCGCCGGCGAGGGAGGCCGCGGTGAAGGCGGCGAGTCCGGTGAGGAAGGCGCGCTTGGTGCCGACGAGGTCGGCCATGCGGCCGCCGAGCAGCAGTCCGGCGAAGCCGAGCGTGTAGGCGTTGACGATCCACTGCTGGCCCGCCCCGCTCAGGTGCAGTTCGGCACGCATGGACGGGAGCGCCACGTTCACGATCGACACATCGAGGATGACCATGAACTGAGCGGCGCACGCGATGAACAGGACGGCCGCCGCGGACCCGGCACGTCTCGCGGTCGGCCCGGGAACCTCGGCGTCGTGTCGTACGGACGACGCCGGGGCCGCTCCTGGGCGCGTGGTCGGCGGGGCTGACGGTTCGGGCATGACGGGGACGTCCTTACGAAGGGTTCGGCTGCCGGGAGGATCCGGGCTGCGCCCTAAAAAATAGTGGCACTCTAAAAATAAAGCACCTCTATTTTTTATTCCCGGGGCCGTATCCTGGGCCCATGACCTCGCACTCCGCCTCCGCACCGCCCGCCCCGGCCGCCGCGTCGTCCGCGACCGGACTGCGCGGCCGGAAGAGGGAGCGCACGCGCCGGGCGATCTCAGACGCGGCCTTCCGGCTCTTCGCCGAGCACGGCTTCGAGGGCGTCACGCTCAACCGCATCGCCGCCGAGGCGGACGTGGCGCCGGCCACGGTCTTCACCCACTTCGCGTCGAAGGAGGACATCTTCTTCGGCCGCCGCAAGGAGTTCGACGCGCAGCTGTGGGAGGCGGTGCGCGGGGCCCGTACCGGCGCGGACCTCCTCGACAACCTGCGGCGCTCCTGCATGACCGCGTGCGAGTCGGTGCTGAGCAGCGAGGACTCCATCGACCAGGCCCGCGTCTTCTCCCGCGTCCTCCTCGACAGCCCCGCCCTGGAGCGCAGTTACCTCCCTCTGATGCAGCGCC
Organism: Streptomyces sp. UNOC14_S4; assembly: GCF_020740835.1. Lineage (GTDB taxonomy): Bacteria > Actinomycetota > Actinomycetes > Streptomycetales > Streptomycetaceae > Streptomyces. The sequence continues at coordinate 3,783 of NZ_JAINFC010000332.1, forward strand.
GCCGGGAGCGCCTGCTGGAGTTCCTCGTCGAGCGGGCACACCCCCGCACGAACACCGAGCCCGGCCTGCTGGAGGAGCTGGAGGCTTTCGCCTCCTTCGCGGTGGCGACCAGGCAGCTGGTGTTCGACGTCCTGCACAGGACACTGGCGGCGGAGTCCTCGCCTGAACGGGTCGAGGCCGCGTTCGCGGACACGCTGAACCGCGCGTGCGCGCGGCTGGAGCGGGCGTACGCCGGGTCGGACGTCCTGGAACCGGCCTGAGCCCCGAGCGGGCCCGGGAGGCACATCCCGGGCCCGCTCCGTTCTCCGAGAACGTTCTCCCGGAACGTTCTCCCGGAACGTTCTCGGAGAACCGGACGTCAGCGCGCCGTCTCCCAGGTCAAAGAGCCCTGCATGCGTTTCTGCAGCTGCGGATCGCGCACGGCTCCCGTCGTGTCGGCGGCCGTCGCCGTCACCTTGTGCGCGCGCCCGTCCGCCGGGACGCCGAGGGAGCGCGGCGTGACCGCCGTACGGCCCCGCGCGTCGCGGATCTCTCGCCCGTCGACGTACCAGCGGACCACCACGCTGTCGGCGGGCACGCGCACCGTGAGACGGTCGTCGCGCCCGACCCGGCTGTCCGTGCCGCGCTCGCTCGCCAGCACGCTCGCGTGCCGGTAGAACCCGGCGATCATCGCCTCACGGCCCGGCAGGTTGAACTCCCGCCCGAGGCTGCGCATGATCGAATTCTCGGTGGGGCGGAAGAGTCCTCTGGGGTAGTAGCCGCCGCCCTCGTACGCGCCGACCGCACCGCCGTCCGGCGAGGTCCGGCCGATCCAGCGGTACCACTTCTGCCGCTGGGCGGTCATCTGGGCGGCGGTGAGCTTGCTGATGTTCGCCTCGCCCGGTTCGGCGCCGGTGTAGGTGCCGTACTCGTCGTACTGGTACTCGTCGGCGAGCTTCCCCAGCGAGTGGCCGGTCTCGTGGACGGCGATCTGGTCGGACTTGGGATGGTCCGAGGAGGCCGTGGCGATCCCGTCGTAACCGACCTTGGAGACGATGTCGTTGTAGCCTGCGCCGCCGTACTTGGTGGAGTTGGACAGCACCACGACGAGGTCCGCGGCGGGCGCCTTCGCCGCGTACGCCTCGACCCGGCCGGTGTCGACGCACAGCAGCCGCTCGACGCCGTCGCAGAAGAAGGCGGAGCGCAGCGCGGTGTCCTTCACGACGTCCTTGCCCGGGTCCCCGGAGACGCCCGACTCGCGGGACACCACGTCGACGGCCCAGACGTTGAAAAGACCGCGATACGAGGCGTAGGGCTCGACGGCGGACATCTTCGCCCACTTGGCACGGACAGCGGCGTGGAAGTCGCCCTGCTGACTCGCCGTGTAGCCGTCACCGATGAACACGACGTCCAGCTTGTTCGCGACCGGACCGTTCTGCACGATCGGCACGACAGAGCCGTCACCGCGTGCCGAAGGCCGCAGGGATTTGGGCGGTGCGGGCGACGCGGGAACGGTGGTGTGGCGGGGGTGACCGTCGGGCCCTGTGAAGTACTCGACGCTCTGCGTGCGTTGGGGCGGCTGCGGCGTCGCCGCGCCGGCCGCCACCGGTGCAGTGACCGTGACAGCGGCCAGCGCTGCCGTCACCGCCGCGAAACGTATTCGTCTGCGCATGGGGGGTTCCTCCCGAGTCCCGCCGCCCGTATTAAACGGCGGGTCAATTCCGTTTGAGGCGCCGCTTAACGTAAGCGCTGCGCTGGCGGGCAGCAATGGTCCTGCTGACGTTTCCGGGGGGGTGACGGGAAGGGCACGCCCCGTCAGGGGCGCGGGGAACTGCGCGACCAGCCACAACACAACCGGCAGCCGCGCACCGAGCTCACGAGGCAGCCCGGTAGGCGCCGCGCAGCGGACCCGCAGCCGCGCGCGCAGCGCAAGACGCACCCCAGTAGGCGCAACCCGCCGTGCCTCAGAAGCGCGGAGGTTCCTTCGGTGCCGGGCCCAGCGTGGTGGTGCCCGGCGCCGCACGGTGTCCCAGCCCCGTGCGGTACGCGTCGAGCGCCGCCTCGGTCCGCCCCGTACGCCGCAGCAGGTCGCCCAACAGGCGGCACAGGTCCGCCAGATCCCCCGCCGCACCCGTCCGTTCCAGCAGGGAGAGCGCCGAGCAGTAGTGCTCCTCCGCCGTCTCGTGCTCGCCGCGTTCCTCCGCGATGAGGCCCAGCAGCCGGTGTGCGCCGCCCGCGTGCACCGCGCCGCGTTCCGCACCCAGGGCGGAGGGCGAGAGCAGGGGCCGCAGCAGCCGTTCCGCCTCCTCCGTCTTGCCGCGCCGCCGGAGCACGTCCGCCAGTTCCACTTCCACCTGCACGGTGAACAGTGCGGCCCGTTTGGAGGCCAGCATGTCCCGTGCGGTGCGCAGTTCGGTCTCGGCGCCCGCCAGATCGCCGTCCTGCGCGCGGACGTAGCCGCGCATCCAGTGGCAGTGGGCCAGTTCCGTACGGATCTGGAGCTGCCGGTAGAGCTCCTGCGCCTTGGCGAGCGACACGTCGGCCTCGGCGATGCGTCCCTCCGCGATGAACGTCCGGGCCACTCCGCGGTGCATCTTGGCGACGAGCGCCGGGTCGTCCACCTGGGGCGCGAGGGCCAGGGCGAGCTCCGCGGCGTGCGCGGCCCGCGCGTGTGCTCCCATGTCCATGTAGGGCGCGATGGATGCCGTGTAGAGCAGCAGCAGCGCGTCCGGGTCGTGCAGGCCCGAGGCGTTCAGTTCGTCGAGGGCGGTCTCCAGCAGATAGCAGGCGTAGCGCAGTTCGCCGGCGAGCAGGTGCGCTGTCGCGCGGCCCCGGAGCGCGGGGACGCGACGCGGCAGCGGCTCGTCCGCGAGGAGCTGTTCCGCGGCGGCGAAGTGCTCGCGGGCCGCCACGAGGTCGCCCGTCTCCAGCGCGCAGTCCCCGAGCCCGAGCAGCGCGGCGGCCTGCTCCTGGAGCAGCTCCAGACCGGCGGCCTCGTCGCACAGCGCGTGGAACAGCCGTGCCGCGTCCTCCGCCTCGCCCGTGGCGAGCGTGCGCCGGGCGTCCGTCAGCCGCATGCGCAGCCGTGTCGCCAGGTGCGGCGGCCTGCCCGTGGCGAGCTCCTCGACCGTGGTGCCGAGGCGCTCGGCGAGATGCCGCAGGGCGTTCTCCGAGGGGCGCACCCGCCCCGCCTCCAGCGTCGAGACGTACGCGGCCGTGTAGGCGGGCTCCGCGAGCTGCCGCTGGGTGAGCCCCTTCTCCGTACGCAGCCGCAGGACGCGGCGGCCTATGTCGGCGGGCTCGTCCGCCCGTGTGCCGCGGGTGCTGTTCTCGGTCACTGCCCGCCCCTCGGTACGTTCGGTAGGTTACGCCGTGCGGTGCACGCCGTGAGTCAAGCCCGTCGGGGCCCGGCCACGGCGTTCCGATGTCTTACTGATGCCTGTCCGATGTCCGTCCGACATCCGGCGGGCCCATGCACATGAGGGTGGGAGCATGCCGGAGAACGTCGGTGGAGGGACCGGAGACGCCGGAGGGGCCGTCGCGGCGCCTGCCGGGCGGAGGGCCGGGACGGCGACGTTCCGGCAGCCCGGAACCGTCCTCACGGACCACTGGTTCGACGTTCCGCTCGACCACGCCGAGCCCGGCGGCGAGACGATCCGGCTGTACGCCCGCGAGGTCGTCGCCGCCCGCCGCGAGCACGACGACCTGCCGTGGCTCGTCTACCTCCAGGGCGGACCGGGCTTCCAGGCGCCCCGCCCGGTCGGCCGGGACAGCTGGCTCGACCGCGCGCTGGAGGACTACCGCGTCCTCCTCCTCGACCAGCGCGGCACCGGGCGCTCCACCCCCGCCGGCCGGCAGACGCTCCCGCTGCGCGGCGGCCCCGCCGAACAGGCCGACTACCTCGCCCACTTCCGCGCCGACTCGATCGTCCGCGACTGCGAACTGATCCGCCCGCTGCTCACCGGCGGCCGCCCCTGGAGCGTGCTCGGGCAGAGCTTCGGCGGCTTCTGCGCCGTCACCTACCTCTCGTACGCCCCCGAGGGGCTGGCGGAGGTGCTGATCACCGGCGGTCTGCCGTCGCTGGACGCCGACGCGGACGCCGTCTACCGCGCCGCCTACCCGCGCATGGAACGCAAGACCCTCGCGCACTACGCGCGTTATCCCGGCGACGAGGACGCCGCCCGGCGTATCGCGGCCCACCTCGCCGAGCACGAGGAAGTGCTGCCGGACGGCACCCTGCTCACCGTCGGAGCCTTCCAGCAGCTCGGCATCCTCCTGGGCACCGGCGACGGCTCGCACCGGCTGCACTACCTGCTGGAGGACGCCTTCGTCGACACCGTGGCGGGCCCCCGCCTGTCCGACGCGTTCGCCGAAGCGGCCGCCGCCGTGCTCTCCCGCGCCCACTGCCCGCTCTACGCGATCCTCCACGAAGCCATTTATGCCCAGGACGGGCGGGCGACGCACTGGTCCGCCGAACGCGTACGCGCCGAATTCCCCCAGTTCGACAGCCACTTCGAGCCGGGCGCGCGTTTCCTGTTCACCGGCGAGACCGTCCACCCCTGGATGCTCCGCACCCACCCGGCCCTGCGCCCCCTGCGCCGCACCGCGGAACTCCTCGCGGAACGCAAGGGCTGGACCCCGCTGTACGACGTGTCGCGCCTCGCCGGGAACACCGTGCCGGTGGCCGCCGCCGTCTACCACGACGACCTCTACGTCGAAACGGAGCACTCGCTGCGGACGGCACGGGCGATCCGGGGCCTGCGGACGTGGGTGACGGACGAGTACGAGCACGACGGGGTGCGGGTGAGCGAGGGGGCGGTCCTGGACCGCCTGCTG
>NZ_JAINFC010000333.1 GCF_020740835.1 Streptomyces sp. UNOC14_S4
CCAGCGCCTCCCGGATGACCCGCTGCTGCGACGGACCATTCGGCGCGGTCAGACCATTCGACGCACCGTCCTGATTCACCGCCGAACCCCGCACCACCGCCAACACCCGATGCCCATGACGCACCGCGTCCGACAACCGCTCGACCAGCAGCAGGCCCACGCCCTCCGCCGCGCCCATGCCGTCGGCCGCCGCCGAGAACGCCTTGCACCGGCCGTCGGCGGCGAGCCCGCGCTGACGGGAGAACTCCACGAAGAAGTCCGGCGTCGACATCACCGTCACACCGCCCGCCAACGCCAGGTCGCACTCCCCCGACCGCAGGGCGTTCGCCGCCAGGTGCAGCGCGACCAGCGACGACGAGCATGCTGTGTCGACCGTCAGTGCCGGGCCCTCCAGGCCGAGCGTGTAGGCGACCCGGCCCGACGCGACGCTCGTGGCGTTGCCGGTGAGCACGTGTCCCTCGACGCTCGTCGGCATCCCACCCGTCGCGTAGTCGTGGCCGGCCATGCCCGCGAACACTCCGGTCCGGCTGCCGCGCAGCGACGTCGGATCGATTCCGGCGCGCTCCAGCACCTCCCACGAGGTCTCCAGCAGCAGCCGCTGCTGCGGGTCCATGGCCAGCGCCTCGCGCGGCGAGATCCCGAAGAACTCCGCGTCGAAGTCGGCGACGCCGGACAGGAAACCGCCCCTGAGGACGTAGCTCTTGCCCGGCTTTTCGGGGTCGGGGTCGAACAGCGAGGCGGTGTCCCACCCACGGTCGGCCGGGAAGTCGCCGATCGCGTCCCCGCCGGAGGCGACCAGGCCCCAGAGCCCCTCGGGCGACTCGACGCCGCCGGGGAACCGGCAGCCCATCGCGATGATCGCGACCGGCTCGTCGGCCGCGCCGGACGCCGGGGCGGCATGACGACCGGCGGACGCCTCGTCGGTCGAGGAAGTCCCCAGCGACGCGGACACCAGGAAGCCCGCCAGCCGGGCCGGGGTCGGGTGGTCGAACACCAGCGTCGACGGCAGCCGCAGGCCGGTGGCCGCGCCGAGCCGGTTGCGCAGTTCGACGCCGGTCAGCGAGTCGAATCCGAGGTCGCGGAAGGTCGTCCCGGGACGCACGCTCTCCGCCGAGTCATGGCCGAGCACCACGGCCGCCTCCGCCCGCACCAGGCGCAGCGCGATCTCGGTGCGCTCCTCCTGTGCGGCGTCGGCCAGCCGCCGGGCCCACGGCAGTGCGTCGGCGGCAACAGCACCCGACTGACACGGCGTCAGAGCGCGCAGCAGCGGCGGGACGGACGCCGAAGGCGTGCGCAACAGCGCCAGGTCCAGCCGTGCCGGGACCAGTACCGCGTCGGGGCGCTCCCACGCGGCGTCGAACAGGGCCAGCCCCTGCGGGGTCGAGAACGGTACGAGCCCGCCCCGGGCCAGCCGTTTCAGGTCTCCGGCGCCGAGGTGTTCCGTCATTCCGGTGCGTTCGGCCCACAGGCCCCATGCCAGCGCCGTGGCCGGCAGTCCCCGTGCCCGGCGGTGGTGGGCGAAGGCGTCGAGGAAGGCGTTGGCGGCGGCGTAACCGGCCTGGCCCGCGGTGCCGAGGACGCCCGCGGCCGACGAGAACATCACGAACGCGGACAGGTCTGCGTCCCGGGTGAGCTCGTCCAGGTTGACGGCGATGTCGACCTTGGCGCGCAGCACACGCTCCACCTGATGCGGTGTCAGCGCCTCCACGGGGCCGTCGTCGAGCGTTCCGGCCGCGTGGACGACGGCGGTGAGCGGGTGCTCGGCCGGCACGTCGGCCAGGATGCGGGCCAGGGCGGCCCGGTCGGCCGCGTCGCATGCCGCGACGGTGACGGTCGCACCGTACCCGCCCAGCTCCGCCACGAGTTCGGCCGCGCCGGGGGCGGCCGCGCCGGACCGGCCGAGCAGCAGGAGGTGCCGGACGCCGTGCCGGGTGACCAGGTGGTGGGCGAGGCGGCGGCCGAGGGTCCCGGTGCCGCCCGTGATCAGGACGGTCCCGCCGTCACGGAGAGGCTGCGGCAGGGTCAGGACGACCTTGCCGGTGTGCCGGGCGCGGCTGACGAAGCGCATCGCATCGCGCGCGTGGCGGATGTCGAAGGTGCGTACGGGCAGCGGATGCAGGACGCCCGCCTCGAAGAGGCCGACGAGTTCGGCGAACATCTCGGCGATCCGGTCCGGGCCCGCGTCGATCAGGTCGAACGCGCGGTAACAAACATCCGGGCGCTCGGCCGCGACGGCCTCCGGTCCGCGGACGTCGGTCTTGCCCATCTCGACGAACCGGCCGCCGTCGGCCAGGAGACGCAGCGACGCGTCCACGAACTCCCCGGCGAGCGAGTTCAGTACGACGTCGACGCCACGCCCGCCGGTGGTCTCGGTGAAGCGCTGCTCGAATCCGGTGTCGCGGGACGACGCGATCCGCTCCCCGGGGACGCCCAGGCCCCGTACGGTCCCCCACTTCGCCGGGCTCGCGGTCGCGAAGACCTCGGCGCCCCAGTGCCGGGCGAGCTGCGTCGCGGCCATGCCGACACCGCCCGCCGCGGCGTGGACGAGCACCGACTCGCCGGACCGGAGCCCGCCGAGGTCGCGCAGCCCGTACAGAGCGGTCAGGAACACCACCGGCACCGACGCCGCCTGGACGAACGACCAGCCGGACGGCATACGGGCCAGCACGCGGCGGTCGGCGACGGCCAGCGGCCCGAAGGAGCCGTCGAACAGCCCCATCACCCGGTCGCCCGGTGCGAGGTTCACCACGCCCGGCCCGACCTCGACGACGACACCCGCCGCCTCGGCGCCGATGACCGCCCGGCCGGGGTACATGCCGAGCGAGATCAGCGCGTCGCGGAAGTTCACCCCGGCCGCGCGCACCGCGACCCGGACCTGCCCTTCGGTCAGGGGCTGGACGACCCCCGGATGGTCGACGACGGCGAGGGCGTCCACGGTGCGCCGCGGGCCCGATTCGACGCGCCACGGCGCGGGCCCGTCCGGCGGCACGAGCGCCGAGCCGGTGGCGGCACGCACCAGGCGCGGGGTCAGGACGGTTCCGTCCCGGACGATCGCCTGGTCCTCGTCGGCGGCCACGACAGCCCGCAGCACGTCCACCGGCATGGACGGTTCGGTGTCGTACGGGTCGAGGTCGACGAGGACGAAGCGATCCGGGTGCTCGGTCTGCGCGGTCCGTACGAGACCCCAGATCGCCGCCTGGGCCGGGCAGGGGACGTCCTCGGACGGGTCGGCGCCGATCGCGCCGCGCGTGACGACGACCAGGCGGGCGGCGGCGAGGCGTTCTTCGGCGAGCCAGGCGCGTACGGCGTCGTGGACGGCGTGCACGGCCGCCGCGACCGCGTCGGGCGCGGTGCCGTCGGCGGACGGGCAGGGCAGGACGGCGACGTGGACGCCCGAATCGGCGGCCGAGGCCGGGTCCGCGTACGTCGGGAGGAGGCCAGGCCCGCCGGGTGCCATGACCGCCACCCCGGCGGCGTCGGGCACGTCGTCCTCCCGCGGCGCCGTCGGCGTCCATTCCACGCGGTGCAGCCAGGCCGGGTCGGCCCCAACGGCACCCGCGAACTGCCCGGCGGCCAGCGGCCGCAGCACGAGCGACTCGGCCCGGGCCACCGGCGCGCCCGTGTCGTCGGCCACGAGGACCGACATCGCGTCGCCGCCGCCGGTACGCCGGAGCCGTACCCGCAACGCGCCGACGGGCCCGGCGGTCGCCTCCCGGGTCACCCCGGTCCAGGTGAACGGCAGCAGCGTCGTGCCCGCGCTTTCGGCCGCCTCCAGGGCGGCGAAGTGCAGGGCCGCGTCCAGGAGTGCGGGGTGCAGGGCGAAGCCGTGCTCCTGGCTCGCGGCCGGGTCGGGCAGTACCACTTCCGCGAACAGGTCGTCACCTTGCCGCCAGGCGGACCGAAGGCCCTGGAAGGCCGGACCGTACTCATAGCCGAACTCGGCCAGCCGGTCGTACACGGCGGTGGTGTCGACGGAGTCGGCGTGCGCGGGCGGCCACGCGAGCAGGGCGTCGGCGGAGGACGCGGGCAGGTCGGAGGAGACGGAGACGCTCCCGGTGGCGTGAAGAGCCCATGGCTCGTCGTCGGGGGCGTCCTCGGGGCACGAGTGGACGGCGAACGCCCTGACACCGGAGGCATCGGGCGCGGCGACGGCCATGTGCAGCCGGACGCCGGTCCCCTTGGGCAGCACGAGCGGTGCGTGCAGCGTGAGTTCGTCGACCACCGGGCATCCGGCCTCGGCTCCGGCCCAGGTCGCGAGGTCGAGGAGCGCCGTGCCGGGGACGATGACCGTGCCGAGGACGGCGTGGTCGGCGAGCCACGGATGCGAGGAGACGGAGAGACGCCCCGTGAACGACAGCCCATCGTCCCCCGGCGCACGCACGGCGGCGCCGAGCAGGGGGTGACCGACGGCCGTGAGCCCCAGATCCCGCGCGGCCCCGGGCACCGCGGGCGCGTCGAGCCAGTGACGGCGGTGTTGGAAGGGGTAGGTGGGCAAGTCGACGTGCGTTGTTGCGTCGGCGTGCTTGAGCTGGCTCGCCCAGTCGACGGACAGGCCGCGTACGAAGGCGGCGGACAGGGCCGTCACCAACCGCTCCGGACCGCCTTCGCCACGGCGCAGGGTCTCCAGGACCGTACCGCCCGGGACCTCCTCCAGCTCGTCCGTGATGGGGACGACGAGTCCGGGGTGCGGGCTGCATTCGACAAACACCGTGTGCCCGTCGGCTACCGCCGCACGTACTGCTTGGTCCAGCCGGACGGTGTTGCGCAGGTTCTCGTACCAGTACGAGCCGGACAGCGCCGCAGGGTCGGTAACGGCCTCGCCGGTCACCGTCGAGTACATCGTCACCGCGCCGGGCTGCGGGGTGACATCCGCCAGCAGAGCCTGGAGGTCTTCCCGCAGTACGTCCATCTGGGCGGAATGGGAGGCGTAGTCCACCGGAATCCACCGCGCCCGTACGCCGTCGCGCTCGCAGGCGTCCGCGACCCCGGACAGTGCCTCGATCGACCCGGAAAGCACCACACTCGTGGGCCCGTTCACAGCAGCCAAGGAGAGCTCGTCATCGCCTGCGACGAGCTCGGCAGCACGCTCAGCGCCGACCCCGACGGACAGCATCCCGCCACCCACCGACGACACCCGCCGCAACGCCCGACTCCGCAACACCACAACCCGCGCCGCGTCCTCCAACGACAACAGACCCGCCACATGCGCCGCGGCAATCTCACCCTGCGAATGCCCCACCACAGCGGCAGGACGTACGCCGCACGACTCCCACCACCGTGCCAACCCCACCATCACCGCGAACAACACCGGCTGCACCACATCAACCCGGTCCAGCAAACGACCCGAACCATCCCGCAGCACATCCAGCAGTGACCAGTCCGTCAGGGGATCCACCACCCCCGCACACCGCTCGACGGCCTCCGCGAACACCGGAGAACAATCCAGCAACTCGGCCGCCATCCCCGCCCACTGCGACCCCTGCCCCGGAAACACGAACACCGCCCCGGAAGCAGGCATGACAGCCGTGTCCCCCGCAGTCACGTCGGCCAGCCCGGCGACCAACTCGTCCGTACTCCGGCCGGACACCACCGCACGGTGTTCGAGTACCGCCCGGCCGGACACCAATGCCCGGCCCACCGCCACCGGGTCGGCCTCCGGATGCGCCGTCGCCCACTCCCGCAGACGCACCGCCTGCTCCCGCAACGCCACACCCGAACGCGCCGACAACACCCACAGCACCACACCACCGGGTTCGGCGGGGGCGGCCTCGGGCTCGGCGACGGCGGAGGGCTGTTCGATGAGCACGTGCGCGTTGGTGCCGCTGATGCCGAACGAGGACACCGCCGCCCGACGCGGCCGCCCCACCTCCGGCCACACCACCGACTCGGCCAGCAACTCCACACCACCGGCCGACCAGTCCACATGCGGCGACGGCACATCCACATGCAACGTCCGCGGCAGCACACCATGCCGCATCGCCATCACCATCTTGATCACACCAGCCACACCCGCAGCAGCCTGCGTATGCCCGATGTTCGACTTCACCGACCCCAACCACAACGGACGGTCCTCCGCCCGCCCCTGCCCATACGTCGCCAACAACGCCTGCGCCTCGATCGGATCACCCAGCGCCGTCCCCGTACCATGCCCCTCCACCACATCCACATCACCCGCCGACAAGCCCGCACCGGCCAGCGCCTCCCGGATGACCCGCTGCTGCGACGGACCATTCGGCGCGGTCAGACCATTCGACGCACCGTCCTGATTCACCGCCGAACCCCGCACCACCGCCAACACCCGATGCCCATGACGCACCGCATCCGACAACCGCTCGACGACGAGCAGGCCCACGCCCTCGCCCCACCCGGTGCCGTCCGCGGCCGCCGCGAACGGCTTGCAGCGGCCGTCGGCGGAGAGGCCGCGCTGGCGCGAGAACTCCACGAACACATGAGGTGTCGACATGACGGTCACGCCACCCGCCAACGCCAGGTCACACTCCCCCGACCGCAGCGCGTTCGCCGCCAGGTGCAGCGCGACCAGCGACGACGAGCATGCTGTGTCGATGCTCACCGCCGGGCCTTCCAGGCCGAGCGTGTACGCGACGCGGCCGGAGACGACGCTTCCGACGTTGCCCGCCAGCAGCATGCCCTCGTAGCCGTCGGGTGTCCGGTGCAGGCGCGAGGCGTAGTCGTGGTGCATGACGCCCGCGAAGACACCCGTCCTGCTGCCGCGCAGGGAGGTCGGGTCGATGCCCGCGTGCTCCAGCGCCTCCCACGAGGTCTCCAGCAGCAGCCGCTGCTGCGGGTCCATGGCCCGTGCCTCGCGCGGCGAGATCCCGAAGAACTCCGCGTCGAAGTCCCCGGAGTCGTAGAGGAACGCGCCGTGCCGTGTGTACACCTTGCCGGTGCTCTCCGGGTCCGGGTCGTAGAGGCCGTCCACGTCCCAGCCGCGGTCCGTGGGGAAGTCGCCGACGGCGTCGGTCCCGTCCGCGACGAGCCGCCACAGGTCGTCGGGGCCGACGACGCCTCCGGGGTAGCGGCAGCCCATGCCGACGATCACGACCGGGTCGTCGTCCGGGGGGACGGCGGCCGTGGCACGGCCGGGGGCCGGAGCGTCGGCCGTGGCCGTGGCCGCGTCGCCGACGACCTCGCGGGTCAGCCGCGCCGCCAGCGCGGTCACGCTGGGGTGGTCGAACACGACGGTGGCAGGCAGCCGGAGCCCCGTGAGGGCGTTGAGCCGGTTGCGCAGTTCCAGCCCGGTGAGCGAGTCGAAGCCCAGCTCCCGGAAAGCGCGTTCGACGTCGATGCTCTCCGTCCCGTCGTGCCCGAGGACGGCGGCCGTCTGCGACCGTACGAGGTCGAGCACCGCGCGGCCGCGCCGGTCGGCGGACAGCTCCGCGGTACGGCGCGCCCAGGACGTCGCGTCCTCGGCGCCGTCCGTCGCCGTCGCGTTGGCCGCGCGGTGCAGCGGTGCGCGGACGAGGTCCCGGAACACGGCGGGCAGGGTGCCGGCCGCCGCGAGGTCGCGCAGTGCCGCGCGCCCGAGGCGGGCGGTGACCGCGTACGGCAGGTCGCGCTCCAGCGCGGCGTCGAACAGGGCCAGTCCGGTACCGGTGGACAGCGTGCCGATGCCGCTGCGTGCCATCCGGGCGAGGTCGGCGCGGTCGAGGTGACGGGTCATCCCGCTGCCTTCGGCCCACAGGCCCCAGGCGAGCGCGTTGCCGGGGAGGCCGGCCGCGCGGCGGTGCTCGGCCAGGGCGTCGAGGAACGCGTTCGCGGCGGTGTACGCGCCCTGTCCGGCGTTCCCGGTGACCGACATGACGGAGGAGAACAGGACGAACGCGTCGAGGTCCTGCTCGCGGGTCAGCTCGTGCAGGTGCCACGCCGCGTCGGCCTTCGGCCGCAGTACCGCGTCGAGGCGGTCCGGCGTGAGCGACTGCACTGTGCCGTCGTCGAGGACGCCCGCGGTGTGGACGACGACGCCCAGTGGGTGCCGGGCGGGGATGTCGGCGAGCACCGCGGCGAGCTCCTCGCGGCGGGAGACGTCGCACGCGGTGATCGTCACGTGCGCGCCGAGCGCGGTCAGTTCGGCCCGCAGCTCCTCGCTGCCCGCCGCCTGCCGCCCGGCCCGGCTGACGAGCACGAGGCGGCGCAGCCCGTACTCGCTCACCAGGCGGCGTGCGACCAGGGCGCCGAGTGTGCCGGTGCCGCCCGTGATCAGGGCCGTACGGTCAGGGTCCAGTGACCGTTGGTGCCGTGGGCGTCGTGGGTGTCCCGGTGCCACGGCCGTCGTGAGGCGGGGGCGGTGGGCGACCCCGTCGCGTAACGCCAGTTGCGGCTCGCCGGTCGCGACGGCGGCCCGCAGGGCCGGGCCGGACCGTGCGGGGTCGTCGAGGTCCACGAGCGCGAAACGGCCCGGGTGTTCGGACTGCGCGGTGCGCAGCAGGCCCCAGACCGGGGCCTCGCCCAGGCCGTCGAGCAGGTCCCCGGGCCGGGCGGCGACGGCGCCCCGGGTGACGACGACGAGTTTCGAGCCTTCCGGGCGGTCGGTGGCGAGCCAGGCCCGGACC
>NZ_JAINFC010000334.1 GCF_020740835.1 Streptomyces sp. UNOC14_S4
CGCTCGGGCGTCGGCAGGGGCGGCGGCGCGCGGTCCGGGAGCGGCTGGAGGGGGGCGATGAGGGTGCCGTCGGGGTAGAGGCCGGTGCCGTCCTGGAGGGTGTCGAACATCCGGAACAGGCCCCACATGCCCATGTGGAAGTGGACGTACATGTGGCAGTGCCAGATGGCGTCGCCCACGGCGGCCTGCTTCGAGCCGAGGCCGCCGATGAGGTCCAGGGTGAGGCCCTCCTGGGGGCTGATGCTGACGGAGTCGACGATCGGCGACTTCGGGTCGTCCGGGTCCGTGTGCCACTGGTGGAGGTGCGTGTGGAAGACGTGGGTGTCGCGCATGCCGCCGTGGACGAGCCGGATCACCGTGGGGTCGCCCTGGTAGCCGCGCAGGACGGGGGTGGCGGGGTCGCCGAACATCCAGGAGCTGTGGTGCATCTCCTCGCCGGTCTGGGCGTCGCGCACCGGGTCGAGCTCCCCGCGCTCCAGCATCTGCTGGTACTGGTACATCCGCCATTCCATGGGCTCGATGCGCAGGTTCACCGGGAGCATGGCGAGGTTGGGCGGGGTGAGGTCGGCCATGGTGTCGGGGCGGTCGGCGTCGGCATCGTCGTCGTACGCGGCGGTCCCGTTCCCCGCGTGCCGTGCGTGCCGCCCGTGCGGCGCGGCCGGCCCGGCCCCTTCGGAATGCCCCGTACCCGTCATGGCCGCCATGTCGTGCATGCCGCCCATGGGCATGAGGGCCGAGACGTCGGCGGGGTTGTCGTTGCTGGGGTACTCCATCATGAAGATGACGAACTCGCGGAAGCTGCGCTCGGGCAGGTGGACGTCCGCGTACAGCCCGGAGGCGAGTTCGCCGCCGGTCTCCGGGTCGGTCCAGGTGGCGTTCTCGGACTCGACCACGAGGGCCCCGATCAGGCCGTGGCTCTGGGCGCCCTCCCCGCGCACGTCGGCCATGCTCCCGAAGTGGAACACGCCCTCGTGCTCGCACACCCACTCGTACTCGCGGACGCCGCCGGGCGGCACACTGGTGTCGGGGTTGAGGCCGACGGACAGGCCGTCCTGGAAGCGGGCGTCGTACTGCACGCCCTGCATGGTGATGCCGGTGGGGCGGTCGAGTTCGTTGGTGAGCCGGACGCGCAGGCGCTCGCCGCGGCGGGCGCGCAGCACGAGCGGCCGCATCAGCGGGTGCGGCTTGGGCACCCGCTCGGGCTCCTTGAGGTAGTCCGGGAACGGTGTGGGCCAGGTGGCGGCGATCGACCGCAGTTCCTCGGCGTCGGCGGCGAGGGCGTAGAGCGCGCCGTTGGAGTCGTAGTCGCCGAAGCCGTTGTAGGCGATGGGGACGTGCAGGGCGACGACGTCGTATGTGCGGAGCGGTTCTGGCATGCGTGTGTTTCCCCCGTGAATGGTGTGGTTGCTCGGTTCCTGGGTGGCCCTGAGGCGGATACGGGTGGTGCCAGTAGTGCCTGTGGTGCGGTTGTCGGGCGGTGTGCCAGGAGGCGATGTGTCAGGAGGTGGTGTGCGCGAACCGCGCGGTCACCTCACCGCCCGAGATGACCCGCCCCTCCCAGCGGTAGCCCTGGCGGAACGGGCCGTCGGGGCTGTCCGTCCGCTCGAAGTCGAGGACGATGCGGTCCCCGCGGCGGAGGCGGACCTGCTGTTCGATCGGCAGGTAGCAGTGTTTCCAGCTGTCGGACGCGGTGCGTTCCGCGATCCCGTCGCCGGAGATGTCGAGGGCGACGGTGTCCGAGAGCGTGGCCACGAAGTAGCCCTTGAAGCCGCTCAGCACGCCGTCGCGGTGGGCGGTGAAGACGAGCGGCACCCGGTACGTGGCGGACGGCTCGGGCTGTTCGGGCTGTTCGGGCCGTCCGTGCTGTTCGGGCCGTTCGGGCCGTTCCAGGTCGTAGACGCGGACGACGCGCGGCGCGGCGAGGTGGCCGTCGAGCGGGAGGACCACGTCGTAGTAGAGGTCGAAGGGGCTCCGGGCACCCCGGCCGCGGAGAAGCGCGGCGAACTGTTCCGCGTCGCCGCCGTCCTGCGGCACGCCCGCCCGGACCTGGGCGTGGGCGCGGGGGGCGGACACCGGGACGAGGTAGCTCTCGACGCGCCGCGGGAGCATGGCGCCGCCGGGTGCGAGGAAGCGGCGGCGCGCGTCGGCGAGGATCGTGGCGAAGCCCTCGTTGTCGGCGAGGTTGCCCATGATCTCGGAGACGACGACGTCGACCCGTTCGGGCAGTTCGACGTCGAAGGACAGGCCGTGGACGGGCCTGAAGCGCTCGCCGTGCCCCGCGGCGGTCACCCGCTCGCAGGCGGTGCGCAGCACGTCGGCGTTGAACTCGATGCCGTAGACCGTGCGGGCGCCCGCCTCCAGGGCCCACTGGGCGAGGATGCCGGTGCCGGTGCCGAGGTCGAGGACGGCCGCGCCGGGGCGTACGGCCTCGTGAACGGCCGCGCGGAAGGCCTCCATGCGGAGGTCGTCGCCGAGCAGCAGGTCGTGGAAGGAGGCGTCCCAGTCGGTGAGCCGTTCGGATGCGGGCAGCCAGACCTGTTCCGCCGTGTACGTGTACGGTGCGGGGCCGTGGGCCGTGGTGGTCACTGTGGCTCTCCTTGCGTCGCGTCCGGGACGGGGCGGACCGGCAGCGGGCCGGCGCTGGGGCCGGAGATCTGGCAGCCGGTGGTGAGGTCGAAGGTGGAGCGGTGCAGGGGGCAGGTGATGCGCAGGGTGCGTGGGTTGACGTAGCCGTGGACGAGCCGCCCCTTGCGGTGCGGGCAGGCCGCCGCGATGTCGTACGGCCGTCCGTCGACGGTGACGCGCACCCACTCCCCCGGCAGCGGTTCGACGGCGACAGCGCGTATATCGGAGGCGCCGCGTACGTC
The DNA here is from genome assembly GCF_020740835.1 of Streptomyces sp. UNOC14_S4. Lineage (GTDB taxonomy): Bacteria > Actinomycetota > Actinomycetes > Streptomycetales > Streptomycetaceae > Streptomyces. Next base: position 2,868 of record NZ_JAINFC010000334.1, read on the forward strand.
GGAGGCGCCGCGCGCTTCGGGGGTGCTCACGCCGCCTCCCGGGCCCGGGCGACGGCCGTCTCGAAGGCGGTGCCGATCAGGTCGGAGAGGAGCAGCGCGCCGACCCAGAGCCGGGTGGGGTCCAGCCCGTGGGCGGCTTCGTACTCGCGGATGGCGACTTGCATCTCCGTGCGGTGGAAGGTGTCGATGTGCAGGTGCTCGGTGTAGTAGCGGCCGTGGGTGACGCCCAGGCGTTCGCAGGCCCGGGCCTGGACGGTGAACGCGGACGGGATGCTGGCCTCCAGGTAGGCGAGGGCGCCGAGGAAGTACTCGACGTGCGGCGCGCGCTGGGTGAGCCAGTAGAAGACGTCGAGGAAGGCGTAGGTCTCGTCGCCGGTGCGGTCCAGGTAGGCGTCGAGGTCGGCCGGGAGCCCGAGCTCGGCCAGGAGGTCGGCGTAGAGCTGGGAGTGGGCCTGCTGAAGGTTTCCGCAGCCGAACTCGTCGATGAGGACGCGCATGACGGCCATCTGGGACCGGATGGGCAGGCGGGGTATGGCCGGGAAGAAGTTCTGCGCCTCGGTCAGCCCGTCCGGCGCGAACTCGGCGACGACGTAGGCCAGCTGATCCCGTGTCGCCTCTTCAGCGAGCCAGTGGCCGGCCGGGGTGCCCGCGCTCTCCTTCTCCAGCAGGCCGTCGAGCGCCTCCTTCCACTGCGCGCGCGAGGCGAGCGGCGGGGTGCGCTCCTCCAGCTCGGCCACCCGGGGGACGATCCACGCGCGTTCGATGCGCTCGATCTCGGCGAGGGTGCGGACGTCGTGCAGGGCGCGGTTGTGGATGAACAGCCGCTTGAGGTCGCTGTCGCCGTGTGCCGGCTGTGTCCTCATGTGCGGCTCCCTTCTGGTGTCGCGGTCCGGGCGCTTCCGATCACCCGGCGGCGGTGGAGTTCGGCCTTGAGGGACCGGTACCAGTCGGGCCGGTCCAGGCCGTGGTGCGCGCAGGCGTCGCGTACCGCCCCGTCGTAGACGGGGCGAGTGGCGAACGCGGTTGCGCACAGGGCGGGTTCGACGTTGGCGAGGGCCATGACCCAGCCGTCGACGTCCCCGCAGTCGCTCACGAGGTCTTCGAGCCCTTGGAGCACCGGCACTCCGGGCCCGGCGGCGAGCAGGGCGCGGGTGTCCGCCGGGGAGCCCGCCGAGTCCTTGACGGCGGCCGTCCCGGGCAGGGCGCAGATCCGCAGCAGGGTGGCGGGTTCGATGGTGTTCCCGGAGATCACGGATTCGTGGTAGACGACCACGGGCAGTCCGGCGGCGTCGGCCACGGCCGCGTAGTGGTCGTGCATCTCCCGCTGGGTGACGTGGGGTCCGTACGGGGTGGTGGCGACGACGGCGGTGGCGCCGAGGCGCGCGGCGAGCCGGGCCCGCGCGGCGACCTCGGCGGTGGTGGGGCACTGGATGCCCGCGAGCACCGGCGTGCCGTCGGCGCACTCCACCACATGGCCGACCACGTCCTGCCATTGACGGTCCGTCAGGGCCCAGCCCTCGCCGGTGCTGAGGGCCGGGAGCAGGGCGGTCACATGGGGCCGTACGGAGCCGACCAGCCGGGCGACGTCCGGCCGGGGCACCTCGCCCCGGTCGGACAGCGGGGTCACCAGGACGACGGTCACTCCCGCGTACGGCGCCCGCTCCTCCCCCGGCGCCGGCGCCGGGCGTCCCGGAGGCTCACCTGGCATGGCGGTCGAGCGCCTGGGCCAGGCGGGACATGGCCGCGGAGAACATCTTCGGGTCACGGGCCAGGGCCACACGGAGGTGGCTCTCCCCCTTGCCGGGCTGGCTCCAGTAGAAGTAGCGGCCGGGCAGCAGGTACAGGCCGTCGCCGGTGAGTTCGCGCTGGAGCCCGCTGGCGGTCAGCTCGGGGTGGGCTATCCGGAACCAGGCGACGCTCACGCCGACCACCGGTTCCTGGTATTCGAGAACCGTGCCGTCCAAGGCCTTCCTTGCGGTCTCGCGGTTGCGGGTGAGGACGTCGCGGACGGAGGCGAGGTCGTCCTGGATGGAGTCCTCGATGTACTCCGTCAGCATGTTCAGCACGAACGGCGACACATTCAGCAGAACGCTGGTGTGGAGATTGTAGACCGCCTCGTGGATATCGTCGCTGACGGTGAGCATCGCGCATTTCGCGTCCTGCACCGGCCAGGTCTTCCCGGTGTCCTCGATGGCCATGTAACGCACCCCGGAATTCTCCAGGAGTTCATACATGTCGAATCGGGCGACCGCGGGATCGAACAGCGTGAACGAGGCGAAGCAGAAATCAATCACCAGCAGCTTGTCGTGATCCTTGCAGAACCGGACGACTTCCTCGAAACCGCGGCGGCCGTGCTTGAGCAGGCTGAACCCGGTGGGGTTGTTCGGGTCGACCAGGAACAGCGCGTCCGTACGGACCCGGCGGCGCAGCTCGTCGTAGATGCGGTCGGGGTCGGCGAGGGCCGATTCGTCGATCGGGTAGAGCGGCACGCCCATATTGGCCAGGACGTCGTAGAGATTGTCGAAGCAGGGCTCGATGAGCGTCACCGCCATCCGCTGCTGCTTGAGGTACATCCCCACCACCATCGTCGATATCGACGCGGCGTAGGAGAGCATGGTCTTCTTCCTGGCGAGCGCGGTCGGCTGCCGGTGCAGCCGGAAGAACGCGTCGGTGAAGCGCTGTTCGTAGGTCTCCTGCAGCCCTTCCTCCGCCTCGTACCACAGCTGCGGGAGGCGGGCCACGATGTGCTGCTGGCTCGCCGACTGCCGCTGGTGGGTGTGGGCGTCGGCCAGGTTGAACTCGGTCCGCAGCGCCTCGATCTCGTGCTGGGTCAGGTCGACGAGGGCCCCGCCGGTGCGGGTCTCGGGCGAGCCGGTGCGGATGCTGCTGGTGGTCATGGTTCCTCCCCCTGAGCGCTCTGTGTGCGGAACCGGCCGCCTGCGGCACGGTCCCGTGGCGCTGTTCACCTCACCCGGCCGTGCCGCCGTGGAGGGGCGGCTCCGTCGCCGGGGAATGGTTCGGTGTTTCGTGGCTGCGTCGTCGGTACGTATGTCGTGGATACGTATGTCATGGGTACGTGGCGGATGCGTGGCGGGAACACTCCCGTATGCCGCGTGGTGCGCGGCCGGCACTCCGGCCCGCGGGCGCTCCGGAAGAAATTGCGCAACGTCGCATGACGCTGCCGCGCGTTGCGCGATGAGCGCCGAGTGGAGCTGCTTCGGATGTGGGCCGCTCGGTCGTCCCGGCCGGTGGCCCGAATTCCGGTCGCCGCAGGGCGTGTCGGCGGCTAGGCGCGCAGAGCCGTGCCGAGTCTGCGCCTTCCTGCCGCCCCGGCACATCCTCGAGTAACACGCTCCGGCCGTCCACCGCTCGCCGATGCCTCGATCACGAAGCCCCTCCCGGACCGTTCGGCATCCTGATGCGAACACGGTTGAAATTACGTGCCATGTTCCTGTCTCTCCCCCGTTTGCGGACCGCGGTCCGACGCGCAGGACTATGCCATACCGACAAGGGGCGAGCAAGCGTTCTCATGACCGGAAATTCTTGGGCCTGAGTGCATGATCACGAAATTACCGGGCCGGTGAATGCTTTACATGGGTCAAGATCGTTCCGCGAATTCCCCGGTCGGTGCGGAATTGAAAGAGATCCATTCCGGGAACCGGCATATGCCGCCCGGAGCATGGCGCAGCGCCCCGCACGTGACACCCACCGGCGGGGTGACGTACGGGGCGGTGCGATGTGTCACACGGACCGGGCGACGCGGGCCGGGCCGTCGGGCCGGGCCGCGCGCGCCGCGTCCGCGGGTGTCACACGTGGCTGTCGTGCGTGACCGTCGGACGTGGCCGTCAGGCCTCGCGGATGGTCTCGATCTCCAGCGTCAGCTCGATCTCCTTGGAGACGAGGATGCCGCCGGTCTCCAGGGCCATGTTCCAGGTGAGGCCCCAGTCCTCGCGGTTGACCTTGCCGTGCGCCGAGAACACCGCGCGGTCGTTGTTCCACGGGTCCCGGGCGTAGCCGAGGTAGTCGACCTCCAGGGTGACGGGGCGCGTCACGCCCTTGATGGTGAGGTCACCGGTCATCTTGCCCTTGTCGCCCTGCCAGGTCACCGACGTCGAGGCGAAGGTGGCCTTGGGGTGCTTCTCCACGTCGAAGAAGTCCCCGGAGCGCAGGTGGTCGTCGCGGGTCTTGTCGCCGCTGTCGACGCTGGCCATGTCGATGACCGCGGTGACCCGGCTGTCCTCGGGGCGCTCGCCGACCTCGACGGAGGCCTCGACGCCGGTGAACCGGCCGCGGACCTTGGTGAGCATGAAGTGGCGGCCCACGAAGCCGACTTCGGCGTGGCCGGGGTCGACCTTCCACGTGCCGGCGGACGGCAGCTGGACGCCGTTCACCTCGCGGGTGGGGGAAGCAGAGCTGGTCATGGGTATCCCCTTCCTGATCGTCGGGATTCCTGGTCGTCAGGAGGCGCGGGCGGGACCGGACTCGGTCGGCAGACCGGCGTCGATCCAGTCCTGCTTGCCCTCGCCGTACTCGTACACGTTCGCGTAGCCGAGCTCGGTCAGCCGCTGGGAGGCGATGCCGGAGTTCGGGCAGGGGGTGTTGGAGCAGTAGACGATGATCTCCGCCTGCTTGTCGGGCAGCAGGCCCGGAGCGAGCGCGTCCACCGCGTCGTGCGGGAGGTTCAGGGCGCCGGGCAGGTGCGCCTCCTCGTAGTACGAGGCGGGCAGGGCCTCGACGACCGTCACCGAACCACTGTCGATCTTCTTCTTGACGTCGTCACGTCCGATGCTGCGGACCATGGTCGCCATCCCTTCCGGGGTCGAAAGCTTTCCGTGCGTCTGCACACACACTAGCAAGTGCGTGCGGACGCACACAAGCGTCGATATACTTTGCCCGTGAGCAAAGGGGATGTGGACATCGAGGCATGGCGAGCACTGCTGCTCGCCCACAACACAGCCGTCCGCGCGATCGAGAGCGACGTGCAGCGCGAGGGCCGCGTCCCCTTGACGTGGTACGACGTGCTCCTGGAACTCAAGGCCGCGGGCGAGCACGGACTGCGGATGCAGGAGGTCGCCGAGCGCGTGGTCCTGAGCCGGACCCGGGTCAGCCGCCTGGTCGACGAGATGGTCCGCGTGGGCCTGGTCCGCAAGGAGGCCGACGCCGCGGACAAGCGCGTGGTCTGGGCCGTCATCACGGAGGACGGCCGGGAAGCCCTGCGGGCGACGGCGCCGGCCTATATGCGGGGCATCCGGCGGCACTTCTCAGCGTACCTGACGGAGGAGGAGACGGAGGTCGTGGCGGAGGCGCTGACGAAGGTGGCGCGGGGGGAGAGTGTCGATACGGTCGCTTCGCCTTCGCGGCGTCGCGTCTGATTCTTGCCGGGGCTGCGCCCCGGGCCTGCCTCGTTCCGGCCTTGGCACCGTGTGCGGCTGCCGGTCGCTGCGCGGCGCGCCTACCGGGGGGCCTCTTGCGCTGCGCGCGCGTCTGCAGGCCAGTGGCCGGTGCGCCCACCGGGTTGCCACCCGGGCCCGGTTCGCGACTGCGGGTCGTGGACGGCTGGTCGCGCAGTTCCCCGCGCCCCTTTCGGGGCGCGCCCTTCCTGCCACCTCCCGGTTGTGCCCACCACGGGGTCCGGGGGCGCAGCCCCCGGAAACACTTCCCACCCCCCCCCCCACCTG
>NZ_JAINFC010000335.1 GCF_020740835.1 Streptomyces sp. UNOC14_S4
CATATCACCCGTCGGCGAGGACACCGTCGCGCTGACGCTCGCCGACGCCACCGGCCAGCCGGTCGCCACCGTCGACGCGCTGACCCTCCGCCCGCTGCCGCGGAGCGGCGCCGACCTCGCCTCCGCCCACCAGCAGGCGCTGTTCCGGCTGGACTGGGTCGCGCCGCAGGCCGCCACGGCCGAGCCGGGCGCCGCCGCCCGCCGCGCGATCCTCGCGGCCGACGCCTTCGGGCTGGGTGCGGCAGGCGTCGCCGACGCCTCCTTCCCGGACCTCGCCGCCCTCGCTGCCGCCGTCGAGGCGGGGGAGACCACGGCACCCGAGCTGGTGCTCGCCTCCTTCCCCGCCGCAGCACAGGACGACAGCGAAGACCTCGCCGCCGCCACCCACCGGGCCGCGCTGCGCGCCCTGGAACTGGTGCAGGACTGGCTCGCCGACACCCGCCTCACCGACAGCAAGCTGGCCCTCGTCACCCGCGGCGCGATCGCCGCGGGCCCCGACGAGGACGTCACCGACCTCGCGCACTCCGCCCTGTGGGGCCTGCTGCGCTCCGCCGAGACCGAGAACCCCGGCCGATTCGTCCTCGTCGACCTCGACGGCACCGACGCCGCCACGGCCGCCCTGCACGACGCGCTGGCCACCGGGGAGCCGGAACTGGCGCTGCGCGGCGGTGAGGTCCTGGTGCCGCGCCTGGCCCGTACCACCGCGGCCGACCTCCAGGGCCCGGACACCCCGGTGCCCGCCCTGGACCCCGAGGGCACCGTCCTGATCACCGGCGGCACCGGCGGCCTGGGCCGCCTGGTCGCCCGGCACCTGGTCGCCGAGCACGGCGTCCGCCACCTGCTGCTCACCAGCCGCAGCGGCCCCCAGGCCCCCGGCGCCGACGCGCTCCGCGAGGAACTCGCCGCACTGGGCGCCGAGGTGACCGTCGCCGCCTGCGACGCCGCCGACCGCGAGGCCCTGGCCGCCACCCTGGCCGCCGTCCCGGCCGAGCACCCCCTCACCGCCGTCGTGCACACCGCGGGCGTCCTGGACGACGCCACCGTGCCCGGCCTGACGCCCGGTCACCTCGACCGCGTCCTGCGCCCCAAGGTGGACGCGGCCTGGCACCTGCACGAGCTCACCCGCGAGGCGGACCTGACCGCCTTCGTCCTGTTCTCCGCCATCGCCGGCACCCTGGGCGGCGCCGGTCAGGCCAACTACGCCGCGGGCAACGTCTTCCTCGACGCGCTCGCCCACCACCGGCACGCCCAGGGCCTGCCCGCCACCTCCCTGGTCTGGGGCCTGTGGGAGACCGGCGGCATCACCGGCGCCCTGACCGAGACCGACCTGCTGCGGCTGGCCCGCAGCGGCATGGGCGCCCTCGGCGACGCCGAGGGCATGGCGCTCCTCGACGCCGCCCGCCGCACCGGCCGGGCCGTCCTGGTCCCGGCCCGCCTGGACCTGGCGGCGCTGCGCTCCGCGCACGGCACCGGCCCCGTCCCGGCGCTGCTGCGCGGCCTGATCCGCGGCTCCGGCAGGCGCACCGCCGCCGGGCACGCCGCCACGGACTCCTCACTGTCCGAGCGGCTGCTCGCCCTGCCCCCGGCCGAGCGCAGGCGCACCCTGCTCGACCTGGTCCGCACCCAGGTCGCCGCGGTCCTCGGCCACACCGGCTCCGAGGCCGTCGAACCGCGCCGCGCCTTCAAGGAGCTGGGCTTCGACTCGCTGATCGCGGTCGAGCTCCGCAACCGGCTCGCCGCGGCCACCGGGCTGAAGCTGCCCACCACCGTCGTCTTCGACCACCCCAACTCCGCCGCCCTCGCCGACCACCTGCGCGGCGAACTCCTCGGCGACCTCGCCGACCTCGCGGACGAGGACATCCGGCAGGCGGGAGCGGACGACACGGCGGCTCTCGCCGCACTCGCCGACGACCCCATCGCCATCGTCGCGATGAGCTGCCGCTTCCCCGGCGACGTGAGCTCGCCCGAGGACCTGTGGCGGCTGGTCACCGGCGGCGAGGACGCCGTCACCGGCTTCCCCGTCAACCGCGGCTGGGAGAGCCTGGAGTGGGCCTCCGAGGCCGAGACGGGCGACTACGCCCGCGCGGGCGGCTTCCTGCACCAGGCCGACGAGTTCGACGCCGCCTTCTTCGGGATCTCGCCGCGCGAGGCCCTGGCCATGGACCCGCAGCAGCGCCTGCTGCTGGAGACGTCCTGGGAGGCCTTCGAGCGCGCGGGCATCGACCCCGACTCCGTACGCGGCCGCGGCGTCGGCGTGTTCGTCGGCGCCTCCTACAGCGCCTACGAGGTGGGCCTGGAACAGGCGGGCGCCGAGGTCGCCGGCCATGTGATGACCGGCAACGCGGGCAGCGTCATCTCCGGCCGCATCGCCTACGCCCTCGGCCTCGAAGGCCCCGCCGTCACCGTCGACACGGCGTGCTCGTCGTCACTGGTCGCCCTGCACTGGGCCATCCAGGCGCTGCGCCAGGGCGAGTGCTCCATGGCGCTCGCGGGCGGCGTCACCGTCATGTCCACCCCCGGCACGTTCACCGAGTTCAGCCGCCAGCGCGGGCTGGCCTCCGACGGCCGCGTCAAGGCGTTCGCGGCCGCCGCCGACGGCACCGGCTGGGGCGAGGGCGTCGGCATGCTGCTCGTGGAGCGGCTGTCGGACGCGCGGAAGCACGGCCACCCGGTGCTGGCGGTCGTCCGCGGCTCTGCGGTCAACCAGGACGGTGCGAGCAACGGCCTGACCGCGCCCAACGGCCCCGCGCAGCAGCGCGTCATCCGCAAGGCGCTGAGCGGCGCCGGGCTCACCGCCGCCGAGGTCGACGTCGTCGAGGCGCACGGCACCGGCACGACGCTGGGCGACCCCATCGAGGCACAGGCGCTGCTGGCCACCTACGGCCAGGACCGCGACGGCGACCGGCCGCTGTACCTGGGCTCCATCAAGTCCAACATCGGCCACTCGCAGGCCGCCGCGGGCGTCGCCGGGATCATCAAGATGGTCCAGGCGATGCGGCACGGCGTGCTCCCGCGGACGCTGCACGTGGACGAGCCGACCCCGCACGTCGACTGGTCGGCCGGAGCGGTCGAGCTGCTGACCGAGAGCATCGACTGGCCGGAGACCGGCCGCCCGCGCAGGGCCGCCGTCTCCGCCTTCGGCATCAGCGGCACCAACGTCCACACCATCATCGAGCAGGCCCCGGCGGCCGACCCGGCGGAGTCGACGCCGACCGCCGCCACGCGGCTCCCGCTGCTGCCCTTCACCGTGTCGGCCAAGAGCCCGGACGCGCTGCGCGCCCAGGCCGAACGACTCCACGCCCACCTGACGGCCCACCCGGAGCTCGAACCGGCCGACGTCGCCCTCTCGCTGGCCACCGGCCGCGCCGGGCTGCACCACCGCGCGGTACTCGCCACCGACGGCCGTGACGCGCTGCTGCACGGCCTGGCGGCCCTGGCCGCGGGCCACACCGCCCCCGGACTCGCCGAGGGCACCGTCACCGAGGGCGAGACGGCGTTCCTGTTCACGGGCCAGGGCAGCCAGCGGCTGGACATGGGTCGTGAGCTGTACGGCACCTACCCGGTGTTCGCGGAGGCGTTCGACGCGGTCTGCGATGCGCTGGACGGGCACCTGGAGCGTCCGCTGAAGACAGTGGTCTTCGGCGAGGACGCCGAGCTGCTGGACCAGACCGGTTACACGCAGCCCGCGCTGTTCGCGATCGAGGTGGCGCTCTACCGTCTCGTCGAGGCGTGGGGGATCACGGCGGACTACCTCTCCGGTCACTCGATCGGTGAGCTCGCTGCTGCGCATGTGGCGGGTGTGCTGTCGCTGGCTGATGCTTCGAAGCTGGTGGCGGCGCGTGGCCGTCTGATGCAGGAGCTTCCGGCCGGTGGCGCGATGATCGCGGTGCAGGCGTCGGAGGAGGAAGTTCTTCCGCTGCTGAACGAGCGAGTGAGCATTGCCGCTCTCAACGGTCCGCAGTCCGTGGTGATCGCGGGTGACGAGGACGCGGCTGTTGCGATTGCCGCGGCGTTCGAGGCGCAGGGTCGTAAGACGAAGCGTCTGACGGTCTCTCATGCGTTCCACTCGCCGCGTATGGATGGGATGTTGGAGGAGTTCCGTGCGGTGGCGGAGACGCTGTCGTACGAGGCTCCGCGTATCGCGATCGTTTCCGGTCTGACGGGTGCTCTGGTCTCCGTCGAGGAGATCACCGACCCCGGCTTCTGGGTGCGTCACGTCCGTGAGGCCGTCCGCTTCCTCGATGCGGTGCGCACCCTGGAGGCCCAGGGCGTCACCCACTTCGTCGAGCTCGGTCCCGACGGGGTTCTCTCCGCCATGGCGCAGGACTGCGTCACCGGCGAGAGCGCGGCCTTCGTACCCGCCCTCCGCAAGGGCCGTGGTGAAGCCGAGGCGCTCACCGCCGCCGTGGCCCGGGCGTACGCCCGGGGCGTGACGGTGGACTGGGCGGCGTTCTTCGCGCGCACCGGCGCCGTACGCGTCGACCTGCCGACCTACGCCTTCCAGCGCCGCCGCTACTGGCCGGACGCGCCGGTGCGGGCCCTCGCGGCCCCGGCGGGCGTCGACGGCTGGCGCTACCAGGTGTCCTGGAAGCCGCTGTCCCTGAGCACGACGTCGCGGCCGACCGGTCTCTGGCTGGTCGCCGCGCCCGAGGGCGAGGCGGAGTGGTCCGCCGGTGCCGTCCGTACGCTCACCGAGCGCGGCGCCGAGGTGCGGCTGGTCGAGCTGGGTGCCGCCGACGGCCGTGCCGCGTACGCCGAGCGGCTCCGCGCGGCGGCCGACGGCGCCGAAGTGGCAGGTGTGCTCTCGCTGCTGGCGCTCGCCGAGGACGGCGGGCTGTCGGCCACGACCGCGCTGACGCAGGCGCTGGGCGACGCCGGTGTGGACGGCCCGCTGTGGGTTGCCACCCGCGGCGCCGTGTCGACCGGTCGCACCGACGCGCCCGCGGCCCCGGCCCGGGCGCAGGTCTGGGGCCTGGGCCGGATCGCGGCCCTGGAGCACCCGGAGCGCTGGGGCGGCCTGGTCGACCTGCCGGAGACGGCGGACGACCGCGCGCTGATCCGACTGGTCACCGTGCTGGCCGGTGCGGGCGACGAGGATCAGATCGCCATCCGTTCCACCGGATTCCTCGGCCGTCGGCTCGTCCGGGCCGCCGCCGCGCCCGTTGCCGAGGCCGACGCCTGGCGCTCGCGCGGCACGGTGCTGGTGACCGGTGGTACGGGTGCGCTGGGTGGTCATGTGGCCCGTTGGCTGGTGGAGAGTGGCGCCGAGCATCTGGTGCTGACGAGCCGTCGTGGTCTGGACGCGCCGGGCGCGGCCGAACTGCGCGACGAACTCACCGCGCTGGGCGCCCAGGTCACCGTCGCCGCGTGTGATGTAGCTGACCGGGACGCGCTGTCCGGTCTGCTGGCCGGTCTGCCTGCCGAGCTGCCGCTGACCGCCGTCGTGCACGCCGCCGGTGTGCTGGATGACGGTGTACTGGACGCGCTCACCCCTGAGCGTTTCGCCACCGTCCTGCGGGCCAAGGCCGAGGCCGCCGCCAACCTGGACGAGCTGACGCGCGATCTGGACCTGTCGGCGTTCGTGCTCTTCTCCTCGATCTCCGGCACGCTCGGTGCCGCCGGTCAGGGCAACTACGCCGCCGCGAACGCCTTCCTGGACGCGCTGGCGGAGCGTCGCCGAGCAGAGGGTCTGCCTGCCACGTCCGTCGCGTGGGGTCCGTGGGCCGAGGGCGGTATGGCCGCCGACGAGGCCCTGGAGCAGCGCATGCGCCGCGCGGGCGTGCCGCCGATGGACGCCGGTCTCGCGATCAGCGCCCTCCAGCAGGCCCTCGACCAGGACGACGCCGTACTGACCGTCGCCGACGTGGACTGGGAGCGGTTCGGCCCCGGCTTCGCCGCCGTACGGCCCAGCCCGCTGCTGTCCGACCTGGCCGAGGTACGCCAGTCGGCAGCCCGTACCGTCACCACCACTGCCACCGACCAGCCCGGCAAGGACGTCGAGCCGGCCTCCTCGTTCGGCCGGCGGCTGCTCGGGCTCGGCGAGTCCGAGCGCGGCGCCTTCCTGCTCGACCTGGTCCGCGGCCACGTCGCCGATGTGCTGGGCCACGCCCACGCCGACGACGTCGCGGCCGACCGCCCGTTCCGCGAGATCGGCTTCGACTCGCTGACCGCCGTCGAGCTGCGCAACGGCCTCAACGCCGTCACGGGCCTGCGGCTGCCCGCCACCCTCATCTACGACTACCCGACCCCGAACGCCCTCGCCGACCACCTGCTCGCCGAACTCCTCGGCCGGCAGGCCGAGATCAGCGGTCCGGTGACGACGGCCGTGGCCGACGGCGACCCGATCGCGATCGTCGCGATGGCCTGCCGCTTCCCCGGCGGCGTCCACACCCCCGAGCAGCTGTGGCAGCTGCTGTCCTCTGGGACGGACGTCATCTCGGGCATGCCCACCGACCGCGGCTGGGACCTGGAGGCGCTCTACAACCCGGACCCGGACGCCGAGGGCACCTCGTACGCCCGTGAAGGCGGCTTCCTGTACGACGTCGCCGACTTCGACCCGACGTTCTTCGGCATCTCGCCGCGCGAGGCGCTTGCCATGGATCCGCAGCAGCGCCTGCTGCTGGAGACGAGCTGGGAGGCGTTCGAGCGCGCGGGCATCGACCCGGTCACCCTGCGCGGCAGCCACGCGGGCGTGTTCGTCGGCACCAACGGGCAGGACTACCTGTCCCTGCTGCTGGGCGGCTCCGAGGGCCTCGAAGGCCACATGGGCACGGGCAACGCGGCCAGCGTGATCTCCGGCAGGCTCGCGTACACCTTCGGCCTCGAAGGCCCGGCCGTCACCGTCGACACGGCGTGCTCGTCGTCGCTGGTCGCCCTGCACACTGCCATCCAGGCGCTGCGCAACGGCGAGTGCTCGCTGGCACTGGCCGGCGGCGTGACCGTGATGTCCACCCCGGGCGTCTTCATCGACTTCAGCCGCCAGCGCGGTCTGGCCACGGACGGCCGGATCAAGGCGTTCGCGGCCGGGGCGGACGGTACGGGCTGGGGTGAGGGTGTCGGCATGCTGCTCGTGGAGCGGCTGTCGGACGCGCGCAAGAACGGTCACCCGGTGCTGGCGGTCGTGCGGGGTTCGGCGATCAACCAGGATGGTGCGAGCAATGGTCTGACGGCTCCGAACGGTCCGTCGCAGCAGCGGGTGATCCGGCAGGCGCTGGCCAGTGCCGGTCTGTCGGCCGCCGAGGTCGACGCGGTCGAGGCACACGGCACCGGCACCAAGCTCGGCGACCCGATCGAGGCGCAGGCGCTGCTGGCCACCTACGGCCAGGAGCGGGAGGACGACCGGCCGCTCTACCTGGGCTCCATCAAGTCCAACATCGGCCACACCCAGGCCGCCGCCGGTGTCGCGGGCATCATCAAGATGGTGCTGGCGATGCAGCACGGCGTGCTGCCGCAGACCCTGCACATCGACGAGCCCACCCCGCACGTCGACTGGGCAGCCGGTGACATCCAGCTGCTGACGGAGTCGGTGACCTGGCCGGAGACCGACCGTCCGCGTCGCGCGGGCATCTCCTCCTTCGGCTTCAGCGGCACCAACGCCCACACGATCATCGAGCAGGCCCCGGCCGAGGAGCCGGAGCGGACGGAGCAGCCGGAGCGGGGCGAGACCCCGGCGGTGCTGCCGGTGGTCCTGTCCGCCCGCACCGGCGAGGGCCTGCGGACGCAGGCCGAGCGCCTGCTGACGCATCTGTCCGAGGAGCCGGAGGCCGCACTCGCGGACCTCGGCTACTCACTGGCCGCACACCGTGCCCTCTTCGAGGAGCGAGCAGTACTCCTTGACGAGGACCGCGACTCCCTCGTGGCAGGCCTGGAGGCCCTGGCTCGGGGCGAGTCGGCCGCGGACCTGGTGACGGGCTCTGCGGTCGGCGGCAAGACTGCGTTCCTGTTCACGGGTCAGGGCAGCCAGCGGCTGGGGATGGGTCGTGAGCTGTACGCCACGTACCCGGTGTTCGCGGAGGCGTTCGACGCGGTCTGCGATGCGCTGGACGGGCATCTGGAGCGTCCGCTGAAGACGGTTGTCTTCGGCGAGGACGCCGGGCTGCTGGATCAGACGGGTTTCACGCAGCCTGCGCTGTTCGCGGTCGAGGTGGCGTTGTTCCGTCTCGTCGAGGCGTGGGGTGTGAAGGCGGACTTCCTGTCGGGTCACTCGATCGGTGAGCTTGCTGCCGCGCATGTGGCGGGTGTGCTGTCGCTGGCTGATGCTTCGAAGCTGGTGGCGGCGCGTGGTCGTCTGATGCAGGAGCTTCCGGCCGGTGGCGCGATGATCGCGGTGCAGGCGTCGGAGGACGAGGTCCTGCCGCTGCTGACGGAGGGCGTGAGCATTGCCGCTCTCAACGGTCCGCAGTCGGTGGTGATTGCGGGTGACGAGGACGCGGCTGTTGCGATTGCCGCGGCGTTCGAGGCGCAGGGTCGTAAGACGAAGCGTCTGACGGTCTCTCATGCGTTCCACTCGCCGCGTATGGATGGGATGTTGGAGGAGTTCC
>NZ_JAINFC010000336.1 GCF_020740835.1 Streptomyces sp. UNOC14_S4
TCGCAGGACCCCGTCGCGTCCACCGCACGACTGACGGCCGGCCTGCTGAGGCTGCACGCCGAGCGGATGCAGGTGCTCGCACGTGAGCGCCGTACACGTGACCGCTTCACCGCGCTGCACCCCGAGGTCGCGGTGGCGGAAGTGGCCGCCCTCCCGGGCGACGTGCACGATCTGACGGGCCTGCGGGCCATCGGCGAACGGCTCGCGCACCAGACCGCCGAGGCCGTCGAAGCGACCGGCTGAACAGCCTGAACAGCGGAAGACCGACAGCGGACAGCAGCCGGACAACAGACGGCAGCAGACGGAGAGCAGGCAGAGCGGACGGACAGCGGACCGGCGAAATCCGGTCGAAGCCGCGCCGTCGAAAGCGGACCATCGGGGGCCATCAAAGGCCGCCAGGGGCGGACCGGAGACGAGACGAGGCGCGATGCGATGCGGTCCCCCCGCCGACCGCCCTCTCCTCTTCTTCCTTAGCTTCCCCACTCACCCGCTCACCCGCGCAGCAACACCGCGGTCCGACGCACCGTCGAGAACACCGGGAGCACCACCGAGAACACCGAGAACACCGAGACCATCGAGCCGACGGCGCCGTGGGTAATGCCGTCGAGGTCGAGGCGCTCGCGATCTATCGGGCGCGATCGGCGTCGGCTAGCCGACTGCCGCGTAGGCGCCGTACTCCTCGTCGCTCAGCGGCAGAATCCCCGCGCCACGCTCGTATTCCGTACGGGCGGTCTCCAGCAGCCTGCGCCACGAGGTGACCGTGGGCCGACGCCGCAGCAGCGCCCGCCGCTCACGCTCCGTCATCCCACCCCACACGCCGAACTCCACGCGGTTGTCCAGCGCGTCGGCGAGGCACTCGGTGCGCACCGGGCACCCGGTGCAGACCGCCTTGGCCCTGTTCTGCGCTGCGCCCTGAACGAATAGTTCATCCGGATCGGTAGTGCGGCAGGCTGCCTGCGCACTCCAGTCGGTTACCCAGCCCATGCTGGCGCCGTCCTCTCCCGAATTGAGGCTCCCCCACGGCGGCAGCGGCATATTCACCGTTGCCAGTTGAGGACGTTACGGAAGGCAGGCAGGGGGCAACACCCCCTTCGGGCCCAATCTTGGATGGCCCGAACGGACTATGCGTACGCGGCAGATCACCCAACGGAGTGAGCTGGCGACATCAGTGACTTACCCCGCAATATCGGGGCAGTTTACCCATCCGGCATAGGTCAGCAAGTAACACAGGCGGCAATACGGACACATCTCATCACCCACAAGAGTGAAGGCGTAGGTGATGCCGAATGGGGTCGCAGTGACTGGCGTGAAACAGCGTAGGCGAACACACGGGCGTCTGTCCGCCGAATGAGAACGTAGGCTTCCCTTCATGGCTATGAAGCGTTCGGACGAGGCCCCAAGCAGGGGTCGGCAGGCCGCCAAGTTCCTCGGTGTCAGCGTGCTCTCCGGAGCGGTCCTCGCGGGCCTGGCCCTGCCTGCCGTCGGCGCCTTCGGCCTGGCGGCGAAGGGTTCCACGGAGGGATTCGACGAGATCCCGGCGAGCTTCAAGACCCCTCGGCTGAGTCAGCGCACCATCATCCTCGACGCCCAGGGCGGCGAGATCGCGAAGGTGTACTCCCGCGACCGCACGGTCGTGCCGCTGAACGAGATCTCGCCCTACATGCAGAAGGCGCTCGTCGACATCGAGGACGCGCGCTTCTACGAGCACGGCGCGGTCGACCTCAAGGGCGTCCTGCGCGCGCTCAGCAAGAACGCCCAGTCCGGCGGCGTCTCCGAGGGTGCCTCGACCCTCACCCAGCAGTACGTCAAGAACATCTTCGTCGAGGAGGCGGGCGACGACCCCGACAAGGTCGCCGTCGCCCAGCAGCAGACGCTCGGCCGCAAGGTCAAGGAGCTGAAGTACGCCATCCAGGTGGAGAAGGAGCTCGGCAAGGAGCGGATTCTCAACAACTACCTGAACATCACCTTCTTCGGGCAGCAGTCCTACGGCGTGGAGGCCGCCTCCCAGCGCTACTTCAGCAAGCACGCCAAGGACCTCGACCTGGACGAGGCCGCGCTGCTGGCGGGCATCGTGCAGTCGCCGAGCCGCTACGACCCGGTCAACTACCCCAAGGAGGCCGTCAAGCGCCGCAACACGGTCCTCCAGCGGATGGCGGAACTCAAGCACATCACTCCGGCGGAGGCCGCGGCGGCGCAGGCCAAGCCGCTCAACCTCAAGATCACCCGGCCCAAGAGCGGCTGCATCACCGCCGTCGACGGCGCCGGCTTCTTCTGCGACTACGTCCGCGAGACCTTCCTCCAGGACCCCGCCTTCGGCAAGACGAAGGAGGACCGCGCCAAGCGCTGGAACGAGGGCGGTCTGACGATCCGTACGACGCTGGACCCGCAGACCCAGAAGTCCGTGCAGAAGTCGATCAGTGAGCACGTCTACCAGAACGACTCGGTGGCCACCGCGGTGTCGATCGTCGAGCCCGGCAGCGGCAAGGTGCTCGCCATGGGGCAGTCCCGGCCGTACGGCTTCGGGCTGAACCAGACGCAGATCAACTTCTCCGCCGACCACGGGATGGGCGGATCGAACTACGGTTTCCAGACCGGTTCGACCTTCAAGCCGATCCTCGCGGCCGCCGCCCTGGAGGAGGGCATCTCGCCGAACAAGGTCTACGGCTCGCCCTACCAGATGCCCTACCCGGACTCGGTCGAGACCTGCGACGGCACCTGGCGCAACAGCGGGGGCGAGATGGTGAGCAACGAGAACCGGAGCGAGGTCGGCCCGTACGGCATGCGGGAGGCGACCGCGAAGTCGGTCAACACCTACTTCATCCAGATGATCGGCGACATCGGCACCTGCCCGGTGACGAAGATGGCGACGAAGCTGGGCCTGAAGCCCGCCTCCGGCAAGAAGATGGACCAGGTGCCGTCGATCGCCCTCGGCACCCAGGGCATGTCGCCGCTGAAGATGGCCGCCGCCTACGCGGCGTTCGCCAACGGCGGCAAGTACTGCACCCCGGTTCTCATCAACTCCGCCACCGGCCCCAACGGCAAGAGCATCAGCGTCCCGAAGACGCAGTGCTCGCGCGCCATGTCCGAGGAGACCGCGAACACGGTCAACAGCCTCCTCAAGGGCGTGGTCGAGGACGGCACCGGCAAGCAGGCCGGTCTGGACGGCCGTGACAGCGCGGGCAAGACCGGTACGACGGACGGCCGCCACGCCGCCTGGTTCGTCGGCTACACCCCGAACATGGCGGGCGCGGTCTGGGTCGGCGGCCCCGGCAAGGACATCGAGATGGAGGGCATCACCATCGGCGGTGTCTACCACGACAAGGTCTACGGCGGTGACACCCCGGGCCCGATCTGGCGCGACGCCATGAACGGCGCGCTGGAGGGCAGGCCGGCCCCGGTCTTCGGCGGGGCGACCATCGACGCGGGCCCGGCAGGCGGCGGCACCGGCGGTACCGACCCGGCGGCGGGCAGCGGCAACGGCAACGGCTCGTCGAGGGGACACGGCCGGGGCAGCGGCCAGGGCCAGACCAATGGCGGTGGCCAGGCCACCGGCGACGGCCAGGCGAACGGTGGCGGCAGGACGAACGGCGGCGCCCAGGCCACCGGCGGTGGCGGGGCGAACGGCAACGGCGCCACCGGCGACGATCCCGCCACGGGGAACGGTGGCCCGGTCACCGGTGGCACCCCGGCGACGGGCGGCAGCGCCGGCCGCGGCGACAAGCCCAACCCGGGAGGTGCGACGGGCCCGGCCGGATCGGCGGGCCCGGCGGGCGGCGGCGACAAGGGGCACTGAGCCCGGCCCGCACAGATGACGCGCAGGTGACGCACACAGGGGCGCCCGGACCGTGAAGGTCCGGGCGCCCCTGTGCTGTGCGGTGCTGTGCGGCGGGTGCGCGCGGGCAGGGCCGTCCGCCGAACAGCGGACGGGCTCCGGATCAGCCCGCGAGCAGGCGCTTCACCTCGGCGGCGACGCGGCTGCCGTCGGCGCGGCCCGCCACCTTCGGGTTCACGATCTTCATGATGGCGCCCATGGCCTTCGGGCCCTCGGCGCCGCCCGCCCTGGCCTCGGCCACGGCCTCGGCGACGAGGGTGCTCAGCTCCTCGTCCGACAGCTGCTTGGGCAGGTACTCGGCGAGCACCTCGCCCTCCGCCCGCTCACGCTCGGCCTGCTCGGCCCGGCCGCCCTTCTCGAACGCGTCCGCGGCCTCGCGGCGCTTCTTCGCCTCGCGCGTGATCACCTTCATGACCTCGTCGTCGGAGAGCTCGCGGGCGGTCTTGCCGGCGGTCTCCTCGTAGGCGATGGCGGAGAGGGTGAGGCGGAGGGTGGAGGAGCGCAGTTCGTCACGGGCCTTGATGGCAGCCGTGAGGTCGTCGTGGAGCCTGGACTTGAGCGTGGTCATGCCGCAATCTTCGCACTCGCCGGCACGGGGCGCCCTGCATTAACGCGGGAGGGGCCGGTCGCCGCCCCGCTGAGGCCCCTGAAACGCCCGCCTGGCGCCCGGCACCGACAGGAGCTCGCGACGCGCGCAACTCCCCCTGACGGACCGGGCGATCGCCCTCACGGGGTTATCCACAGGAGGCGACCGGGGAGCTCACGGCATGTGCGCGGTCTGCGACCATGGACGTATGCGCGCTCGATATGGAGTACCCCTGGGAATCACGGCCGCAGGCGCGGCCGCCCTCGCCTACGCCGCCGGCTTCGAGGTCCGTTCCTTCCGCCTGCGACGGGTCACCGTGCCCGTCCTGCCACCGGGCATGCGCCCGCTGCGGGTGCTCCAGGTCTCCGACATCCACATGGTCGGCGGACAGCGCAAGAAGCAGCGCTGGCTCCAGTCGCTGGCCGGGCTCCGACCGGACCTCGTGATCAACACGGGGGACAACCTCTCCGACCCGGAAGGGGTGCCGGAGACGCTCGACGCCCTCGGCCCCCTGATGGAGTTCCCCGGCGCGTACGTCTTCGGGTCGAACGACTACTACGGCCCCAAGCTGCGCAACCCCGCGCGCTACCTGATGGAGCGGGCCACGGGCCGCCACGGCCTCAACGGCAACGCCCCGGCCGTCGGCGTGATCCACAACCCCTGGGAGGACCTGCGCGACGGCTTCGACGCCGCGGGCTGGGCAAACCTCACCAATACCCGGGGCAGCCTCAAGATCGACGGCTACGACATCGCGCTCACCGGCCTGGACGACCCCCACATCAAGCGCGACCGCTACGCGGAGGTGACGGGCGGCCCCCGCGAGGACGCCGACTTCTCCATGGCCGTGGTCCACGCGCCGTACCTGCGGGTCCTCGACGCCTTCGCCGCCGACCGCTACCCGCTGATCCTCGCCGGGCACACCCACGGCGGCCAGCTCTGCATCCCCTTCTACGGCGCGCTGGTCACCAACTGCGACATCGACCCCGAGCGGGTGAAGGGCCTCTCCACCCACCGCGCGGGGGGCCACCGCTCCTACCTCCACGTATCGGCCGGCTGCGGCACCAACCGCTACACCCCGGTCCGCTTCGCCTGCCCTCCGGAGGCCACTCTCCTCACCCTCACCCCGCGCGACCGCGACTGACCCCGCCCCGCCTCCACCCACCCCTTGGGAATCGGATTTCACCTCCGGGCCCCAGTCCGCTAAAGTAGAGCTCGTTGCACCGGGGACCTGCGAAAACAGGAACTACGGCAACGATCGGGGTGTAGCGCAGCTTGGCAGCGCGCTTCGTTCGGGACGAAGAGGTCGTGGGTTCAAATCCCGCCACCCCGACAGGTGAAACAGCACCTCAGGCCCGGTCTTCTCGGAAGAGAAGACCGGGCCTGAGGTGTTTTTTGCGCGCCTGGACGGCGCTTCTGGAGTGATCCTGGAGTGGATCAAGAAAGTCGCTCCAGCGCGGAGCCCTCCTACCGAAGCGCTCTCAGCAGCTCATCGAGGACTCGGACGGGTGATCTGGGACACATCGCACGCCGTGCCCTCAGCGAGGTCTCCCATTCCGCGGTCAGTCCGCCCATGAGGCGTCTGCGCATTTTCGGGGTGACGTGCGAGTAGCGGGACTGCACCGACCCGTCCTCGTGCCCGAGCCGCTCGTCCATGAGCTTCGGCGGTGTCCCCAGCTCCTCCATGATCGCCTTGTGCGTGTGGCGGGAGCTCTGTGCTGTGAAGCCACGTGCGATCGGCACCCAGCACGCCTCGGCGCGGTCCGAGGCTCCTCTCCCCCGCGCGGGCACTCCAGGCCAGGGCTCGGCGAGTACGGGCACGGGGCGCGCCTCCTGCGGAGCCTTCGGCGGGTACCAGCCTGTGACGGCCGGCTGGAGCACCCAGGTGGCGTACCCCGACCGCCGGGGATGAGCCGCTGTCTCCCCAGGGAGGGCACCGCGTACATAGCCGAGCTCCGCGATAGCGACCTCAACCTTGATCCGGGTCTCCTCCCGGACCGTCTCCGGGCGGTTCAGCGCGTTCGACACCGTTCCGACGGAGACCCCGGCCCGACGAGCGACATCGACCAGCTTCACGCCGGAGCGCGGCGCCATGTCGTTGGCTTCGCCATGGCCGCTGAACGTGTACCTCAGTCCATGGCACCTGCACGGCTTCGGACTGGTCCGCGCAATGTGATCGGAGATCAAGGCCGACAGGAACTCCGGCGAGTCGATGTCCCGGTACGAGTCGTCCTTCGGCGGGCAGCGGTGCAGCTCGCCGGAATCCAGCTCGTAGAGCTGCCACTCCACCCGCACCGTCTTGGGGCGGCAGAACTCGGGCTCCAGCCCGGTGCTCTCGCCCCAGCGCATGCCGGTGTATCCCCTGGTGATCTCGGCGACGAACTCGTCGTCACGGCCGGAGAGCAACGACGCCCGTTCGGCGATCAGCAGCATGCCGAGCGAATCCGTGGTCACCTTCTCCGCGCTGCGGTTTCGCGAACGCCCGGCACGCCTACCGCGGCCACGCCGCCTGGCCGCCGGATTGGCGGTCAGAAGACCTTCGTCCACGGCATCCGCGAAGACAAGGTGCAGGGTGCTGCGCCAGGTCTTCACGCTGGCCGGCTTGTAGACCGCTCTTTCCTTCTTGTCCCAGGACGTCACGTCGCTGCGTGAGATCTCCGCGAGGGACCTGTCCCCGAATTCAGGAAGTAGGTGCTCCTCGATGTGCCGCTTGTAGTTCTGCATGGTGGACCGCGCGAGGTCCTGATCCTCGTACCACTGGTTCACGTACTCGCTGAAGGTGATCTCAGCCTGCGGAGCCGTCGAGACCTGCACAGCAACCGAGGCAGGCTCAACCACCGTTCCCGCGGACGCTACCGTGCCGGTCCCCTGCCGGGCCCTCGCTTCGTGGTCGTTCGCGGCCTTCGCAGCATCCCTCTTGGTGCGGTACCGGACTGCCTTGCCCCGTTCGTCCACCACGGTGCGGAGCTGACCAGGGCCAACCCAGTAGCGGGCACGGTAATAGCCGTTGAGCTTTTCGCCGAATCCCACTGTTCCCCTCCTCTCTTCAGTGGGTCACGCAGCGGTGGGCGAGGAGGACGGACAGCTGACTCGGCGGGGCGGCTTGGCTCGGAGACCAGCGGTCGCGTGTTTCGGCTGGCGGGGGCGCGGGTTATCGACCACCGACGGCTCCGGATCCCGAGGGCGCTCCTCGAAGAGAGCGATGATCTCGGCAACGTGCTCAGCCGTGAAGCGGTAGGCCCCGCCCACCCGGGTGAAGGGAATTCGCTGTCGGCGCGCCTGTTCCTTCAGCCACCACTCGGAGCAGCCGAGGGCCTTGGCGATTTCCGCCGGGCGGAAGAGCTGGGGCAGGCCAGCTGCGGCGTCATCGCCACCGCGCTCGGTGAGTCGGACGGCGCGCCGTCGGCGCTCGGCACCCCTCAAAGGGGCACCCCGCAGACGGCGGGTACGAATGTGGTGCATCCTGATGGCACCTCCTGGTTCCTGGTTGGGATGGGGAGGCCGGGGCAGCGGGCTGCTTTGACGGGTTGGCCGCTGCCCCGGGTGAGATCAGAAGTGCTGTGCGAGGAGCCACTCGTGGTACTGGTGGCGGACGTATTCGCGGTGGTCCTCATCGGTGACCAGCTCGGCCCCCTTGAGGCTCAAGCCGCGGTGCGCGATGTCGTACTGGACCAGGGCTCGCGCCGCCTCGACGGCGGTCTCGACCACGTCGGTGGTCTGCCGCGGGACGTACATGGCGGCTTCCTTGACCGCGATGCGGTCGAACACCGCGGCCTTGCGGAGCCAGAACTCGCGGTCCGGCTCGCTGCGGATGAAGGCGCTGCTCTGCGCGGTCACCCAGGAGATTTCCGCGATGATGCTCGGCGCTGCCGCGTACGCGACGGCGGGGTCGTCGGTGTTGGGCTCGGTCGTCACTGGTTCGCTCCAGAGGTGAGGAGGAAGTGCAGGGCCGCTTCGGCCTGCTCGCCGTACGCGCACAGGCTGTCCGACAGGCCGTCGGCGAGGGCGCGGGCCTCGGCCAGCTCGGTGATCCCGTGATCGCCCAGCTCCTCGTACGAGGCGAACGCGCGGACCAGGTCGACGGCCTGCTCGCGACGGTCCACGTCGCGCTGGAGGGCGGCG
>NZ_JAINFC010000337.1 GCF_020740835.1 Streptomyces sp. UNOC14_S4
ACCCCCCGCCGCCCGCGGGCCCACCGCGCGGTCCCGGTCCGTGCGCAACACTTTAGAGGTTGCGCAAGTAGGGAAGTGTCATGGGGTCCGCCTGGCCGGCACCGGGCACGCGCCCGGCAGTGCGCGGCGGACAGGACGACAACGGACCCACTGGCACCGGGGGCGCCCATGGACAGTCTTGACCACCTTCGGATCGAGGACACACCCGACTTCGAGTATGTCGTACAACAGGCCCTGCACTTCCCGGAGATCAGGGACGCGGTGCGGGGCGCGGGGACGGCCAAGGCGCCGGTGAGCGTGGAGCAGTTGCGCTCCATGGCGCTGCGCGCCCGCGCGGAGATCGCGGCCACGGCGGCCGACGAGTACCGCGACTACCTCAAGCAGCGCACCGCCGTCGCCGGGCAGGAACCGGCGCCGGCGGCGGACGCCACGGCGTCCGGCCCCGACGCGGGCGGGCTGCTCGGAGCGCTGGGCGTGCTCGTGCCGACGCTGGCCGCGGTGGCCGCCGCGGCCTTCCTCCTGCTCGGCTACGGCCTCCGGCTCACGGGCACTCAGGAGCACCTGGCGGACGGCCTGGTGACCGCGGGCTGGACGACCGCGGTCATCGCGGTCGTGGCGGCGGTGGTGTCGATAGGCGCGCTGCTGCTCACGGCGGTGCGGCAGCGGCCCGCCCAGGAGGAGGACGGGGAGCCGCCGGAGGAGCCGGAGACCGAGGTCTCCCGCTCGCGCCGCGTGTGGCAGCAGGCGCTGCTGGAACGGGGCGTGCTCCCGTTCCTGCACTCGGCCCTGCGGGAGACCCGCCGTTGAGCCCGGCGCGACGCCCGCCCCGAGGGGCGTCCCGGGGGACGCCACGGAAGGCACCGCGGGAAACGCCCCGAGGGACACCGCACGAGGAACGACAGGACGTACCGCAGGACGTACCGCAGAGAGTGCCGGGCGGCGCCGTCGCCGCCCGGCACCCGTTACGACTTCAGTGCCACGCCCCGCGTACCGCCCGTCGGCAGCGGCTCGTCCGGGCAGGTGTCCAGCACCTTGTCCATCGCCTTGCGCTCGTCGTCCGTCACCCAGAGCCTGTACTCCTTCTTCACCGCGATCTGCCGCGCGACGTAGGCGCACTGGAAGCCCTTGTTCGCGGGCAGCCACGCCGCCGCGTCCTTGTCCCCCTTGCCCATGTTGGCCGGGCCGTCCGCGGAGACGAGGTTGAGGGGGTCGTTGGCGAGGGCCTCGCGCCGGGACTGGCTCAGCTTCCGCGCGCCCGTCTGCCACGCGTTCGACAGGGCCACGAGGTGGTCGATCTGGACCGCGGAGGAGGTCTTCGGCCCGCGCTGGAAGCGGATCTTCCGGCCCGTGTACGGGTCGTCCAGCGTCCCGCCGTCTATCACGCACTTCGACCCGCCCTTGAACCGCGTGTCCTTCAGGTCGCGGGCCAGTATGTCGTTGCGGGTGTCGCAGGAGTTCCCCGAGCCGGGGGCGCTCGTCGAGTCCGACCAGGCGGACCCGAACTTCCCCTCGCGGTCGTAGCCGTCCTTCGAGGCGGCCTTCTTCACCGGCAGCTCGCCGAGCGCCGCCCGCGCCGTGCCCGGCTTCCCCTTGTCGCCGCCGTCGTCGTGGGACGTGGAGCAGCCCGCGAGCACGGCGCCCAGCAGGACCAGGGCGAGGGCTGTACGGGGGGTGCGGGAGTTCACGGGAACCGGCCTCGTTTCATCTCGGAATCGGTATCGGTATGGGGATCGGCATGGGGATCGGAATACGCGTCAGGACGGGCCGTACGGGACGAATCGCCCCACCGCGGCCCCTTAAATGATCACTCACGGTCCGTCAGCTCCCGCCACCGGGTGCCGGGAGGCCCCGCCGGGGCCGGAGGGCGGTGGCGATGACGCGCATCCGTCTGCGGGGCCGGCTGCGGTACTGGTTCGACAGCACCATGGACCGGGGCACGCCCGCCCTGATCGGCTGGCTGGGGCTCGCCTCGGTCGTTCTGATCGCGGTGGTCACCGTGCTGGTGGTGGCCTTCACGGACGAGGACACCGAGGCCAACGGCGGCTGGGCGGGCGTGGCGTGGATGAGCATGCTGCGCACCCTCGACCCCGGCACGATGGGCGGCGACAAGGGCGCGCCGCTGTTCCTGCTGCTGATGCTGACGGCGACCATCGGCGGGATCTTCATCGTCAGCGCGCTCATCGGTGTGCTGACCACGGGCCTCGACCACCGCATCCAGCGGCTGCGCAAGGGCCGCTCACAGCTGCTGGAGCGGGGCCACACGATCGTGCTGGGCTGGTCGGAGCAGGTGTTCACGGTGGTCGCGGAGCTGGTGGAGGCCAATCAGAGCGAGCGCCGCTCGTGCGTGGTGATCCTCGCCGACGTGGACAAGGTCGACATGGACGAGCAGATCCGGCTGCGCGTGCCCGACACGGGCCGCACCCATGTGATCTGCCGGTCCGGAAGCCCCCTGAAGCGGGCGGACCTGGAGCTGGTGAGCCCCGATGAGGCCAAGGCGGTCCTGGTGCTGCCGCCGGTCGGCGAGGACCGCGACACCCAGGTCATCAAGGTGTTGCTGCTGCTGAACAACCGGCCCTGGACGGGCCCCCGGCCGCCGGTGGTCGCGGCGGTGCAGGAGTCGGACAACCTCGCCGTCGCCCGGATCGCGGCGGGCGACGGCGGCCTGGTGATCGACGCGGACGACTTCGCCGTCCGGCTCGTGGCGCAGTCGCACCGGCAGTCCGGCCTGTCGGCGGTCTGCGACGAGCTGCTCAGCTTCATCGGCAACGAGTTCTACATCCGGCACGAGCCGTCGCTGGCGGGCCTGACCTACGGCGAGGCGCTGGACCGCTACGCCCTGGGCATCCCCGCCGGGCTGCGCGGGCCGGACGGCTCGGTGCTGGTCAACCCGCCGATGGACACGGTGATCGGCCCGGCCGACGACGTGATCCTCATCGCCGAGGACGACGTCTTCATCCGGCTCGCCGACCCCGGCGGCACGCTCCCGCCCGTGATCGCCTCCGCGATCGTCTCCGTACCGGGCACACCACCCGCCCCGGACCGCACCCTGCTGATCGGCTGGAACTCCCGCGCCCCGAAGATCGTCGCGCTGCTGGACCAGCTCGCCTGCCCCGGCTCGGCCGTCGACGTCGCCGCGCCCGTACACCCCGCCGAGGGCCTGACGGCCGCGTACGAGCACCTGACGATGGACTACCAGTACTGCGACCCGACCAGCAGGAAGGCCCTGGAGTCGCTCGACCTCGGCGGCTACCGGCACATCGTCGTGCTCGCGGACGAGTCCACCGACCCCGGACTCGCGGACGACCGGACGCTGGTGACCCTGCTGCACCTGCGCGACATCGAGGTGGGCCTCGGCGACCCGTACTCGATCGTCACGGAGATGAACATCGACAGCAACCGCGAAGTGGCTCAGGTCACCAAGGCCGACGACTTCATCGTCAGCACCAAGCTGACCTGTCTGCTGCTGACCCAGCTGGCGGAGAACCCCGACCTGCACGCCGTCTTCGCCGACCTCTTCGACCCGGCCGGCTCGGAGATCTACCTCAAGCCCGCACCGCGCTACCTCCGCCCGGGCGCCGAGGCCAACTTCACCACGGTCGTCGCCGCGGCCCGCCTCCGCGGCGAGACCGCCATCGGCTACCGCCTGAGCCACGAGGGAGACCGCCCCCCGTCCTACGGCGTCCACCTCAACCCCCCGAAGGGCGAACCCCTGACCCTGGGCGAGGACGACCACGTCATCGTCCTGGCGGAGAGCTGAACCGCTGGGGAAGTGGGCCGCCCCGGTCCCCTGGCCTGCGGCTTCCCCGGCCATGTCAGTGGTTGACCCTACGCTTGTCCCGAATGCGCACAAGTGGGGAGGGACTTGGTGAAGCGAGAGCGTGCCACCGCGTTACTGGAAGACATGCTGCGACGCCTCGACGAGGGGCAGGAATGGCCTTTGTGCCTGGTCGACGCGGTGTATCTGTTCGGTTCGTACGCGCGAGGGGCCCTGGAGCCGAACGACGTCGATGTGGCGGTCGGCTACCACCGGGACAAAGAGATGAACGCCCGATTCGTCTCCTTCATGGTCTCCTCGGGCAGGGACCCTCATGTCGACCTGCGTCAGGCTCTGATCGGGCGCCGACGCGGAATCCAGTTCCTGTGGGACGCCTCGGAGCGTGAACATCTGGAACAGGAAGGCGCCCGCATGCTTCCGTTGTGGCGCCGCGGCGACAGCTTGGAGCAATCGCTCTCTGTGCTGCGCTCCATCGAGGAGGACCCGGACGCCGGCCGGGCACCACGCGACGACATGATCGAAGAATTCGAGGGACTTGACCGGCACATTCCGCGAGCGGTCCGCCATGACGTGATCGAGTGGAGGAAAACTGGCCGGATCACGGTCTCGCGCCTCACTCTCCCGGACAACCAGGTCATGCCCTTGGGGCGCACGACGGCATGGGCGATCGACGACCGGTGGAAAGCCGACAGCCCGCTGCGCCGCGCCGCGCTTGCCTCCCTGAATCACTTGAGGAGCCTGGGCGCCGACCTCTGTGACATCGAGCTTGCAGGCGAGCAGCTTCCCGCGTCCACGCGGGGCGAGCTCGTCGAACCTCGCTGGTGGATCAACTGGAAGTGGCGTCACTACCGGGCCATCCCCCACCGTCTGGCCGACGGCGACGGCTGGCTCGAAGTCCTCGATCCCACTCGCACCAAGCCACTCCACGCCCTGCTGATACGTCCAGGGGCACAGGCGAATCTCCAGGAGCGCTCATCATGAAGGCCCCCTTGCTCCCCGCCGAGTTCCTCTGCACGGCTCTGGCAGGTCGCGGAGCAGATGAGCCAGTGGTGCGGATCGCGGGAGAACACCTGAGGTCGGCGCAGTCCCGACCGGACCGTTCCGCCCTCGCCGAAGCCCTGCTGTCAGGCCCCTACGCGGAAGAAGCGCCTGGGTGGCTGCTGGAAGCAGCCGTGGCGGCGGACCTGGAACGAGCGCAGGAACCCTACTACTTCGACACGTCGCTGAGCCTGGCGGTACGTGCCCTCGGACACCCGTCGTGTACCACGTCGCTCCGTGACCAAGTGCTGAAACAGTGCTCCCCGCACCAGCTCGCCCTGCTCGCCGGCCCGAGCGCCGACGACCGGCTGGCATCGGCCGTCGCGCGGACACTGAGATCCCTCAGCGGCACCACTCCTCTTCCCATGACGCCCGATCTGCTGGAGAAGCCCACTCCGGCCCAGGTCATGTTCGCGCAGGGCCGACTGCACGACCTCGTTTTCGAAGCAGCTCGCGACGTCCTGCCCACGGCGCCCCACAGCGAGGCGCCACAGAGCGGTGAGGACACCGAAGCGTGGCTGGACAGGCATAAGGCCGCACACCGCGCATGGGAGAGCATGTGGCGCCGGGTACTCACCCGGCACCCCGACCGGCAGCGGCAGTTCGTCGAGTGGGCAAGCGACGGCACCGCCGGGCGGCCGATCCACGACGTACTGCTCGGCGTCATACCGTGGACGGTCGATCCGGCGCTGCTGACCGAACTCGCCAAGGCCGACCTCGAACGGTTCCACTTCAATGTCCTGCTGGCCCAGGGCTGCCGCATGCGCCGGGACGGAGCGGACCAGGAAGAGATTCTCGACCGCCTGGCCTCGGAGCTGACGGCCTTGCCAGAGGAGCAGCGCACCCACTTCCGGGAGTCCCTGACCAGAACCAGCACGTATCTACTGGACTGGGGATGTCGCGCCCCGGTCCACTGGGCACAGAGCTCGGCATCGGATACCTGGCACCACCTCCTCAACCCGGCACAGGCCAAGGACGGCTACCGAGAGGTCGAGTGGCGCGCACCGGCCGAAACCCTCGCCGCGCTGGCGGCACTCTTCGCGGAGACCGCTGCCCGTGCTCTTCCCTACTGGGAGCCGCGTGACCGTTATTCGGCCATCACCCCGGACGATGTGGGCTGGGTCCGGGACATGCTGCTCCACCTCCCCGCTGTCACCGAGGACGTCGTATCCGGTATCCGTCCGATCATCCGGGATGCGCGGACCCGGCTGAGCCGCCATCACCCGAGCGCCCGTCCCCGCTACGACGAGGTCAGGCGCATCGAGGAAATCCTCGGCCAGGTGGAGCGGATCCTGGCCGATCCGCCCCCGGAGGCCGGCTCCTGGCGCCGTGTCGCGCTCGGGGATCCGAAGAGCGTGACGGTACGCGAGCTGGCGGCCGTCCAGGAGCAGGCCCTGAGCGCGTATCTGGACCGGCATCCCGGTGACGACTCGCTCGTGGAGAAGGCGCTTCTCTCCCTCGCCGCGAGCGGCTGCCGCTCCAGTACCGTCCTTGCCGATGTGCTGAGAAGGCACAGCTCGGCAGAGTCCGTACTGCTTCGTCTGACCACCGACCTGCGAAAGGAGCTGGGCGGCGGACCGTCGTGGCGCGAAGCGTGGACCCGGATGCTCCTGAACCGGCCGGGCACCGGCCCCGAACTCGTACGCGCCCTTCCGGCATGGTCGGCCCTGCGCGCCCGGGGCGATCGTTACGACAGCGCCCACCCTGCGGTGGTCTCCGTGGTGTTCGCCGCGCTGGGTACGGATGAAGATGCCTGGAAGCGGTTCGTGAACTCCCCGGCCAGCCACGCCGGTGCCACAGCCTGGCTACGCCTGGGCGACCTTCTGGACGCGGCTTGCACAGGCGCGCTTTGGCCCAAACCGCCAGGTACCCGCTGAGCAGCGGGACATGTCGCAACCGGGCCGACTCCAGTGACCGTCGCCATCACCGTCCAGCGGACCGCCATGGGAAGGCTCACACTGCGACGAGGCGGACCCGGTCGCCACACAGCTTGGTCATGTCGTCGATGTCAGAGGTCAGCATCACCACAGGGCGCTGCTGACGCAGAGCCGTCTCGGCCACTGCGGCGTCGATGGCGTACTTGTGGCCGTGGAGGCCGGCCGCCATCAGAAGTGACGAGGCGGCCTTCGCCTCCTCGTCACCCACCGGGACCACCCGCAGCCCTGACAGCAGCCAGCTCAGCCGCGCTCTGTTCGTCCGGGCGTGCACTGCCTCGATGATGGTGAGCGCGCAGATCACCACTTCCATGCCCCGTCGCCGTGCCTCGGTGACCAGGGCGACCACGTGCTCATCGTCGCCCAAGAGTTTGGACAGCCCTTCGCTGTCGAGGACGAGCGTCCCGTCGTGGCTCAGCCTGCGACGGGCCACTGGTCTTCCTCGGCGAACACCTCGTCGAAAACTTTCCGCGCACGCTCGCGTACCGGCTCGGGCAGCGGTCCCTTCCTCTGCTCGTAGTCGGCCAGATAGTCGTCCAGGACCTGACCGCGCAGTTCCCTCTCGACCGCGGCCGTGATGAACGCGGAAAACTCACGCTTGCCGACCCGTGCACGGATCGCCTCGGCCGTCCCCTCCGGGAGCGACAGGCTCACCCGCGTCGCCGGGCCCTCACCGATGCTGTACGACGCCTCGGACATACAGCGATTGTGTCAAACGAGTAGGAAAAGGCAAGCGCTCCTGGCCGGACAGCACGACGCCCTGGCTGGTCGAGACCAGCCAGGGCGTTCTATGACCAGGCCAGATCGTTTCTGCACCTGTGCCGCGTGGTGGGGCGGGTGGGACTCGAACCCACGGCCGACGGATTATGAGTCCGCTGCTCTAACCGGCTGAGCTACCGCCCCGTTCACGGCGCGTCGCGCACAACTGTGCGCGCCGTCTGCCGCAGCATAGCCGCTCATACGATCTGCTGCCCTGGTGGGGGCCCATCACGTGACCGACCTGACCTTGAGGACTTCGATCACCCTGTGTTTGGTTCCCCCCAGATGCAAAAAAGGACCCCTGTCGAGGGGTCCTGTCCTGCTGGCTCCCCCGACTGGACTCGAACCAGTAACCTGCCGATTAACAGTCGGCTGCTCTGCCAATTGAGCTACAGGGGATCGCGCTCCCCCGACTGGACTCGAACCAGTAACCTGCCGGTTAACAGCCGGCTGCTCTGCCAATTGAGCTACAGGGGAATGTCGCGTGTGCCTCGAATGCCCTGCCTCCCTGTCTCCGGGGCGGCGGGCGCTCGCTGCGAGACATACATTAGCGCAAGCAGGGGGGTGCTCCGCCAATCGGTACCCCGGGAGTGACCTTCGCACCCGGCGGGTAGGCGCCGAGCACAGCCCGGCGGCACCACGAGACGTGTGGGGCACGAGGGACCAAAGGGAAGGGTGGAGCGTGATGCGGTACCGGCTGACGTTCGTCATCGGGGCAGCCGTCGGGTACGTGCTCGGCGCGCGAGCCGGCCGCGAGCGGTATGAACAGCTGCGCAAGGGAGCGCAGCGGGTCGCGCAGAACCCGGCCGTGCGCAACACCGTGGAGTCGGCCGCCCAGAACGGCCGGGCCATCGCCTCCAAGGTGTTCGAGAGGGCCGCCGACCGGGTCGGCGATCGCCTGCCGCCCTCGGTGGGCGAACGGGTCCGCTCCCTGCGCGAGCAGCGCGCCGCCGACGAGGACGAGTGGGGCACGAGCAACACCTGATCCAGCGCCTGCCCCGACCCCTCCCCTGACCCGGTCC